>JALHQU010000046.1 GCA_022841795.1 Fimbriiglobus sp.
GGCGGCGCGGGCGGCGTCCGGCGGGGCGGCGGCGGCGGCGGCCGGCAGCAGCACCTTGAACGTGGTGCCCTTCCCCTCCTGCGAGTACACCTTGATCGCCCCGCCGTGCGTGCGGATGATGCCGGCCACCGCGCTCAGCCCGAGGCCGCGGCCGGTGAACTTGGTGGTGAAGAACGGCTCGAAGATGCGGGCCTTGGTGGCCTCGCTCATGCCGACGCCGTTGTCCGACACCTCCAGGGTGACGTACCGCCGCGGGGGCAGGTCGCCGGCCCCGATGTCCGCCAGGTACTCGGCGTCCGCGTCGATGCTGCCGGTGGCGACGGAGATCAGCCCGCTGGTGTCGCCGATGGCGTCGGACGCGTTGGTGATCAGGTTCATGGCCACCTGCCGTAGCTGGGTCGGGTCGCCGCTCACCGCCGGCAGGTCGCGGGTCAGGTCGAACCGCAGCACCGCCTTCTTGGAGATGGTCATGGCCAGCAGGCTGGCCATCTCCTGCACCAGCCGGTTCAGGTCGATCGGCTGCACCGCCACCTGCCCCTTGCCGGCGTACGCCAGCATCTGCCCGCACAGGTCGGCCGCCCGCACCGCCCCCTTCTCGATGTGCTCCAGGTGCGCCGCCGCCGGGTGCCCGGTCTCCTGCAGCTCCAGCCGGGCGAGGGAGGCGTACCCGAGGATGCCGGTGAGCAGGTTGTTGAAGTCGTGCGCGATGCCGCCGGCCAGCACCCCGAGCGACTCCAGCTTCTGCGCGTGCAGCATCCGCCGCTCGTGCTTCTGCTGCTCCTCCGCCGCCCGCTTGTCCGCCTCCGCCCGCAGCTGGTCGGTCACGTCGATGCCCACCCCGCCGACGTACCGCCGCCCGCCGGCGTCGGTGAACGGGAACTTGACGTTCAGCCAGGTGTGCGTCGTCCCGTCCGGCACCGCCCCGGTCTCCGTCACCTGCTCGGCCGCCCCGCTCACCAGCACCCGCAGGTCGTTCGCCCGGAACTGGGCGGCCACGTCCGCCGGCCACACGCCGAAGTCCGTCTTCCCGATCCACCCGTCGTCCGCCCCGATCTGCCGGCGGTACGCCCCGCTCAGGTACACGTACCGCCCGTCCGCGTCCTTCATCCACGCCACCGCCGGGCTGGCGTCCATGAACGTGTGGAACAGCCCCGCCGCCTCCCGCCGGGCCGCCTCCGCCTCCCGGAACGCGGTCACGTCGGTGCCCACCGCCAGCACGCTCGCCACCTGCCCGCCCGAATCGAACTCGGGCAGGAACAGCGCGTGAACGGTCCGCACGTCGGCCGGCGGGCCGATGTCGAACGAGCACTCGTCCGCCGCCCCGGCGAACGCCCGCCCGGCGGCGGCGGTGAACACCCGCTTGGTCTCGTCCGGCACCGGCATCTTCAGGTCGGCGAACGGGCGACCGATGAGCTCGGCCGCCGGCTGCCCCACCTGCTCGGCGTACCGGCGGTTGACGAACAGGAAGCGGAAGTCGCGGTCGAACCGGATGACGGTGACGGGCAGGCGGTCGTAGACGAGTTCGGACACGGACGCGAGCTGGGACAGCGACGGGTCGGACGGCGACGGCATGAACGCCTCGGAGGTCGGCACGGGCCGGGGCGGGCGGCGGAACGACACCCGAATTGTAGTGCGACTCGCCCGGCGTGCCAGTTCGGTCGAACGAGCGACCGTGCGGGGCGGGCCGGAAGTGCGTCGTGCCTGAAGTGGTGGGTGGCGAACCATCACCCCTCCCCGTTGGGGAGGGGTCGCCGGGGGGGGGGCGGGGGGGGGGGGGCGCCCCCCCCACCGGCTCCCAGCAAACCCGGCGGGGGTTGGCGTACCCGCTACCCCGTGTGGAACGCTCCCTCACGCTGAAGCGTGAACTCCAACACCCGCCGGGTTCACCCGGAAGGCACTTCACCGGGAGAATCCGACCCCACCCCCGGCTCGTGCTCCGCACTCGCCGACCCCTCCCCGACGGGGAGGGGTGAGAACTTCCGCCCGGATGTTACTTCTCGCCTCGCAGTGCCGCCTTCGCGACGGCCGCCGCCATCTCCTTGTTGATCCGCTCCCGCAGTTTCGCGTCCACCAGCGCGTGCGTCTTGCCGGGGAACAGCTCCACCACCGCGTCGGACCCGAGCTTCGCCACCCGCCTCTTCAGCAGCCGGGCGGCGCCGTCCAGGTAGAACGTGTCCTCGTCGCCCATGTACACGTGCACCTTGCCCGCCAGCTTCGGCCCGAGCGTCGCCCACTCCCGCCGCAGCTTCAGGCTGATGTCGAACGGCTCCCACGCCTCGGCCACGTCCGGGTCGATCGCCCCGGTCGTGCGGTCCCACAGCTTCCGCGGCTTGCCGTCCTTCCCCCGCGGGCTGAACACCGCCTCGAACGACTCCAACTGCCCGCCCCGGCCCATCACCTCCTCCATCTTCGAGAACGAGTCGAAGTACATCACCCCCCGGCCGCTGCTGCGGGACAGCGCCCGCCGCCCGCCCTTCGGGTCGGTGAACAGGTTGGCGGCCGGCGTGTACAGGTCCACCCGCTGGAAGTCGCGGAAGTCCACCGGGTCGGGGGAGGTGCTCCAACACCCGCCGAACGTGTCCGGGTACGCCACCTGCAACCACAGGCTGCTCCACCCGCCGGACGAGTGCCCGGTGACGAGCCGGGCGGCGGGCGTGCCGATGCAACGGAACTGTTTCTCGATGTGCGGGATCAACTCCTCGACCAGCGCGGTTCCTCGCGGACCGTTGTTCGCCGAGTCGGCGAACACGTGGTGCCCGAGCCGGCAGTTGCCGTCCAGCACCACCCACACGAACTCGGTGCCGTCCAGGGTCGCCGGCCGGCGGCCGAGGGCGGCGAAGTGGTCCCCGCCGAACCCGGTGATCTCGTACACCACCGGGTACTTGCGGTCGGGTTCCTTGGCGAACGACGGCGGCAGCACCACCCCCGCCCGCATCCGCGTCGGCTGGCCGTGGAATTTCGTCAGCAGTTTGCTCTCGATGTCCACCAGCTTGACGGCGTCGGTCTCCTTGAACTCCCGCTCGGCCGCCACCTGGTCGAGTGACAGGGCGGTGTCACCGGCGGCGGTCGGGTCGAAGTCTTTCAGCTCCACCGGCTTCGAGTACAGGTTGCCGGGGCTGGCGGCGAAGCTGATGCCGCCCAGGTCGCGGTCCAGCATCGCCTGGGCGAAATACGTGCCCGGCTTCACGTCCTTCAGCGGCACGGTGCTGAGGGCGTCCGCCCCGACGACGAGCGGGGTGCCGGGCTTCCACCCGGTCACGTCCACGGCGAACGCCGGCTCGGTGTTCCCCCAGCTCAGGCCGCGGATGACGGTCGTGGGTTTCGTTCGCGCCAGCACGACCACCACCCGGCCGGTGAACGGCTGGGCGAGCTTGGCCGAGTCGAAGGTGAGGGTGAACGACGCCGGCTTCGGGTCGGCGGCGACAGCCAGAGGAGCGAGAGCAAAGACGGCGAGGCAGGCGAGCGGGCGCATGGGGCGGCTCCGGCGGACGAGGGACCGGCGTGCCAACCGTTATACCAGACGGGCCGGCCGGACCGGGGACTGGCTCATTTTCGCCCCGGCCTGTCGCGGAATGTGACGAGTATCGAAAATGTGCCTGTCCCCGGTCCGGTGGGGGGAACACGGGGACAGGCACCGTTTCGGCATTCCCCCCGACGGGGCTGGGCCGGCGACGAAACGGAGCCAGTCCCCTTCACCCGGTTGGTGCCGCCCGCGCGGACGGCACACGGCGTGTGCCTGCTACTCTCACGACCGGCGGGCGACGAGCGGGACGGCCGTGGCGAGCGGGCGGATCACCCGCTGGGTGGCCTCGCTCACCATCATCGTCCGCCCCTGGAACGCCACCCCGTTCGTCGCCCGGATGGCGACGTCCGCCCCGTCGCTCATCTCGACGAGGGCGAACCCGCGGCTGCGGCCGGTGTTCTTGTCCACCACCACCCCGGCGGTGGCCACCGTGCCGAACTTGGCGAACAGCTCGGTCAGGTCGTCGTCGGTGGTGCCGGGCGGCAGGTTGCCGACGTACAGTTTGGTGCTCACGGGGAACCTCTGCGGCCGACCGCCGGCCGGGTGTGGGGAGGGGACGCGACTCGGGCGGGGCGAGCGATCTCGGGGAGGGCGCCGTGAGCGGGCTCAGAGCGACGGCACCAAGAAGGGATGTGGTGAGTGTACCCAGTCGGCCGCGGGCCACACAGGGTAAAGGTGGAATTCGCGTTTCGCCGGCGGCCGAGGTTTTGTTAGCCCGACGCGCCAGCGAGGGGCGAGCCAGTTCCCTCGCTGGGGCGTCGGGCTAACAAGGGCGAACAAGGGCACCGCGGAATTCGTGTTTCGCCCGCGCCCCGCCGCCGGCCGGTGTTACAATGCTGGGTTGCCCCTGCACGCACGAGGATCCGCGATGCCGCACTCTCTCCCCGGCCCGTGGGTGGTGTACCGAATGGGGGCGGTGATGCGGCAGGGCGGGCAGAACGCGGTCTGCACCCAGTCCGAGTGGGAGGCGATGGAGCTGGCCGCCCCCGGCGTGCACACCCTCATCCGCGAGCGGATCGGGAACGAGGGCGAGGCCGAGCGGCTGGCCCGCGACCTGCAAACCCCGCCGCCGAGTCCGCCGACCGCCCGCCGGTCGGCGTTCCAGCGCCCCCCGGCCCCGGCCGAGGCCGTGCCGCAAACGCCGCCCGCCGGGTGAGAAGTGCTGGTCTGGCGTCGCCTGACCAGCGAGCCGCCACAGAGGGCGGCCCCTACGAGGTGGTTGATCTGTAGGGGCCGCCCTCTGTGGCGGCCCGCCGACCGCCCCCGGCGGTCGGTGCCTACCTTGCCCGCGCCCGGCGGGCTACACGTCCGCACACCCACCGCTAAGACATCTCCTGCCCTCCGAACCCTCATCTCACCCCAGGGACGCTGCCAATGTCTCCCGGTGTCATGCTGTTGTCACTCGCGCTCGCCGCCGGCCAGCCCGGTGTGGTGGACGCGCCGAAGAAGGACTTCGCCCCGCCGGTCGGGGCGTTCCGGCTGCGGGGCGTCGGCCCGGCGGTCACGTCCGGCCGCATCGCCGCCCTCGCCGTCAACCCGAAGGACCGGGCGCACTTCTACGCCGCCGTCGCCAGCGGCGGGGTGTGGAAGACGACCAACGCCGGCACCACCTTCACCCCCGTGTTCGACGGCGAGGCGTCGTTCAGCGTCGGCGCCATCACCCTCGACCCGCAGGACGTGAACACCGTGTGGGTGGGCAGCGGGGAGAACAACAGCCAGCGGAGCGTGGCCTACGGCGACGGGGTGTACAAATCGACCGACGGCGGGAAGTCGTGGGCGAACGTCGGGCTGAAGCGGTCCGAACACATCGCCCGCATCCTGATCCACCCGAAGAACTCGGACGTGGTGTACGTGGCGGCGCAGGGGCCGCTGTGGGGGCCGGGCGGGGACCGCGGGCTGTTCAAGACGACCACCGGCGGGAAGAGCTGGGAGCGGGTGCTGTTCATCGACGACGACACCGGCGTGACGGACGTGGTGATGGACCCGCGGAACCCGGACGTGCTGATCGCGGCCAGCTACCAGCGGCGGCGGCACGTGTGGACGCTGGTGAACGGCGGGCCGGGCAGCGGCATCCACCGCAGCACCGACGGCGGGAAGACGTGGAAGAAGATCACCAGCGGGCTGCCGGGCGTGGAGCTCGGCCGCATCGGGCTGGCCATGTCGCCGTCTGATCCGGACACGGTGTACGCCCAGGTGGAGGCGGCGGAGAAGGCCGGCGGCATCTTCCGCAGCCAGGACAACGGCAAGACGTGGGAGAAGCGGAACCCGTTCGACAGCCAGGCGCAGTACTTCTGCACCCCGCGGGTGGACCCGGTGAACAAGGACCGGCTGTACGTCATGCACGTGGTGAACCAGGTGTCGGACGACGGCGGGGCGACGCTGAAAGCACTCGGCGAGGCGGACAAGCACGTCGATAGTCACGACATCTGGATCGACCCGGCCGACCCGAAGTACTACCTGTGCGGGTGCGACGGCGGGCTGTACGAATCGCACGACGCCGGCAAGCACTGGGTGTTCAAGGCGAACCTGCCGGTGACGCAGTTCTACGACCTGGGGGTGGACCAGAACCCCAAGTCCGGGCCGTTCTACCACATCTACGGCGGCACGCAGGACAACTACACCCTGGGCGGGCCGGTCCGCACCCGCAGCACCAACGGCATCGTCAACGCCGACTGGTACGTCGTCCTCGGCGGCGACGGGTTCCACTGCAAGGTGGATCCCGATGACCCGGACACCGTGTACGCCGAGTACCAGTACGCCGGGCTGGTGCGGTTCAACCGCAAGACCGGCAACCGGGTGGACATCCGGCCGATCGCCGGCAAGGGCGAGCCGCCGCTGCGGTGGAACTGGGATTCGCCGCTCATCATCAGCCCGCACAGCAGCAAGCGGCTGTACTTCGCCGGCAACAAGCTGTTCCGGTCCGACGACCGCGGGGAGAGCTGGACGGCCGTTTCCCCGGATCTCACCCGCCAGCTCGACCGCGACAAGCTGAAGGTGTTCGGCAAGATCCAGTCGCCCGAGGCGGTGTCGAAGCACGTGTCCACCAGCTTCTACGGGAACATCGTGGCGCTGGCCGAGGCGCCGAAGAAGGAGGGGCTGATCTACGTCGGCACCGACGACGGGCTGATCCAGATCACCGACGACGGCGGCAAGAGTTGGCGGAAGGTCGAGAAGATCGACGGCGTGCCGGAGGGCACCTACGTGAGCAAGCTGGTGGCCAGCGAGCACGCCGCCGGCACCGTGTACGCCGCGTTCGACGCGCACAAGAACGCCGACTTCAAGCCGTACCTGATGAAGAGCACCGACGCCGGCAAGACGTGGGCCACCGCCGCCGGCAACCTGCCCGAGCGGGGCACGGTGTACTGCCTGGCCGAAGACCCGACGGACCCGAACCTGCTGTTCGTCGGCACCGAGTTCGGCCTGTTCTGCACGACCGACGGCGGGAAGAAGTGGCACGCCATGAAGAACGGGCTGCCCACGATTCAGGTGAAGGACCTGGCCGTGCAGAAGCACAACCACGACCTCGTCGTCGCCACCTTCGGCCGCGGGTTCTACGTGATCGACGACTACTCGGCGCTGCGGAAGCTGACGACGGAAGCGGCGGTGAAGGCGGATTCGGTCATCCCCCCGCAGGCGGTGTACGCCTACGTGCCCATGTCGCAGCTCGGCGGGGCGGGCAAGAGCTTCCAGGGGGCGGCCCACTACTTCGCCGACAACTCACCCTACGGGGCCACGTTCACCGTGACGCTGAAAGAAACGCTGAAGACGAAGAAGCAGCTCCGCAAGGAGAAGGAGGCGGAGGCGAAGCGGACGAGCAAGGACATCGACTACCCGAAGCTGGACGACCTGCGGGAGGAGGCGGAAGAGGAAGCCCCGACCGTCACCCTGGTGATCCAGGACGCGGCGGGCGACGTGGTGCAGCGGGTGGCCGCCCCGACGAGCGAGGGCGTCCACCGGGTGACGTGGAACCTGCGGGAGATGCCCGCCACCGCGGACGGCCGGGAGGGGCCGATGGTGGTGCCCGGCCGGTACGCCGCCCACCTGGTGAAGCGGCAGGGCGGGAAGGAGACGAAGCTGAGCGAGCCGGCGGCGTTCGACGTGCGGTCGGACCCGCTGGGCACGCTGTCGGCCGACGACTACGCGGCGGTCGCCAAGTTCAACAAGGAGGCGAAGGCGGCGCTGAAGAAGCTGGCCGCGGCGACGAAGACGGCGGACGAGTTGGCGACGAAGGTGGAGGCGATGCGGAAGGCGGTCAAGCTGACCGCCAAGCCGGACGACGCCACCGACACGAAACTCACCCAACTGGCCGATCAGTTGCGGACGCTGAAACGGAAGTTGAACGGGGATTCGGTGCTGGCCGCCCGCCAGGAGAACACCCCGGACAGCATCGCCGACCGCATCCGGTACGCCGCCGGCACGCACGACGACGCGGTAACCAGGCCGACGAAGACGGCGGGCGAGTCGCTGGCGATCGGGCTGGCGGAACTGACCGAGGTGACGACGACGCTGCGGGCGGTGGCGGAGAAGGACATCCCGCCGCTGGAGAAGGCGCTGGACGCCGCCGGCGCCCCGTGGACCCCGGGGCGATTGCCGGGGGAGAAGTGACCTGGCCGTATCGGGTGGCCGACTCCCTCCGGGAGTCGGCCCCGACTGTCGGAGACAGTCGGCCACCCGTTCACCCCGTCATCGCCGGGCGGGGGAACAGGTCGGCGAACAGCCGCCGCAGCAACTGGCCGACGGTCATGCCCCGCTTCTGCGCGGCTTCTTCCAGCGCCGCCACCTGCCACTCGGGCAGCAGCAGCGGCAGCTCAATCACCTCGTCCGAGTACAGACCGGCCGGGTGCGTCAGGTCCGCGGCGTCGGTCCATCCGAGTGTGGTAGGCATGTGACCGTTGTGGCAAGCGGTGCGGGCAATTTCAACAGGTGGGAGATGAAATCCCCTCAGGAGCAACCCGGATGCCGAACCCGCCTGGCATCCCGGACGGCCGCCCGATTCCACCATTTTCGGGGGGGAAGGGCGTCGGTCCGGTTTCACTGCCGGTATCGGTCGCACAACTTACATGCAGTCGCTGCGCGGATTTCGGGACGGCAGGTCTGTTCCACACACGGCAGGATGATACGCCCCTCATAACTACAGCCGGGGTTGGAGTTCACGCTTCAGCGTGAGGAGCGGTCACTCACGCTGAAGCATGAACTCCAACCCCGGCCGGTTTATTTCCAATGGGGTATGGGTGATTTCGCCGCAGCTCACCCGCCCGCGGCTGAACCCGATCCGGTAATTCCGGTCGGTGGGGGTGGAGAAAATGGCGAAAATGGTCGCACAGCCGATGAAATCGGCCCAGTCCTGAGTTACCTTCAAGGCGTCCCCGTTCGCGGCTCGCCCCCGCGCCGGCGGAGCCTGCCCTGTCCGATCGCACCCCGGATCGAGTACCGCTGATGGCCGCACACCCGCCGACTGGTCCCGCCCCGTCGAACGACGGCTCGTCCATCTTCCGCCGCGGGCGTCAGCCCACCCCGGCCCCGGCCCCGGTTCGCCCGGACGATCTGAACCCGGACGACCCGGCCGAGCCGCTCAACCTGGACGAGGAGAGCGTGCCGCTGGACGAGATGCCGACCGCCCCGCACGACCTGGACGAGTCGGCGTCGGGGGTGCTGTTCGCCGAGGGGGTGGAGAGCGAAGGGGTGGGTGACTCGGCCGTCACCTGGGACGCCGAGGTCCGCCCGGCCGCCACCGGGTCCGGGTGGCTGGACGCGCCGCCGCCGGCCAAGCCGCCGTCCACCGCCAAGTTCGACGACGCCGCCGCCCTGTTCGCCGACCTGACCGGGTCCGCCCCGGACAGCGGCACCACCTGGGAGGAGACGAGCGTCACCGGGCGGGTGAGCGACAGCGAGCTGCTCCGCGCGTACGAGGAGGCGGAGACGCCGGAGAGCGGGGAGATCGTCCTGCCGCCGCAGCAGGCCAGCATCTTCGCCCGCCGCGACAAGTCGGCCGAGCCGGACGACCTGCTGACCGAGGACGAGGCCGACGGCACGTCCGAACTGTTCGTCCCGGCGGCGCACACCGGCGGGTCGAGCATCTTCGAGCGGACCGGGGTGGGCAGCGGCACCACGCCGAAACCGGCCGGCCCGGCCGCGGACGAGGACGACGGCGGCGTCGGGTTCAACCTGCCCCAGGTGGACGACCCGACCGGCGCCAGCCAGGCGAGCGCGCGGATCGACCTGAGTTCCCCGGATTTCTCCACCGAGGAGCCGGCCGAGCGGTCCCGCAGCATGGCCGACATGGACCTGGACGCGGCCGAGGCGGCGGCGGAAGACACGGCCGTCCAGCCGGTCGCCAAGACCACCCGCCGGTCGTCCAAGGAGCTCCTCGTGCCGGCCGCGGCCGCGGCCGTGGCGGCCAAGACCCGCCCGACGGCGGACGACGAGGATGACGACCTGCGACCGGCCGGGCGGACCTCGGCCGGGCTGGGCAAGTTCGTCGGCGGGGCGGCGTTCGGCCTGCTCGCCAGCGGGGTGACGTTCGCCGGCCTGTACCTCTTCGGGGTCATCCCGAACGGAGAGAAGGACCCGGCGCCGGCGGCCGTCCGCCCGGCCGGCGACCCGGAGGCGGTCGCCAAGCTGGCCGAGACCGAGAAGCAACTGAACGACACCCGCCAGGCGGCGGAAGCGGAGAAGGCAACACTGGAAGCACAGGTGTTGGCGACGAAGAAGGTGGCGGACGATGCCAAGCAAGACGCGGCCGACGCCAAGAAGCAACTGCCCGAGCTGACCGCCGCCCTGACGAAGGGGAACGACCTGCTGTCCGCGGCCAAGGCCGACGCCGAGACCGCCCGGAAGGAAACGGCCGACGTGAAGAAGGCGTCGGAGACGGCCCTCGCCGACGTGACCGCGGCGAAGAAGGAAGCAGCCGAGTTCAAGAAGATGGCGGACGCGGCCGTGACGGAGAATAAGACGGCGATCGCAAAGCTGGAGAAGCTGGGCGATGACTTCCTGAAAGAAAAGGACCGCGTCACGAAGGCGATCGAAGAGCAGGGCAAACAGGTGAAGGCCGCCGAAGCCGCCGCGACCGAAGCCGGCAAGAAGCAGAAGGCGGCGGAGGCGTCGCTGTCCGGGGTGGTGACCGAACTCAAGTCGGCCAAGCTGATCGACGACAAGTTCGACGCGGCCAACCTGCCCGCCACCATCAAGCAACTGGCCACCGCCGCCACTTCCGGCGACGCCAAGAAAGCGGCCGAGGCGCTGATCGCGGTTCAGAAAGAGGCGGACACGCTGAAGGCGAACCTGAAGGCCGCGGCCGACGAGACGGCCAAGGCGAAGGCCGATGCCGACGCCGCGAAGTCGATGGTGGAGAAGGTGAAGACGGACGCCGACAAGGCGGTGGCGGCGATGAAGGCCGACGGCGAGAAGGCGGTGGCCGAGGCCAAGAAGGGCGTGGACGACAAGGTGAAGGCGGCGGTCGAGGCGGCGACGAAGGACACGGCCGCCGAGCTGGCGAAGGCGAAGATGGCCGTGGAGGCGGTGAAGACGACGGCCAAGGCCGAGGCCGAGGCCGCCGCCCGCAAGCGGATCGAGGACGCGACGGCCAAGGCGACCGCGGCCGAGGCCGCCCGCACCGCCGACGCCAAGCAGTACGAGCAGAAGCTGGCCGACCAGGCGAACCAGTACGCCGCCCGGTTGGCCGAGGCGCGGGCCGGCGGGGTGGTGCAAGTCACGTCCGTCGAGACGGCAGCGATCGAGAAGGCGGGTAAGAGCTACGCCGACGGGCTGACCGCGTTCACCGCCGGCCGGTACGCCGACGCCGAGCGGCTGTTCGCCGCCGCCACCGCCGGCCACCCGGCCGACGCCCGGTTCTGGTACTTCCTCGGCCTCGCCCAGTACCAGCAGGGGCGGGACGCGGACGCGGCGTTCCGCAAGGGGGCCGAACTGGAAGCCCGGCAGAAGCCGAACTCGAAGGCGGTGAGTGAGGCGTTCGAGCGGCTGCCGCTGCGGATGCGGGCGGTGGTCAAGCCGTACCGCTCGTAGGTGTTTTTGTTAGCCCGACGCGCGAGCGAGGGTGAGCCACCTAACACCCTCGCCGGGCGAACCACCGCGGCGGGCGTTCAGCGGTCGCCTGATTCAGCGTGAGGCGTCGGAGGAATCGGCACAAACCGCCTCGCTTCTCACATTTTACTCTTGCAGCCGTCCCACCCTCCCCGCATGATACCACCGCCCCATCGGTCACCGGCGGAAGCTTCATCTATGACAGGAATCCGCTCGCTGCGGCGGCTGGTCTCGGTTCTGGCTGCTATTGCCCTGGCCGCCCCCGTCGCCGCCCAGGTGCCGGCGTGGCAGGAGCAGGGGCCGAACGGCATCCGGAACAACGGCAACCAGCTGAACATCACCCCGAACGGCACCGTGTCCGGGGCGGTGAACAGCCTCGCCCTGCACCCCACCCTGTCCGGGTCGGCGGTCATCGCCACCGTCAACGGCGGGCTGTGGCGGACGACCGACTCCGGCGGCACGTGGACGCCGGTGGCGCAGGCGAACGCCACCTTCTCGTCCCTCGCCTTCGGGTCGGTGTCGTACGACGTGACCAACGCCAGCGTGCTGGTGGCCGGGTACGCGCGGACCAGCTCGCTCGGCGGCACGGGCGGCGCGCAGGCGGGCATGCTCCGCAGCACCGACGGCGGGGCCACGTGGACGAGCATCAACGGGGCCGGGGCGTTCAACCCGCGGCACCACCAGGTGACCAGCGTGTACGCCGCCGGCAGCACCATCGTCGCCGCCACCAGCTTCGCCGACGTGAGCAACACCTACGGGAACATCGGGCTGATCCGCAGCACCGACGGCGGGGCGAACTGGACGCTCGTCTCCGGGAACAGCACCACCAACGCCCCGAACGGGCTGCCCGGCGGGTACACCCTCGGTCTGGCCGGGCGGCAGGTGGGCGGGAGCGACATCCTGCTGACCGCCACCCAGTTCGCCGGCACCAACGGCATCTACCGCAGCACCAACGGCGGGGCGAACTGGAGCCTGGTGAGCAACACCAGCGCCGGGCTGACCTCGCTGTTCACCGGGAACAACGTGTCGAACATCAAGTTCGCGTTCGGGGCGAACAACACCGCCTGGGCGGCGGTGGTCACCGGCGGGGTGGTGAACGGCGTCTACCGCAGCGGCGACAACGGGGCCACCTGGGCGGCCGCGTCCCTGGACACCACCGTCGGCGGGAACACCCTCAACCCCGGCGGGCAGGGCGGCATCCACCTGTCCATCACCGCCCACCCGACCGACCCGAACCTGGTGTACGTGGGCGGCGACCGCACCCCCGGGTCGCCGTTCGGGTCGCAGGTGTTCCGCATCAACGCCGGCCTGGCGGCCGGCTCCCAGGGGTCGCTGTTCTACGGGGCGGACACGGCCAACAACAGCATCCCGCACGCCGACACCCGCGCCCTGGGCATCGACGCCGCCGGCCGGTTCTGGATGGGCAACGACGGCGGCATGTACCGCCGGGACGTGATCACCGCCGGCGCCGGGTCGTGGGTGTCGCTGAACCAGGGGCTGCGGACCACCGAGGTGACCGGGGTGGCGTACGACCGCCTGACCAAGGCGCTCATCACCGGCCAGCAGGACAACGCCACCGCCGTCATGGCCCCCGGCACGACGGTGAGTACGGCGCTCGCCAGCAAGGTGTGGACCAGCCTGCTGAGCGGGGACGGCGGGCGGGTGGCGGCCGACCCGCTGGTGGTCGGCGGGTCGGGCGTCGGCACCACCACCTCCCGGTACTACAGCGTGCAGAACTTCGCCTCGTTCCGCCGCACCACCTACGACGCCGGGAACAACGCCACCGGCACCGTCACCCCGTCCCTGCGGGTGGGGTCGGCCGCCGGCCCGACCATCTACACCTACGACGCGAACCTGCAGTTCGTGCAGCCGATCGCCGTCAACCAGGTGGAGGGCGGGCGGCTGTACGTCGGCACCCGGCGGATCTACGAGTCGGTCAACCAGGGGAACGTGCTGACCGACCTGAACGGCGACCTGGCGGCGTCCGCCGGGTTCGGCGGCGGGGCGAGCGTCCACTCGCTGAACGTGAACAAGATGCTGGCCGGCGGGCGGACCGGGGCCACCCTCAACCCGAACGTGCTGTACGTCGGCACGTCCAGCGTCGGCAGCACCAACATCGGCGGCCAACTGTTCGTCCGCACCGCCGGCGGGTCCGCCCTGGGGGCGGTGGCGGCGGTCACCGGGTACAGCACCGCCGCCGGCACGGTGGCCAACAACTCGTCCGTCCGCGACATCGCCACCAACACCAGCAACTGGCAGCAGGTGTACCTGGTCACCCCGAAGCGGGTGTGGTTCGGCACCGTGACCAACGCCACCACCTCCGCCTGGACCGACTTCACCGGCAACCTGACCCCCGGCGGCGGCGGCCCGTTCACCGAGACCACCGGCACGCTCACCGCCGTCGGCTTCTTCCCGGTGGCCACCACCACCCGCGGGGTGGTGGTGGTGGGCACGTCCGGCGGGCTGTACTACCGGTTCACCGACGACGCCACCGGCACCTGGCTGTCGTTCATGGGCGCGGACATGCCGAAGGCGTACGTGTCCGAGATCCAGTACGACCTGGCCGACGACATCCTGGTGGTGGGCACCCTCGGCCGCGGGGTGTGGACCCTGCCCCTGGCCAGCCAGCTGTTCGCCCCGGTGCCGGAGCCGGCCACCGTCGTCGCCGTCGGGCTGCTCGCCCTGGGCGGGGCGGCCGGCCTGCGGCGGCTCCGCCGCCCCGCCAGCCCGGACACCGCCACCGCCGCATAAACTTCGTCCGTGGCACCGGCCGGCCGGTGTCGGGTCAACCGCCGTGCCCCAACTCGTCGTCCTCGACGGCCCCGACGCCGGCCGCACGTTCGACCTGCCCGACGGCCCGGCCGTCGTCGGCCGGCTGTCCACCAACGCGGTCGTGCTGTCCGACCCCCGCGTGTCCCGCAAGCACTTCGAACTCGCCCGCACCCCGGCCGGCGTCCACCTGACCGACCTGGGCAGCGGGAACGGCACGCTGGTGAACGGGGTGGCGGTGCAGGCGGCCGACCTCCGCCCCGGCGACCGCCTGCGGGCCGGCGACACGCTGTTCGAGTTCCGCGACGAGACCCCGCCGCCGCACGACCACACCCGCATCGTGGTGCGGGCGGAGGCCGAGGCGTTCGCCACCGCGGTGCGGCACACCCTGCCGGCGGACGAGGGCAGCCGCATGCTCGTCCGCCCGGACGCGGCCACCTCCGACTGGCTCCGCGGCCGGCTGGCCAACCTGGCCGCGCTGTACGAGGCGACGACGGCGGTGAGCGAAATCCTGGACGTGGACGAGCTGCTCGGCCGCATCGTCGAGCTGGTGGTGCGGTCCACCGACGCCGACCACGGGTGCGCCCTGCTGCACGACCCGGACGCCGACACCCTGTTGCCGAAGGCGGCGCGGTCGCGGGCCGGCGGCGGGGGCGAGGTGGTGGTCAGCCGCACGGTGGCCGAGTTCGTGCTGACGGGGCGACAGGGGGTGCTGGTGGCGGACGCGGCCGGGGACGAGCGGTTCCGGGCCGGGGTGAGCATCGCCCGCCACCGCATCCGCGAGGTGATTTGCGTGCCCATGAAGGGGCGACACGGCACCGTCGGGGTGCTGTTCGTGGACACCCTCGCCCCGGCCGGGCTGGACCCGCCGCCCACGTTCACCGAGGACCACCTGAAGCTGGCGGCGGCGGTCGCCCACCAGGCGGCGCTGGCGGTGGAGGAGACGCGGTACTACCAGGCGCTCATCCAGGCCGAGCGGCTGGCGGCGGTGGGGCAGACCATCGCCGGCCTGTCCCACCACATCAAGAACATCATGCAGGGCGTCCGGTTCGGCGGGGACATGGTGCGGATGGGACTGGACGACGGCGACAACGAACTGTTGGTGAAGGGCTGGCGGCTGGTCGAGAAGAACCAGACGCGGATCGACGAACTCATCCTGGACATGCTCAGCTTCTCGAAGGAGCGGGAGCCGGTGCTGGAGCCGACCGACCTGGCATCGCTCGCCGCCGACGTGCTGGAGGTGGTCCGCGGGCGGGCCGACGACAACGGGGTGTCACTCGAACTCACGTCCGACCCGCTCCCGCCGGTGGCGTGCGACCCGGACGGCGTCCACCGGGCGCTGCTGAACGTGGTGAGCAACGCCGTCGATGCCGTCACCGGCCGGGACGCCCCGCGGGTGACGGTTCACGTCGCCGCGGCGGACGGGTTCGCCGAGCTGCGGGTGACGGACAACGGCCCCGGCCTGCCGCCGCACAAGCGGGAGGAGATCTTCAAGCCGTTCGTCAGCACGAAGGGGTCCCGCGGCACGGGGCTGGGCCTGCCGGTGTCCCGCAAGACCCTCCGCGAACACGGCGGGGACGTGACCGCGGACGACGCCGACGGCGGCGGGGCGGTGTTCGTGCTGCGGCTGCCGCTGGTGCGCTAAGCCGCGAGCGGCTTGGCACCGGCAGCAAAACGCCTGTGCGGGCGAAAATCGGACGCCCGGTTCAACGAACGGGCGGAAAATCGGGAACTCCGTGGCATCCGCCCCGTCACACTGGTAAGCTGGCGGATTGTAGGCGATCCGCCCCGCCGGTTGTGCATAACACCTTGGCTCGCACCGCCTTCCACTCGCACGGTTCCCCACACCGGAGTTCGTTATGTTCGGCATCACCGACCGCCGGCACTTCTTCAAGCACGCCACCGCGGCCGCTGCCGTCACCGTGCCCGGTCTGAACTTCCTGGCCAACCTGTCGGCCCAGGCGGCCGACATGAAGAAGAAGAACAAGAGCCTGATCATCCTGTGGATGGGCGGCGGGCCGACCACCATCGACCTGTGGGACATGAAGCCGGACAGCCCGAACGGGGGCGAGCACAAGCCGAGGTCCACCGCCGCCGACGGGGTGCAGATCACCGAGCTGATGCCGACCGTGGCGAAACAGTTCAAGAACCTGTCCATCGTCCGCTCGCTGACCACCAAGGAAGGGGACCACCAGCGGGGGTCGTACCTGATGGGCACCGGCCGGTCGCCCAACCCGTTGTCCGACTTCCCGCACATCGGGTCGGTGCTCGCCCACCAGTACAGTCAGGACGCGGAGGCGATGAAGAACATGGACCTGCCGGCGTTCATCAACGTCGGCGGGGCCGGGCTGCCGGGCGGGGCCGGGCCGGGGTTCCTGGGCATGAAGTACGCCAACTTCACCGTCCAGCGGCCGGGCAACATCCCGGAGAACATGGAAGCGCCGAAGAGCGTGGCCGACCAGATGGCCCGCCGCGCCGCCCTGTTCGACACCCTGGAAGGGAACGACGCCAAGCACAAGGGCCTCGGGCTGAAGACGAACGTGCCGGCCGACGCCGTGCAAGCCCACAAGGACGTGTACAAGAAGGCGCTCGACCTGGTGGTGTCCAGCCGCAAGGAGGTGTTCCAGTTCAACGGCAGCAAGGACCAGGCGGACCTGGCCCGGTACGGGAACACCGACTTCGGCCGCGGGTGCCTGCTCGCCCGCAAGCTGGTGGAAGCGGGGGTGGCGTGCGTCGAGGTGTCGCTCGGCGGGTGGGACATGCACGGCGGCATCTTCAACGCCCTGTCCACCCGCGCCCTGCCGACGCTGGACAAGGGGATGGGCAGCCTGACCGAAGACCTGGCCGCCAGCGGCAAGCTGAAGGACACGGTGATCGTGTGGATGGGCGAGTTCGGCCGCACCCCGCGGATCAACCAGAACGGCGGGCGGGACCACTACCCGCGGGCGTGGAGCGTGGTGGTCGGCGGGGGCAACCTGAAGGGCGGCATCGCCTACGGCAGCACCGACAAGGACGGCACCGCCCCGAAGGACAGCCCGGTGGAGATCCAGGACCTGTACGCCACCCTGTACGCCGGCCTGGGCCTGGACCCGGCCGCCCAGATCCGCGACAACCTGGGCCGCCCGACCGCCCTGGCCGGGGAGAAGGCGAACGCCATCAAGGCGCTGGTGGGCTGACCGCGAGGGCGGGTGTCTTCGCCCCGGAGGGGCGGGTGCCCGTAGCCAGGGGTGACGGAGCGAAGCGACGGAACCCCTGGTGGATGATGTGACGACGCAAGCCCCGGAGGGGCGCCTGATCGATCAGGCGCCCCTCCGGGGCTTGTGCTTTCGTATCGCTGGTCCTGGGGTTCCGCTCCCTTCGGTCGCTCCACCCCAGGCTACCATCAGCCGCCGCTCCGCGGCTCAGAATCCCTCAGTGCATGCCGGTCGGGGTTGGAGTTCACGCTTCAGCGTGGGTGAGCGCTCCTCACGCTGAAGCGTGAACTCCAACCCCGACCGGCGCTTCCCGGACGCCCTCTTCGACCCCGTTGGCGTCGAAGACACCGCGATCACCCCCACCACGCCTCGGCCAGCCCGAACGCCAGGGTCATGCCCGCCCCGCCGGGGGAGGCCAGCAGATGGCAGCCGGGCTGCGGCTCGGCGGCGAACTGCGGGTGCGTCGGGTGCTTGGCGTACACCCCGTGCCAGCGGCGGTGGATGGTCGGGTCGGGCAGCCGCACCAACCGCTTCAGGTAGTCGAGGATCAGGTCGTCGGTCCGCCGGCTGTCGAACGGGCTGATGGCGTCGTCGTACTCGTGCGAGTCGCCGATCACCACCTCGCCCAGGTGGTTCTGTGACGCCATCACATGAATGCCGAGCTTCACATGCTCCGGCATCTCGGCGGCGAACCGCTCCTTCAGCGCGGGCAAACTCTCGCACACCTCGAACGCCGCGTAGTGCGCGAGCGTCAACCCGCCGGCGACGTGCGGGCCGAGCTTCCACCCGCCCGGCTGCGGGCCGGTCGCCATCATCTGCAGCTTGCACCGGGTCAGCCCGGAGGCGGCGAACTCCCGCGGGAACAGCGTCTCGAAGTCGGCCCCGGAGCAGACCAGGCAGCGGTCCACCCGCCACTCGTCGCCGGCGGCGGTGCGGACGAACGGCATCTGCACGTCGGTGACGGCGGTGCGGTAGCGGAACTCGACGCCGAACTTGCGGGCGAGGAACTCGGGGAGGACGGCGAGCGCCTGCCGCGGATCGACCACACACTCGGTCGGGCTGTGCAGCACGCCGAGCAGGCCGTCCGGGTTGAGGGCCGGGAACCGGCGGGCGGCATCGGCCGGGCGCACCAGTTCGCACGCCACCCCCAACCCCGGCGCGACGGCGGCGAACTCCTCGATCACTTGCAGTTCGTCCGGCCGGCGAACGACGTGAACCGCCCCGCACTCCTCCACCCACACCCCGGCGTCCCGCAACTCCAGCCACCTGGCCCGCGACCGCATCGCCGTCTCATACCGCTCGCCGGCCGGCTGGCCGATCGGCCACACCATGCCGAAGTTCCGCACCGACGCCATCTCCGCCCGCGGCCCCCGCTCGAACACCACCACCGACAGCCCGCGGGCGGCGGCGGACCAGGCGTGGGCCAGCCCGACGATCCCCCCGCCCACCACCGCCACGTCCTCCCGCCGACTCATGTTCCGTGTTCCTCCGGGGTGGGTCCACAGTTCGTAGGGTGGGCACCGCCCACCATCTTCGTTCGTGGCGGTGGGCGGTGCCCACCCTACGAAAGCATCCGCAAGCGGCTTAGCCCGCCGGCGCGCTGGCCCGCACGATCAGCTTGCCCGGCACCAGCACCCGCGCCGGCGGGCGGTGCGGGCGGGCGATGCGGGCGTGCATCGCCTCCACCGCCCGCTCGGCCATCGCCTCGGCCGGGTAGTCGTAGGTGGTGAGCGAGATGCCGAAGTCCTCGCCCAGCGGCAGGTTGTCGAACCCGACCACCGCCACGTCGTCCGGCACCTTCGCCCGCCGGTTCAGCAGCTCGACGATCAGCCCGAGCGCGGTGTAGTCCTGGTAGCACACCACCCCGTCCAGCTTGTGCCGCTGCACCTCGTCGGCCACCGCCGCGTGCGCCTCCTTGGTCGGCAGGTCCACCGGCTGGCAGATGACCACCGGCGTCTGCGGGTGCTTCCGCGCCCCGTGCCCGGCCTCGTGGACGGCGTGCAGGTACCCGGCCACCCGGTCGTGGTGGCTGCTCACCGGCGAGGCCACCACGACGCCCACCCGCCGCCGGCCGGACGCGAGCAGGTGGTCGGTGCAGTCGCGGGCGGCGGCCACGTCATCGACGGCCACCAGGTCGTGGGTGAGGGCGGTGGCCCCGCGGGTGTTCCGTTCGAGCAGCACCGCCGGCAGGCCGGCGTCGTTGCACCCGGCCAGGAACGTGCGGTCGGTCGCGCCGTCCGCGTCGCTCACCCGCGACGGCAGCAGGAACACCCCCTTCAGCCCGTCCGCCTTCGCCTGCGCCGCGGCGGCCGCCGCCTGCTCGCGGGTGAGGGCCGGCGTCAGGTCGAACGCGTCGAACGCCAGGTGCATGGGCGACCGCCGGGCGACCGCCTGGAACCCGGACTGGGTGAGGTTGACGGTGAACCGCTGGAGCGCGCCCGGGGTGAGCCGCAGGCACACCGCCCAGCGGTCGGCGGTGGGCGGCGGGATGCGGTAGCAGCCGGACCGCTCGATGGTCTGGATCAGCCCCTTGTCGCGGAGCACCTGCAGCGCCCGCGAGGCGGTGACGACGGAGATGCCGTACTCGGCGGCGATGCCGCGGACGCTGGGCATCTTGCCCCCGTCCCACGCCCCGGTCTGCAGGGCGGTCTCGATCTTGGCGGCCACCTTCAGGTACTTGGACGAGCCGAGGGCGGTGGTGGGCATGGGCGGGCGGGGGCGAGAGAGGGGTGGAGATCAGGGGAGAGTTGGGTGACATGATAGCCGGTAGCACAGCCGTCGTCGCTGTGCTACCGCCGGGAAATGGGCCAACTCATAGCACCGGCGGGCCGCCGGCACTCGGGCATCACTTCTTGTCGGCCGCCTTCGCCTTCCGCTCGGCCACCCGGATGCGGTGTTCCACCTTCGCCCGGCAGCGGGTCAGGTGGTCCACCTCGGCCTGCGACAGGATCGGCTTCTCGTCCCGGTCGAGGTAGCGGAACGGGTCGGCCAAAATGATGTCGAACGCCGCCCGGATGCGGACCCCGCCGATGGCGGTCAGGGTGTCGGCGGCGGCCTTGCGGATGCCCGCGTCGCTGTCCAGCAGCATCACCACCACCGGCGACAAGTCCTCTTCGCGGCCGACGTGTTCCAGAAGGGCCACCGACACCCGGCGGATGTCCTGCCGCTTGTCGCCCAGCCGGGCGAGGGCGGCGTCGCGGAAGCGGCTGCGGTCGGCCTTCACGTTACACAGCACGCCCAGCACTCGCTCCACATGATGGGGGTCCGCGTCCGGGTCGGCCAGTACTTGGGCGTACTCGTCGAACGCCGCCGCCCCCCGCTCCTGTAGTGCCTCGACCTCCTCAAAACCGACGGCGCGGATCAGGTCTCGGGTGGTCACGTCCTTGTACCGGCTCAGCCGCTCGTCGCGAGTCTCCGGTTGCGGAGGGGGAACGGCCTGCGGCGAGGACGGGGTAGGCGGATCGACGGTCAAGACGTGGGCCCGGTCGCCGGTCGAGCGGAACGCGAGAAACAGTCCGACGGCCGCCGCCAGAGCAAGGGCGACCGCCAGGACCGGGTACAGCTTGGGGTATCGCACGGCCGCTCCCGCCGACGGGGTCAATTCTTCTCGGGCGGCTTCGCCTTCGCCTCGGCCTCTTTCAACCGCTTCTCCAGCTTCGCCCGGCACGCGGTGTACCGCTTCACGTCGTCCGTGTGAAGCAGGGGTTGCATGTACTGCTTGTCGATGTACCGATCGGCGTCTCGGAGTGCCAAGTCGAATGCCAACAGGTCCGTCTTGCCGCCGATGGCCTCCAGCGTTTCCGCCGCCACACGCCGGACGGTCATGTCACCGTCCAATAACAGGATCGCCACCACCGGCCCGTCTTTCTCGCCGCCGATCCCGGCGAGCAACGCGCAAGCTGTTCGCCGCACTCCGGGCGTTTTGTCGGCGAGTTTGGCGAGAGCCAGATCGTAGAACTGCGAGCGGTCAATCGTCATCTTTGTTAGAAGCGAGAACACCCGCACCACATGCCGCGGGTCGGCCGTCGGGTCGAGCAGGATCTCCTCGAACGCATCGAACAGCTTGTCGCCGAGCCGGACTACCTTATCGACCTGGTAAGCCTCTTCAAATCGTAGCTGCCGCACATGATCCGCCGTGTACTTTATCTGGCCCGGCTGGTGAATCGTCGGGGCCACCAATTCCATCAGTAAAAGAAACATGAGTCTGCCTCTTGATCCCACTCATCAGTACAGCAGTTTCGGATCGCCCGGTTTGGTGCCGTTGTCCGCCTGCGTTTGTTGGTTTTTGTCCAGGCGGACCGAGTGATGAATCTGGAGAGGGTCGCTCCGATTATCCCGACCATCCCCGCCAGCAATCATCAAGTTGATGCGGTCGAGACCCCACTCGCGTTTTCCGTACGGGTAGTGCTCTCCCACGTTTTCGATCACGTGCCAGACCTCGTGGGCGAGCGTGTCGTCGTCCGCGTCATCCCCGTACATCACCACCGTGTCGTAGTATTTCGCATCTCTGACCTTAATCCGTGCCATCGCCTGCCCCAAGTATTCGTTGTTCGGTGCGGAAAAGTTGACATAGTACACCTCGATGTCGTCGACACCGTTTGCCGTCGTTGTGCGAGTTGTGGTGTTCTCCAGCAGGTTCTTCATTTCGGGCGGAAAAACTCGCTGGTTATCGTCATCCTCTGTGGCGGGGTCGAGGCCATTACTCAGATCGACGGCCGGGTAGCCGTTCGGACCGGGGGTGGCGCCGGGCACGTTGTAACTGGTGATGCTGACGGCCGGGATGTCGATGCCGACCTGGGCGTACAGTTCCCTGGCCCGCCGGATGTGAGTCACCACCTTATCCATCGAGACGAGCATTTCTCCACCTTGAAAGTTTGGCTGCTTCAGAATGTACACGGTCAGGTTCACCGACTTGCGGATCTTGACGTCCACCTCGGCCGGTGCCGCGGTGCCGTAGGAGGCGATCACCTTCCCGCCCAGCGCGACCTTGTGCGTGCGGTCGCTCACCGGGAACGAGTACCCGCCCTTGGTGTTGAACTCGGTAGCCGACGGCCCGACATCGTCCTCCCCCAGACTCGGAATCTTGTTGTTGCCTACCGGATTCGCCGGCCAGTTCGCCAGCACCGTGTTCTTGTCCAGGTCATCGTCCGTATCGTTCGACACCAGAATCTGCGAGTCCGACCAGTACCAGCCCGGCCAGTCCGTTACCTTCACCAGCGCGATCTCGTTCTCGTCGTCGTTGTAGTCGGCTCGTAACACCGCGTTCTGCGTCTTGATCTTCGCCTTGATGCCCGGCGTGTTCGGGTACGCGGCCGTGTCCCGCACGAGCACATGGAATCGATCCTCATCCCGGTCGATGAAATCCTGCCCTGAAGCGTCCACCTTCTTGAGTCGCGGGTTAAAAAATCGTTCGTTGACGTTGGGGATTGCTTCCTCCCCGAACGCATCGTTCTGCCACTTCGCCACCTTCAACTCGGGGGCCATCGCCCGCTTGGACGGCAGGACGATCATGACGTCCGGGCTGTTGGCGTCCGGCGGGGCGACCAGGTACACCCCGGCGTCGATGTCCGCGCTCGGCGCGCCGGGCGTGATCGGCACCGGGTCACTCCACCCGTCCGTATCCACGTCGCTGTCGATGGCGTCGTTGGTGCCGTAGTTCGGCGTCACGAACCCCTCGAAGAACGACGGCATGACGTGGACGTGGTAGGTGCCGATGGGCACGCCGGTGAACTGGTAGTTGCCCGACCCGTCGGTGTACGTCGAGCGGACGAACTGGCCCGACGCCCGGTACAGCTCCACCCGCACGTCCATCCGCCGCTGCTCGGGCGGCAGGTCTTGCCGGTGCGGGTTGTTCTGGGTCGGGTCGTCCCGCCACACCGTACCGGCGATCGACCCCGGGCCGGTCGGCGGGTTCGCCACGCTCAGCACCTCGGCCACCCACGAGCGGTCGTTGTAGTCCCAGTCGCAGATGTCCGGGTGGAACGACAGGTCCTCCAGGTAGATGCCCCACAGGTCGGCCCCCGGGGTGATCGGCGGCGGCGGCGGGAACAGCGGCATGCTCGCGCCCGGCTGCACCAGGAACGGCTTGTGGTCGGCCGCGGCGAACCCGGCAGTCGAGACGGCGAAGGTGTACGACCGCACTTCGGCCGGCTGGGTCGGGCTGATCGGCGGCACGTACATCCGCACCGTGCCGGTCACCACCTCGCGGACGGCGTCGCCAGCGGTCGGGGCGTCCACATAGGCGTACCCCGGCTGGTCGATGTCGTACTCCGGCCGGGTGTTCAACCCGCCGTCCACATAGGTGGCGACCGTGCTGCCGTCGTACCCCTCGGACGGGCTGATCATCCGCACCATGAACCACGCCGGCACGCAGCGGTCTTCCACCTGCTCGCAGTTCAACCGCACGGAAGGGCGAAGGGAGCCGAACATGGGCGATCCTCGCGTGCCAAGCTGTTCCGGATCTAACACCCTGATTGTGAGCGGGCGCGATGGGTCGGGTCAAGGACTATTCCAACACTATTTCTTCCGGACGAACGGGGATGGTTCCGGGAAGGGGTCCCCCCACCCGGCCGGAATCAATGAGAGGCGGGTGGGGCTACTTCGCCCGCGGGTGGCCCTGCGGGGCGCTCATGCCGGGCACCGACGCCGGGTACGTCGATTGCGGCATCGGCCCGCCGAGCGCGTCCTCGTCGTCCAAGGCGCCGAACACCGCCGGCAGGCGGGGGTCGCCGTCCGCGGACAGCGTGAGCGGGGTGGTGTTCCCGGAACTCGTCTTGCCCACCGCCCACTGGTACACCCGCTGGCCCACCTCGGCCGCCAGCTTGGGGGTGAGGCCGGACTCGGGCAGGCCGAACTCCAGCCGGCAGTACCGCTGGAGGATGCGGGCGATGGCCAGGGCGGTCTCGCGGTTCGGCTGGCGGCCCAGCCCGCGGAGCACGTCCACCGCCGACTGGTCGGTCGGGTCGGCGGCCAGCAGCACCTCGACGGCGATCAGCCGCACCGGGCTGGGCTGGTCCGGGTCGGTCATGCGGTCGAGCAGGTCGGCGGTGAGCAGCCGCTGGCTCCGCAGCAGGGCGGTCAGTTCCACCCGCAGCAGGGCGGGGGTGCCGGAGTCGGTGGCCAGCCGGCCGAGTTCGGCCCCCAGCCCCGGCTCGGTGCCGGCCCGCAGCACCGTCTCGTAGTGCCGCAGCAGGGTGAGCACCGTCCGCTCGGCCAGCGGCGGCGGTTCGAGCGTCCACCCGGTCAGGTCGCACACGGCCAGGGCGGACAGCTTGCCGGCCGCGCCCGGAAGCGGGCCGTCGGTCACGTAGGTGGGGTCGGCCAGCACGGCGCGGATGGCGGTGCGGGCGGTCGCCCACCGCCGCTCGCCGCCGGACAGGATGGCCGCACACGCCGCCGCCCGCACCTCCGCCGCCGGGTCCTTCAGGTGGAACGTCAGGCCGAGGGTGACGTCGATGCTGTCGGCGGTGCCCACCGCCCGCACGGCCAGCGCGCGGACGTCGGCGTTGGCCGACCGCTTGGCGACCGCCAGCACCACCGCCGCCTCCTCCCACCGCCAGTACGCCCGGTCTTGCAGGGCGGTGAGGGCGGCCAGCTGCACCTCCGCCCGCGGGTCGTTCAGCAGGTCGAACGCCAGCGTCGGGTCGTCGCGGACGGCGGTGTGCAGGGCGGCCACGTCGGCCAGGTAGGCGTACTCGTCCACCGCCTTCGGCCACCGCGGGCGGGTGAGCAGGCGGCGGGTGAGGATGCGGGCGCGGCGGCGGGGTTCCAGCCCGGTGCGGATCATGTCGTGGACGACCAGCAGGCCGACCGCCCCGGCCAGCACCAGCCCGCGGGCGAACCGGGCGAACCAGTCGGCCGACTCGGGCACGGCGAACCACAGCCAGCCGAGGGCGAGCAGGTACAGGCAGATGACGACCCCGCTGGTCGGCGGCCGCCACGCCTGCCGCGACCGCACCAGCAGGGCGGCGCCGAGCACCTGGGCGACGGCCCCGGCGACCAGCAACTTCGACTGGTACCGGAGGGCGGCGCACCCGAGCACCGCCGCCGGCAGCAGCAACAGGACGGCGGTGACCGCCAGGGCGGACAGGACACCGCGGGCGGAGGTGGGGGACGGCCGGTCCATACGGGTGGTGTGCAAGTCAGTTGCGGGCTTTGAACCGTAGGTCACGGACGGCCTGAACGCAACCGGCGGATACGCCGGGCGGAAACTTTCGCCCGACACTTAACCGGCTACACTGGCGGTATGACACGGCCCCTCGCACTGCTGCTCGTGCTCGCACTCGCCCCGGTCGCGGCCGGCGGGGTGCATTACTCGGCGGACGAGCCGAACCCGCTGCCGGCCAAGTGGCGGGGGTTCCTGCTCGACCTGCGGGCGCTGCGGCTGGCGGCCAACCCGGCCGCCGGCGGGTTGAAGACGGCCACCCCGCTCCGCGATTCGTACCTGGCCGCGGCGCTCAAGCTGGAGGCGAAGAAAGCGCGAACGGCGGACGAGGCGGCCGACCTCGGCGCGCTGCACATCCGGTTGGGTCAGCCGGACAAGGCGGTGGCGGTGCTGCGGCCGGCCCAGCGGGACAACCCCGATCACTTCCGGCTGGCGGCCAACCTGGGCACGGCGTGGCAACTGGCCGGCGACTTGGATCAATCGGCGGCGTATCTGGAGGAGGCGGTGCGGCTGGCCCCGGACCGCTGGAAGGACGCCGAGAAGTTGCACCTGAAGCTGGTGCGGCTGCGGGCGAAGGAGAAGAAAGGAGCGGACGGCCTGGACGCCCTGTTCGGGGAGAAGCCGCCGGCCGACGCCCTCACCCTGGTTCAGCAGTTGTGCGTGTGGCTGCCGGCCGACCCGCGGCTGCTGTGGCAACTGGCCGAGGTGACACACACGCTGGGCGATGTGCGGACCGCGGCCAACCTGCTCGACGGGTGCGTGACCGAACTCGGGCTGAAGTCGGAGGACGCCCGCGAGCGGCGGAAGCGGTACCGCACCGCGGCGGACGACCTGGACCGGGCGGCCGACCACAAGCCGTTCGACGGGGTGAAGTTCGCCTCCGCCCGCGTGTTCCCCCGGCGGTTCGACACCAGCCGGCTGCCGCCGATCGACCGCACCCGCCCGAACCCGCTGCCGTGGGGGGCGCTGGACGAGACGGAGATCGGCCGCAAGTTCACCGTCACGTTCCTGCCGCACGTGGCCGTGTTGGACGGGCTGACGGTGAGCGTGTCCGGGTACATGCAGCCGGCGAAGGCGGACGAGGTGAGCGAGTTCGTACTCACCGAGTTCCCGGTCGGGTGCTGGTTCTGCGACTCGCCGGGGCTGACGCAACTGGTGCAGGTGGCGACCGATAGCGGCAAGCCGGTGCCGCAGGTGCGGGGGATGGTGACGGTGACGGGCAAGCTGGCACTGAACCGCACCGACCCGGAGCGGCTGCTGTTCGCCGTGACGGACGCGGCGGTGAAGCTGGCGGAGTGATTACGGCCCGACTCGCTGGACGTGCGGTTGGCCGTCGGTCCACCACACCTTCGCCCGGCGGTGGCCGTGTTCGTGCAGTTCCAGCAGGTCCGCTTCCTGAATCGCGCACACCACCACGGCGAAGTTCGCGAACGCCGCCGCCTCGTCCACCGGCGGGCGGGGCGGGTAGTCGAACGGAGCATCCGGTGAGAGTGCGGCTCCAGGCGTTCCGCCGGCGTAGGTGGCGCGGGTGTGCGGCGGCAGGGCGTCGAACTCGCGGCGGGCGCGGGCGTCGGCGTGGTGGACGGTCGCCGTCGTCCGCAGCCGCACCTGGAACAACCGCTCCGGGTCGTACAGCAGGAACCCGCACCGCGGGTTCCGCCGCAGGTCGGCCGCCTTCGGGCTGCGGGCGTCGGTGTGGAACACCACCTCGCGGGCGGCCGGGTCGTACCCCCGCAGCACCACCACCCGCGCGTCCGGGAACCCGTCCGCGCCGACCGTCGTCACCGCCGGCCAGTGGAACGGGTGCTTCGCCGACCCTACCCCGGCTGTCAGCCACGCGGCCACCTTCGCCCAGGTGCGGGCCGGGTCGGTCAGGGCGTCGAGGAACAGCACCGGGCGGGCGGGCAGGTCGAGCTGGTCGCGCATTCACACGCTCCGTCACTTCACGTACACGAACTCGTTCAGGTTGAACACCGCCAGGCACAGGTCGGCCAGCGCCCGCGCGACCACCGGGTCGGCGGTGTCGGCCAGGCCGGGTGTGTCGCCGACCGGCTTGCCGGCGGCCACGTTCGCCCGCAGCAGCTTCGTCTGCTCGTCCAGGAACTTCGCCAACGTCTTCGTCTCGTCGGCGGTGGGCGGGCGGCCGAGTGCCCGGCGGTACGCGGCGGTGATCCACTCGTCCGGTGTGTTCCCCGTCGCCATCAGGCGGGCGGCCATCCGCCGGCTGTGCTCCTGGGCGAGCGGGCCGTTCATCAGGATGAGCGCCTGCGGGGCGAACGTGCTCACCCCGCGGACGGCGCACGACCCGAGCGAGTCCGGCTGGTCGAACGCTTCGAGCAGCGGCTGGCGGACGTTCCGCCGGGCGAACAGGTACAGGCTGCGGCGGGTGTGCTGGGCCGGGTCCGGCGTCACCCGCCACAACCCCACCGGCTCGTCCTCGGTGAACAGCAGGTCGTACACCTCCGGTTCGAGCGGCACCTTCACGCTCGCCCCGCCGACCTCCCGGTTGAGGGTGCCGGCGGCGGCGAGCATCGCGTCGCGGATCGCCTCCCCTTCCAGCCGCCGGCGGTTCATCCGCCACAGCAGCCGGTTCTCGGGATCGAGTTTCGCCGCCGCCGCTGACGGCCGGGTGTCACTGGCTTGGCGGTAGGTGGCGGACAGGACCATGAGCTTGTGCAGGCGCTTCAACGCCCACGGCCTGGCCGAATCACCCCCTCCCTTGCGGTCGGGGTTCACCAGTTCGGCGGCCAGCCAGTCGAGCAACTCCGGGTGGGTCGGCTTCTCCCCGCGGGTGCCGAAGTCGTTCGGGGTGGGCACCAGCCCGCGGCCGAAGTGGTACTGCCACAGCCGGTTGACCATCACCCGCGCCGTCAGCGGGTGGGCCGGGTCGGTCACCCACTTCGCCAGGTCCAGCCGGGTCTTCGCCGCCGACTCCTGCCTCGTCACCACCCGCACGAACCCGGCCGAGATCTCCGACTGCTTCCGAAACCACTCGCCCCGCTTCAGAACGAACGTCGGCTTCGGCTTGTCGTCCTCGGCCAGCGCCCACGCCGCCGGCAGCGGCGGCGGCAGGTCGTCCTCCAGCTTCAGTTGCTGCTCCTTCAACTTCGCCCGTTCGGCCCGCTCGGCCGCCGGCAGGGCGTCCAGCACCTCGTCCCACGTCACCTTCAGCAGCGGGGCGGCGGCGTCGGCCAGCTTCTTCTGCTCCGGCGTCCGCTTCGCCTTCTCCACCGCCACCGCCGCCCGCATGTCGGCCGGCAGCTTCGCCCGCTTGTCGTCGTCCAGCTTCTTGCGGTGCGGCGCCTCGATCTCGGCGATCCGCTTCTTGACCGGCGCCAGCTTGGCGGTCACCGCCGCCGTCCGCTCCTTGTGCGCCGCCTTCTGCTCGGCGGTGGCGAACTCCCGGTCCTGGTACACGGTGGGGGTGAAGAACGCCTGGAGGCGGAAGTAGTCGCCCTGCGTGAGCGGGTCGAACTTGTGGTCGTGGCAGCGGGTGCAGGCCATCGTCAGCCCGAGTACCGCCGCCCCGAACCCGTTCACCATCTCGATCAGCTTCTCCTGCCGCGTCTCCTCCGGGTCCACGTTCCCGGACACGATGTGAATCGGTCCGCAGCGGTGCATGCCGGTGGCCACCCGCAGTTCCGCCGCCTCCTTGTCCGGCTTGCCCTTCGCCAGCAGGTCGCCGGCGATCTGCTCGGTCAGGAACACGTCATACGGCTTGTCGGCGTTGAAGCTGTTGACGACGTAATCCCGGTACCGCCAGGCGTGCGGGCGTTCGCCGTCCATCTCGTACCCGTTGCTCTCGGCGAACCGCACCACGTCCAGCCAGTGCTGCGCCCACCGCTCGCCGAAGTGCGGGCTAGCCAGCAGCCGGTCCACCACCTTCTCGTAGGCGTCCGGCGACGTGTCTTTCAGGAAGGCGTCGATCTCGTCCGAGGTGGGCGGCAGGCCGTGCAGGTCGAACGTGACGCGGCGGAGGAGGGTGAGCTTGTCCGCCTCGGGGGAGGGCTTCAACCCCTCCTTTTCCAGGCGGGCGAGGATGAAGGCGTCGATGGGGTTGGCGGAAACACCCCCTCCCTTGCGGTCGGGGTTCACCCGGACTGGGGGTTTGAACGCCCAATGCTCTTTCGCCGTCGGCGGCAGGTCCGGTTCCTTGTACGGCCGCTCGGCGGCGATCACGCCGGCGGCGAGCAGCAGGACGACGGCAACGGGAAGGTGGCGCACGGCGAACACCTGCGGCAATGAAAATCCCCGGACCGATGAATCGGTCCGGCGGGCCGCCACAGAGGGCGGCCCCTACGGGGTGCTGGTCTGTAGGGGCCGCCCTCTGTGGCGGCCCGCCCGATCGCGCTAGCGATCGGGATCTACGTTACCCCACCGCTTCCCCGTCCGACAACACTTTCTGCGGGTCCACGAACACCGCCGGCACCCCGCCGGTGTGGACGAACACCAGCACGCTACCGGGGCGGTACTTGCCGGCCCGCACGTCGGCGATCAGCCCGGCCAGCGCCTTCGCCGAGTACACCGGGTCCGTCAGGATGGCTTCCGTCGTCGCCATCAGCTTGAGCGCCTCCTGCCCCCGCTTCGACGGCAGCCCGTACCCCGGCTCGACGAACGACTCGTCGCAGTCGATCCGGTCGGCGGTCACGCGGTGCGGCAGGCCCATCAGCCCGGCGGCGGTGGTGGCGGCGTCGGCCATCGCGTCCGGAATTTTCCACGGCCAGTGGATCGGGCTGATGAGCCGGGCCGGGCAGGTCAGCCCGAGCAGCTCCTTGCCGAGCGCCACCCCGGCCCCGGTCGCCCCGCCGGACGAGATGTACAGCCCGTCCGGCTCCAGGTTCTGCGCCCGCAGCTGCTGCACGATCTCGGCCACGCACACCGCGTAGCTGACCGCCGCCAGCGGCACCACCCGCGGCGGGTGCCAGAAGTACGGCTTCCGCCCGGCCCGGCGGAACTCGTCGGCCTTTTCCGCCAGCAGCGCGTTCAGCTCCGGCCCCATCTCCGCGTCGTTGAACTCGACGTGCGCCCCGACCAGGTAGTCGAGCAACAGGTTGCCCTGCGGGGCGGTGTCGTAGTGCAGGCGGCTGAGGTACAGGCGGCATTCGAGGCCGAGCTTGGCGCACCCGGCGGCCGTCTGCCGGCAGTTGTTCGACTGCACGCTGGCGCCCCACACCACCACGTCGCACCCCTGGGCGACCGCGTCGCCGAGCAGGAAATCGTTGTGCCGCGCCTTGTTCCCGCCGAGCAGCAGGCCGGTGCAGTCGTCCCGCTTGACGAACACCCGCACGCCACCACCAATCGCGGCGGCGAACCGCGGGGCCTCCTCCAGCGGGGTGGGCAGGTGGGCCAGCCGCGCCCGCGGCAGGCGGTCGGCGGCGGCGAACACGTCGGCGGGGGTGAGCGGCATGGGGATGTTGTAGGGGTGTCCCTCTGGATTGGGGCACCCGGCCGAGCGAGCACGTCTGGTGAGGCCGGTTCCCTCTGGCGGTGTTGCGGGTAAAAAAGTGGCTGGAAAAGTGGAACACCGCCAACACCGCCAACACCGCCACACACCATCCGCACTCGCTCACACCAGCCCGAATCTCGGAACGGCATGACCGATCTACGCGGGGCGGGTTCGCCGGACCGAGAGCGGCGGGTCTGGGGAGCTCAACCCAACAGGACACCCTGTTGTACGGCGGAGCGGCTGGCCGTCGGTGCCCTGAAAGCCGCGGTCGCGGTCGGTATCGGGATGACGGCCCGACGTTCGTGGCATTTTCGCCGAAAAGTGGACTGTCGTGCCGTCTGCCGTCGCTATTCATGTCGGACCGCTCCGGGTCCGCCCCGGCGGACTGCCGGACACCTCCGCTCCCCATCTCCGGAGTCCGCCGATGAGCACGCGGGACAATGGCTTCACCCCCACCCCCGAAGGGCCGCCGCTGCCCTTCCCCCTGCCGTTCCCCGAACCGCCGGAGCCGCAGCCGCAGCCGAACCCGCTGCTCATCCCGCCGCCGCTGTCGTTCCGCAGCCTGCGGTGCGGGTGCTACCTGATGAACTACACCCCGGCCGCCAGCCCGCTCGTCTCGTACGACGGCAGCCTGCGGGTGGAGTGCCACGCCGACGGGCGGACGGCCAGCGGCGACCTGTACCAGCGGCCGGTCATCTGGCTGCCGCTCGGCCTCGGCCGGCCGCCGCGGCCGATCCTGCTCGGCGGGCCGAGTCCGGCGGCCGGCATCCCCGTCCTGTCCCGCAGCCGGTACCGGTACTACCTGCGGGTGACGCAGTTGGCCGAGCGGTTCGTCGTCGGCAACAGCTTCACCCTCGGGTTCGAGATGTGGCGGTTCACCAAGGCGACCGGCGGGTGGAGCACCGGCGGCACCTGGGCGAACGAGGGGGCGTTCACCGCCCGCGTGTCGTGGCAGACGGCCCCGCCCGGGTACCCGTCGGCGTCCGACTACCTGGCCGGGGACGTGAAGAACGCGGCCGGGGTGGTGGTCGGCCGGCTCACCCTGGGGTGGGTGTCGGCGTACCTGCGGAAGGCGACGGTGGAGATCGACCGGGTGGCCGTGTCGGAGCCGCCGCTGGACAACGGCGCCGGGGTGGGGTGGAAGGCGGTGGGCGACTCGGTCGGGTGGGACATCACGGTGGACGAGAGCGACGCGAACGTGGCCGAGCCGAGCGGCGAGTCGTGGTCGGACGCGGAGGCGCACGCCGCCATGCTCGCCCGCCGGGACGCGTCCAACCTGGACGCCGAGTGGCGGTACCACGTGCTGTGCGTGCGGCGGCTGGACTCGACCGAGCGGGGGATCATGTACGACGCGTACGGCGGGGACTCGAACAACGTGCCGCGGGAGGGGTGCGTCATCTCCAGCCACTGGGTGATGCCGAACACGGCCGAGTGGGGCACCGTGAAGGGGGTGCGGTTCGGCAAGGCGCCGGCCCCGTACTTCCGCACCGCCGTGCACGAGGCCGGGCACGCCATGGGGCTGTACCACAACACCGCCGACCACGGGTACATGAACACCACCAACGTGATCGCCGGCAACTCGCTCGACCCGGGCAGCCCGGCGTTCCCGGCCAACATCCGCTGGGCGTACCACCCGGACGACGCCAAGCGGCTGCGGCACATGCCGGACATCTACGTGCGGCCGGGCGGCACCCCGTTCGGCACCTCGTACGGCACCACCCCGATCAGCCCGACCGACCTGTGCTTCGAGTTCGACGGGCTGACCCTGACCGTCACCCCGCTGCTGGACGCGGTGCCGTTCGGCGCGCCGGTGCGGGTGAACGTGGAGCTGACCAACACGTCCGCCGCCCCGCTGCCCGCCCCGGCCAGCCTGGGGCTGAAGGGCGGGGCGGTGAAGGGGCTGGTGGCCGACCCGTCCGGCACGGTGCGGGTGTTCTCCCCGGTGGTCATCTGCGTGGAGGACACGCCGCTCGTCACCCTCGCCCCCGGCGAGAGCGTGCGGGACTCGCTCACCCTGCTGCGGGGGCCGAACGGCCCGCTGTTCCCGCTGGCCGGCGTGCACAAGGTGACGGTCGAGGTGCACTGGGACCGGGACGGGGCGGAGGCGGAGGTGAGCGGGCAGGCGGACGTGATGGTGACGCCGGCGGTGGACGACGCCCACGCCCGCGCCGCCGCGGCGGTGCTGTCCACCCCGGACGCGCTGCTGATGCTCGCCATCGGCGGCGACCACCTGGTGGACGGGGTGGCGGTGGTGCAGGCGGCGGTGCAGAACCCGGTGCTCGCCCCGCACTTCGCGTTCATCGAGGCGAAGCGGCTGGCCCGGCGGTTCGGCAAGCGGAAGGCGAACCTGAAGGCGGCCACCGACCTGATCGACGAGCACACGGTGATGAGCCCGGCCGAGGTGAAGCGGGCGGCCGAGATGGTGAGCGACGACGGGGCGGACAGCGCCGCCGGCAAGAACCTGGCGAAGAAACTGAAGGGCCGGGTGAAGGGGCTGAAAGCCGGCGACGACGTGAAGGCGGCGGTGGACGCGCTGTAAACTGGCGGCGGGGGTCGGCACGGCGTGTGCGGCGTGGTTCCGCCGCCCCCGCCGTCCGCACCCCCGCCCGCCGGAGGACCGTCATGGCCGCCCCGCTCGTCGGCAACTGGACGAAGACCACCGCCGCCCCCGACTACCCGGACACCGTCCACTTCCACCCGGACGGCCGGTACGACACCACGCACGCCGCCGCCGACCGCCACCCCCGCTGGGACGTCGGCCGGTACGAGGTGCCCGGCCCCGGCCGCGTCCGCGTGTCCACGTCGAACGACGCGATCATCGAGTACAAGTTCGCCGTCAGCGGCGACGCCGTCACGTTCACCGCCCCGGACGGGACCGAGTTCCGGTACCGCAAGCAGGGGTGAGCGAGGCGGTGTCTTCGCTGGTGTCCCGCCTTCAGGCCGTTCTTTTCTGCCTCGGAAGACCACCTGAAGGCGGGACACCAGCGCAGACACCTCGACCGCGGCTTGGGTAGGTGCCGCGAGCCGAGCGGCACCCGCGGAGTGTGGTCCGCACACGCCGTGCGCGGGTCCGGATAGACCGCACACGGCGTGTGCGGACCACACTCACGATCCGGTAGTCACCCCGGCCGCAGGCCGGCCCACACCGCGTCCACCATCTCCCGCAACTCCCGCTCGTGGGTGGCGGTCCGCTTGCCGCCACTCATCGCTCCGCTCAGCCCCCAGTCGTGGGCGAGCGAAATCAGCAGCCGGGCGACCGTGGTCGCGTCGGCCACGGCGATCTGCCCGCGGTCGGCCAGCATCCGCAGCCGGTTCGCCAGTCCGTCCCGCAGCGACTGCGGCCCGCCCGGCCGCCCCACCTTGCTCGGGTCGAACGCCGGGTGGGTCATCAGCCGCAGGGCGACCGGGATCACCTCGGCGAAGTGCCGGCCGAGCCGCACGATCAAATCCGACAGGTGGCGGCGGGCGTCGGCCGGCGGGTCGGGCGGGCCGAGCAGCCGATCCACGTCCGGCGGGGGCGGCAGCATGGCGGCGAAGAACAGGTCGTCCTTGTTCCCGAACCGCTGGTACAGCACCGCCTCGGAGATGCCGGCGGCGTCGGCGATCTGGCGGGTGGTGGCGGTGTGCCCGTGCCCGCGGAACACCGCCCGCGCCGCCGCCAGGATGGCGTCGTCGGTGATCGTCTTGTGCCGGCCCATGTGAGCCAGTGTAGCCGGCGGGGGCGGAATTCCACTTGATAAATAAGTGAGCAATCGCTAATTTACTCTCGCTCCGCTCGCTGGCGGGGCAACCACGATTCGCACAGGAGGAGAACCGATGTCGCTGCACAACCTGACCCGCCGTCGCGTGCTGGGGGTACTCGGCCTGGCCGCCGTGCTCGCCCCGTTCGCCGTCGCCGACGACAAGAAGGAGGACAAGAAGGCCGCCCCGGCCGGGGCGTGGGCGAAGAAGGAGGGGCAGGCGCACCTGGAGTTCGCCGACAAGGGGGTGCTCAAGTTCCACCCGCACGGGGACAAGGCCGACCTGGTCGTCGTGTGCAGCTTCACCACCGGGAAGGACGGGGTGGTGAAGGTGAAGGTGACCGACCACGAGGGGGACGACAAGTTCAAGGCGAAGCTGAAGGAGGTGGTGCCGGTGGGCACCGAGTTCCAGTTCAAGTGGGCGGCGACCGACGACGCCGCGACCGTGGAGGACGTGGACGGGAAGGACGCGGACCGGCTGAAGTCGCACCTGGAAGGCGGGTACGAGAAGAAGAAGTGAGAACCCGCTCGAAGAGCCGACCGCCATCCGGCGGTCGGCGGGCCGCCACAGAGGGCGGCCCCTACGAAAACAG
>JALHQU010000047.1:0-1285 GCA_022841795.1 Fimbriiglobus sp.
CACCACCGCCGCCCCCACCACCCCCGCCTCCGCCACCGCCGCCGCCGCCACCGCCGCCTCCGCCCCCGCCACCGCCGCCTCCTCCGGGGGACACGAACGGGGCGAAGGTGACTGCGTCCTCGTTCTCCGGCGCGGCGACGAACACCTTCAACAAGGTGCGGCTGACGTTCAACGAGGCCATCACCGCGAGCAGTTTCACCGCCGCGGACGTGCTGAACCTGCGGCGGCCGGACGGCACCAGCATCGGCGTCACCGGCGTCACCCCGGTGTCCGGCACGAACAACCAGTTCGACGTGACGTTCGCCACCCAGACGATGGCCGGCACGTACAGCGTCACCGTCGGCCCGGACGTGCTGGACGTGCCCGGCAACCGCATGAACCAGAACGAGAACGCGGTGAACGGCGAGACGCCGGGCGACCTGTACTCCGGCAGCGGGTCGATCGCCCCGTCGCGGCAGAAGTTCTACGCCACCGGCCTGCCGGCCGCGATCCGCGACATGCAGACGACGACGTTCAGCATCGTCGTCCCGGCGAACTCGCCGATCGGCAGTGCCGCGATCACCGACCTGAACTTCGGCATCACCCTGACCCACACGTTCGTCAGCGACCTGGTCATCACCGTGACCTCGCCGGACGGCCGGTCGGTGACGGTGTTCAACCGCCGCGGCGGGTCGGGCGACAACCTGACGAACACGGTGTTCGACGACGAGGCCGAGACCACCCTGAACAAGGGGCGGGCGCCGTTCACCGGGTCGTTCCGGCCGGAGCAACTGCTGGCGGCGTTCGACGGCAAGAGCGCGGTCGGCACCTGGACGGTGAGCGTGAGCGACCGCACCCAGCGGGACACCGGCACCGTGCTGTCGGCGTTCATCGACGTGGCCACCGGGGCCGGCGTGTCCGGCCTGTCGTTCGGCGGGAGCGGGTCGGCCGAGGGTCCGAAGCTCGCCGCCCCGCAGTCGGTCGTCCCGCCCCGCCCGGCGGCTCCGGTCGGCGTGCCAGAGGTGGCGGACGCCCGCCCGGCCGACCGGCCGGCGGCGGCGGTCAACATGGTGGGCAGCATCGCGGCGGGCAGCCTCGGGTTCGACCTGATCCAGTTCGACCCGACGAACCTGCGGCTCGTGCGGCGGGGGTAAGCAGGTTGCGGTGCAACTCGAATGCGGATGATGCCCGCACCCCTCCCCGTTGGGGAGGGGTCGGCGAGTGCGGAGCACGAGCCGGGGGTGGGGTCGGTTGCCCTGGTGAGATGCCTTCCGGATGAACACGGCGGGGGTTGGTGTTGACGGGG
>JALHQU010000047.1:1295-8285 GCA_022841795.1 Fimbriiglobus sp.
GTGAGAGTGGCTCCCGCCCGGGCAAGCTTGAACTCCAACACCGCCGGCATTTTCTGGGATCTACGGAACCCCACCCCCGCCGCCTCGCTCCGCTCGGTCGGCGACCCCTCCCCGGCGGGGAGGGGTGGGGCTCACCACCTCCCCGCCGGCGGTCGGCGTTCCCTTGATTCCCCTCCCCCGCACCGTATCCCAACTACGCTTCGCGGCGGACCGGCCCGCCGTGCTCGTTCCCACCTCCACCCCCCGGACCGATGAGCCAACCGACCATCCAGGCCGTTCGCGGCCGTGAAATCCTGGACAGCCGCGGCAACCCGACCGTCGAGTGCGACGTCATCCTGACCGACGGCACGGTCGGCCGGGCGGCGGTGCCGAGCGGGGCGAGCACCGGCGCGCACGAGGCGGTGGAGCTGCGGGATGGCGACAAGAAGCGGTACCTGGGCAAGGGCACGCTGAAGGCGGTGGAGAACGTGAACGGGCCGATCGCCAAGGCGCTGGTCGGCATGAAGGTGGGCGATCAGGTGGCGGTGGACCGGGCGATGCTGGCGCAGGACCGCACGCCGAACAAGGGGGAACTCGGGGCGAACGCCATCCTGGGCGTGAGCATGGCGGCGGCACACGCGGCGGCGAAGGTGGCCGGCCTGCCGCTGTACCGCTACGTCGGCGGGACGAACGCGGTCACGCTGCCGGTGCCGCTGATGAACGTGCTGAACGGCGGCAAGCACGCCGACAGCACGGTGGACTTCCAGGAGTTCATGATCGTGCCGGTCGGGGCGGCGACGTTCCGCGAGGCGCTGCGGATGGGGGCCGAGTGCTTCCACTCGCTGAAAAAGGTGCTGCACGACAAGGGGCTGAACACGGCCGTCGGCGACGAGGGCGGGTTCGCCCCGAACGTCGCCAGCCCGGACGAGGCGCTGGCCACCATCAGCACCGCCATCGAGAAGGCCGGGTACAAAGTCGGCGAGCAGGTGGCGTTCGCCCTCGACCCGGCCTGCACCGAGCTGTTCGAGGAGGCCAAGCACAAGGGCAAGGAGGGGTACTGCTTCTACAAGAGCGCCCCGGACAAGGTGATCTCGTCCGACGAGATGATCGACCTGTGGGTGGGGCTGTGCAACAAGTACCCGATCGTGAGCATCGAGGACGGGCTGAGCGAGGACGACTGGGCCGGGTGGAAGAAGCTGACCGCCAAGCTGGGCGGCAAGGTGCAACTGGTCGGCGACGACCTGTTCGTGACCAACACCACCCGCCTGAAGCGGGGCATCCAGGAGGGGTGCGGGAACAGCATCCTGGTGAAGGTGAACCAGATCGGCACGTTGACCGAGACGCTCGAAGCGGTGCAGATGGCCATGCGGAACAAGTTCACCGCCATTCTCAGCCACCGCAGCGGCGAGACGGAGGACACCACCATCGCCGACCTGGCCGTCGCCACCAACTGCGGGCAGATCAAGACCGGCAGCGCCAGCCGCACCGATCGCATCGCCAAGTACAACCAGCTGCTCCGCATCGAGGAGGAGTTGGGGGCGGCGGCGGTGTACGGGGCGGAGTTGAAAAAGTGACAAGTGGGAAGTAACAAGGAGCAAGTGAGGGCAGGTGTCTTCCGCCTTCACTTGCTCCTTGTTACTTCCCACTTGTCACTTGGCCGAAGGCCATGCCCACCGTACTCGCCGACCCGCCGCCGGCGGTGTACGTCACCCTCGTCCTGGCCGCGCTGGTGGTCGGCGGGCTGTGGGTGCGGTACCGCCGCCGAGCGTTGCTCCTCGCTGCGGCTCTCGTCGTGGTGTGCCTGATTCTCGTCGGGCTGATCGCCGCGTTCACCGAAAGCCCGCGGGAGCAGGCGGTGCGGAAAGTGAAGGAGCTGGCCCAGGCGGTGAGCGCCCAGGACTGGGCGAAGTTCTCCGAGCATGTGTCGGAGTCGTTCAGTGCCGACGGGTTGAAGAAGGGCGACCTGCGGGGCGGGTTCGACCTGGCGACCCGGAACGGGGTGCGGGCGGCGGTGTGGGAGTTCGCCCTGACCGAGCCGGTCGAGGTGTCCGACACCCGCGTGGTCATCCGGTTCGACGCCAAGGCGGAGGCGCGGGCCGGCGGGCAGGCGTTCAAGCACTTGCACGCCACGTTCGAGAAAGACCCGGACGGCCAGTTCCGCCTCCGCAGCTTCACCCCGTTCAACTACGTGCAGAAGAACCAGCGGGAGTCGATCCCGGGCCTCGGCCGGTGAAACGGTGGTGGGCGCACTCGGTCGGAATCCAGCATTGGTATCGAGTGACGTGTTCGGAGGCCCGAAGGGCCGGACTCCCTCAGCCCAGGGCAAGCGAGGCGAAGCCGAGCGTCGCCCTGGGTAGTAGGTGAACCAAGATTTCCAAGCCCCGAAGGGGCGCTCTCGTGAGAGCGCCCCTTCGGGGCTTGTCCCTAAACATCCCGTATCCCCAGGCCTGCGCTCGCTGGCGCTCGCTCCGACCTGGGCTGAGGGAGTCCGGCCCTTCGGGCCTGAAGACGAGGATCTCTACGGGGACGCCTGCCACCATCCGGCGTCACCGCGAGGTCTGCGCCCGCCGCGGCCGCTGGTACTGTAGCCACTCGTTCGGTAGCACGAGCGGCGACCCCGGCTTCAGCCCGACCGCCGAAATCAAGTCAGGCGTGCGGATGCCCAGGTTCGACAGGCTCGCGGCCACCCCCGCCGCGTACCCGGCGGAAACCCCGGTTCCCGCGAACGTCGTCCCGCCCACCGTCACCACACCGGGCACGAACACCTCGGGCTTGGCCCCCAGTGCCACCCCCGGCCCGGTGCCGGTGAGCGACAGCGGCGTCACCTTCCCGCCGCTGATGTCCGCGTTCCCGACCGCGAGGGCGGCCGGCGAGTCGCCCGGCACCCCGACCCCGGCGTTCAACGTGGCGTAGGTGTCGAACACCACCCGGCCCTTGCTCGCCTGGGCCGGGTCCGTCACCTCGGCCAGCAGCCGCGGGCGGATCTCCGCCTCCAGCCGGGCGGTCGCCGGCAGGTCGGACAGGTCCGGCCCGCGCTCCATCCGCACGGCGTACACCCCGTCGGCGGCGACGGTCGTTTCCAGCACCGCCTCGTACACCCCGCTGCCCGGCGTTTTCAGCAACCGGGCGGTCTCGCCGACGGACCGCGTCACCTCCACGAAATCGTCCGACGCGGTCGTCTTGCCGGTCGGGTCGAGTTGGCGGAACAGGCGGAGGACGATCGGGTACGTCGGCTCGGCCGGCAGGATCACGTCCCGCACGTGCGGCTCCCGCCACTGGGCGGTGAGCCGCAGCTTGGTGCCCGCCGGCAGCGTGAGCGTGGGTTGCCCGCCTACGGGCTTGTAGCCCAGGAAGTTGAGTTCGCGGGTCCACCGCGATTGCGGCACGGCCGCCGCCGCCGGGGCGAACTCCATCACCCCGTTGCGGTCGGCGTCGAGGAACGGCCCGGCCCACACCGCCCCGACCGCCTCCCCGCCGGCCTGCACCCAGCCGGGGATGGCCGCCTTCTTCGCCGCACGCATCGCCGCCCGGCCATCCACCACCGTGCTGATCGCCTCGATCTCCTGGGACAGCTCGCTCTGTCCGTCCAGCGGGTAGCCGGACTCCCACACCAGCGTGTTCACCACCACCGACGTGCCGCGGAGCGCGTCCAGCCCGGCCTTCAGCGCCAGGTAGCGGGTGAGTTGGCGGTCGTACTCGGCCTCGTCCGCTTGAAGCTGCTTCATCGCCGCCGCCGCCGCCGCCCGCCGGTCCGTGACCGCCTTGTCGTCGCGGAGGTCCGACAGCGCCAGCTGCAACTCGGCCGTCGCCCCCTTGCGGCGGGAGGTGAGGATCGCCCCGCGGACGGTCAACTCTTCCGCCCGCGTCGTCAACGCCGTGGACTGCGTCGACTGGCCGGACACGGCGCGGGCCACGCTAAGAATCTGGTGATACCGGGCCGGATCGACCCGCACCAGGAACAGCGCGGCGCCCGGCGCGGCGGCGTGAACCGCCTGGGCGACCGCGGTGCCGTCGCCCTGCCGCAGCGGGTCGGCCGGGGCCGATTCGAGCGTCGGGCTGACCTCGCCGGTCAGGTCGATGAGCTTCGAGCCGGCCGGCAACTTCGCCACCTGCACCCCGGTGAAGTCGCACGCCACCACCGCCACCACGGCGCCTTCGCCGGTGTACCCGAGCGCGTGCAGCCGGCCGACGCCGGACCACTTCACGAAGTCGTCCGCCTTCGCCCCCGCGGTCGGTCGGACGGTGGAACTCGCCACCCGCGGCAGGCGGATGTGCCGCACGTCCGGGAAGTCGGCCAGCTTCGGCAGCAACGCGGTCTTCGGCAGGCGGAGCGTGACCGTGTTCCCGGCGAACCCTTCCACCCCGACGCCCGGCAGCGCGGTCCGCAACCGGCCCCGCAGGTCGACTTCCGAGCCGACCGCCTCGAACAGCGCCTCGACCACCAGCGGCTTTTCGGCCGTGGCCATGTCGGCTGCGATCACGGCCACATCCTGGGCAAGCTTGCCGCTCGCTGGCGGGGCAACCGGGCCCGCCGCCGCCGGCAGGTCCGGCAGCACTTCCACCACGCGGATCGGCACCGTCATCTTGAGCGGCGACGGCAGCATGGCGCGGTCCGCCCCGCCGATGAACCACCCGGCCGGCAGCGTCCGCAGGTCTTTCAACAGCGAGCCGACCGCCCCGGCCGGGATCAGCCCCCGCAGCCGGGTGAACCCGCGGTGGTCGTAGGCCACCGCCTGCACGAACCCGAGCTTGCCGAGGTGTTCGGCGGCCTGCTCGTGCAGCAGCCGCTGCTCGGTCGTGCCCAGCCCGCTCGCCAGTTCGATCCGCACCGGCACCGGCTTCTTCGGGTCGTCGAGCAGCTTGCTGCCCGCCGGGGTGAGTACCGCGGTGATGACGGCCGGGTTGTCGAACAGCTTCGCCACGTTCGCCGACGGCACGCTGCCGGTGGCCGTCTCCGCCGCCGGGTCGAGCAGGTCCAGCTCGAACGCCTTCGGGTCGGCGTGGGTGAAGCCGACGGCGGCGAGGTGCTTGGCCAGGGCGTCGAACGCGGTGATCCGCTGCTCGCCGACCGAGCGGAGGCGGTAGCGGACCTGCGCGTCGTACCGCTCCGGCGGGGGGGGGGCCACCACCTGGGCGACCAAAGTTCCGACCGTACACAGCCAGCCGGCCAGCACAAGAAGCAGGGAGCGGCGAACGTGCATGGCGATCCTCGCGGAGGCGTCTCGACCGGGCGGCACGTTCAGCATGACGGCGGACCGCGACCGTGCCAAGTGTCTAAGCCGAAATATGCCACGCGGACGGGGGCGCCGGGTGCGGTCGGGCCGACCCGGCCGCGAAGTTCGCCGGGCGGATCGGCCGGTGGCGCGGGTTCGATGTGGACGGCGGGATGAGTGGGCGGGAGCGGTCCGGGCGGTCACGCCGCCCGTGCGGACACGGTCAGGGTGTCCAGGCAGTCCAGCAGCCCGGCGACGTGCTTGCAGCGGTGGGTGCCGTCGTCCCCGCGGTAGACGGCGTCGGCGCACGAGCAGTGCCACACCAGCTGGCCCGCCCCGACCCGCTCGACGGCGATCTGGTACGGCAGCCGCCCGCCGGCCACCTCCCACACGCTCACGCACCCGGCCTCGTCGGTGTGGTGGTTGCGGTAGGTCAGGCGGAAGCGGTACTCGCTCGCGTGCCGCTTGCGGTCCGGTCCGGGGAGGACGGTTTGCAGTTGAACTAGCCGGTTTTCCCGCCGGGGTGGGGTGGTCAGTTTCATCTTGGGGGTCCGCTCGCACGGTCGTTCGGGTTAGGGGAATTTTACCGGGCGGGGTGGATGAACTGGAGGTCGGTAGTCGCGCATCCGCGTTCGTTTTCGGTGAACCCCGACCGCCAGGTCGGTGGGTGCGTGTCAGCGACCCCGAACCCACCGACCTGGCGGTCGGGGTTCACCAGAAACCCGCCCACCCGTCGCCGACCGGCCTACCGATTCACTAAAATGCCCGGTACCAGTAACCACGGTGTCAGAATGACCACTCCGCCGACCGACGACCTGTGGCAGGCCAAGAAACAGGCCATCCGCGAGCAGGCACGCAAGAACCGCGTGTCCGTCAAGAATAAGGAAGAGCTGAGCCGGCAGCTCTGCGACAAGGTGATGGCCATGCGGGAGTACCGCGCCGCCGGCACCGTCATGTGGTACGTGGACGCCGGCAGCGAGGTGCGGACCCGCGGGTCGCTGCCCGACGCCCTGGCCGGCGAGAAGCGGATCGTCATCCCGTACTGCATCGTCGAGACGAACGAGCTGGCCCTGTTCCACCTGGAAGACATGGCGGAGCTGGTGGAGGGGGCGTACAAGATCCTCGAACCGGCCAGCGACATCCGCGAGATGGAGGGCAAGACCGTCCGGCCGGAGGAGCTGGACCTGGTGCTGGTGCCGGGCACGGCGTTCGACGACCGCGGCGGGCGGATGGGCCAGGGCAAGGGGTACTACGACCGCCTGCTGTCCCGCGTCCGCCCGGACGCCCCGCTCATCGGCCTGGCGTTCGACTGCCAGATGTTCCCGGAAATCCCGGTCGCCCCGCACGACGTGTTCATGGACCAGGTGGTGACCGAGTCCGAGACGTTCATCGGCCGCGGGCGGAAGTGACCGGGTCGGCAACGGTTTTCGCTGGTGTCCCGCCTTCAGGCGGTCTGAGGTCAGCGAGAAGACCGGCTAAAGCCGGGACACCAACCCCGCCCCCGGCCTGCCCCACGCGGCCTCCCACTCGCCCCACCGCGGCGGGTGCGGGTGAACGCCGGCCATCGCGAACAGCCCGCCCACCGCCCGCTCCCACCCCGCCCGCTGCTCGTCGGATAGCGTTTCCACGAACCCGGCGCACCCGACTACCGCACCCGGACTCATTTGGTGGGTCGGCATGCCCCCACCCCTCCCCGTTGGGGAGGGGTCGCCGCGGGAACGCAGTTCCCCGGCGGGGGTGGGGTGCTGTTGACGGGGGGGGCCCCCCCCCCCCCCCCCCCCCCCCCCCCCCCCCCCCC
>JALHQU010000047.1:8295-13257 GCA_022841795.1 Fimbriiglobus sp.
CGGGGGAACCGGTGTCCCCGGGGGGGGGGGGGGTGCTGTTGACGGACCCCACCCCCGCCGTCCTCGCTCCGCTCGGCCGACGACCCCTCCCCGACGGGGAGGGGTGGACACCCAACAGATCCAACTGTCACGTCTATCACCCGCCCGCTGATCTCGTCGCCCCGCCGGGTGAACTCGATCCGCGCCGGCTCGCCCCGCCCCGCCGCCGCCACCTCGATCTCAATCCGCTGCACCCCGAGTTCCACCCGCGAACACGTCAGGCGGACCGACCCCCACGCCGTGGCGTGTTCCAGCAGGTCGATCAACTCCCGCTCGACGAAGTGCCGCACCGCGTGTTCGACGTGGTGCAGAGCGGCCAACTGCTTCTCCGCCCGCAGCGGCTTCCCGTCCTGCTCGGCCGCCCGCAGTTTGCGGAACGCCGCCGGGATGGTGCCCGAGTGAAATCCCGGCTGAAGAAGCCCGCGAACGGTCTCCCCGTGGTGGCCGATGGGCACCGGCGTCAGCCGGTCCGGGCGGTTGGCCGCGTACAGCCGCCAGTTCTCCTTCAGCTCCCACACGATGAACCCGAAGACGCCGGGGATGCACCACACCACGCTGCCGACCGCCTCCAAGGACAGGCCGGTGGACGTGTGCAGCGACGGGATCATGGGCAGCAGCAGCTTGTGCGACACCGTCACCACCGGGAAGTGCTTGAGCGGGTTCACCTGCGGCTCGATGAGCAGGTAGAACGCGAACCGGACGGTGTAGGCGATGGGGAACCACAGTGCCGCCAGGACCACCTTGAAGGCGAGCGACGGCCGCGACTGCCCCTGACGGAAGCGGAACCACTCGTCCAGCGTGTACAGCCAGCGGTCCACCGCCCCGAGCAGCTCGCGGAACACCCACGCCACGAACGCGATCAGGTTGCCGAGGATGCCGTCCAGGATCAGCCGGCGGGTGTCGGACAGCACCTCCTCAAACCCGTCCTGCCAGCGGCGACCGGGCGGGGTGTGGAGCAACAGGGCGACGGCCGCGAACGCCCCACCGGCCCACCAGCCGACGCGGACCAGCGACGCGCCGAACAGCCACAGGAACGTGCCCACCAGCGTGCCGACGACGAGCGCCCAGCCGAACCGATCCGCCAGCACGCGGGTGACGACGTTGTTCCGCAGGAACCGCATCGGCGCCGACCGCCACACGGCCAGCGGGGCGGTGACGAACACCACCTTCAGCATCCGGCCGAGCCACCGCACCGCCGTCAGCCCCGCCGCCCGCACCGGCGGAACGTGGATGAGCAGCAGGAACAGCACCCCGACGACGAGCATCGCCGTGACGGACCCCGGGGTGAACAGCGGGCCGTGCCCATGCGCGGTCTTGTGGACCGCCTGCGTCACCTCCTCGACCGGCGACGGTGCGGCCTGGTCGCGGACCAGCCCGCCGATCCAGCCGGCCACCATCTTGGCCTCGTGGGCCAGGTACTTGGCGAACTCGACGGTGAGGATGGCCCCGCCGAACGGCAGGGCGACGAACTTCGACACGAACCGGCCGACGCGGGTGCCGAACGCCGCCGCGCTGCCCCGCTGAATCCACCGCAGGTACACCTCGCCGCGGTGGTAGATGCCGTCCAGCCGCTCGGCCAGCAGGGCGTCCGCCCGCAGCAGCGGGTCGCCGCGGAGGAACTCGGCCGGCCCGCTCAGGTCGGGCAGCTTCAGCCGGTTGCGGGCGACGGCGTCCCGCAGGTCGGCCAGCCGGACGTGCCCGTTCTCGCACATGCGGTCGAGCAGTTCGGCCGCCAGCTTGTCTCGGGCCACCACCTCAGGCACGCTCGTCGGGGTCAGCCCGACCTCGGATAACACGCCGTGGACGATCGGCCCGGCCTCGTCCCGCAGGGCCGTTTCCGCCGCCTCGATCTCGTGATCGAGCAGGCCGTTCAGTTCGCCCCACACCTCGGGCGGCAGGGTGGCAGCGGCGAAGTGTTTGCGGGCGCGGAGCAGCAGTTGGAGCAGGATCGACCGCCGGCCGAGGGCCAGCTTCCGCACCGCCGATTTTCGGCCGAAGCTCCGCAGCCAGATCGCCGGGTCGATGTCGTAGATGTCCGCTTCCAGATCCACCGCGATCTGTTGCAGGTCGTACAGCCCCTTCGCCGCCGCCGACCAGTACCGCTCCCGCGTGGCGTCCAGCACGGCGGTCAGCACATCCGTCCACCACTGTTGCGTGTCGGTGTCCCAGCCCAACACGGCCGCCAGCCGCGGCACCAGTCGGTCGGCAATCGCTTCCTTCGCCGCCTTCTTGAACCTGGTGCTACCGCTCGGCAGCGACGCCGCGTGCTGGGTGTTGAGGATCGCCGCCCGCACGTCGTTCCGCTTGGCCTCGGCCTGCCCCGCCAGCGCGGGCAACCTCTCGTTCACCCGCCGCGGCTTGTCGTTCGCCGACGGCGCGACCGCGGTCCGGTACGGCTGCGTCACGCCCTCGGGCCGGGTCGCCATCAGCAGCCGGTCCGGATCGACATCCCGCTTCAGGGCGGCCAGCGTGGGGCCGAGTTCGACGGACGGGAACGTGTGCCGCCGGGTGTGCGGGGCGAACTTCAGCCGGGTCAGGAGTTCGGCGGCGAACGCGGCGTAGGTTTCGGCCGGGGTCGGGTCGTCGGGCAGCAGGTGATCCTGTTGAAGCACGAACTCGGCTTCGACCCGCACCGCCTCGCCCAGCTCGGCCCACCGTTCGGCGTTCGCATCCGTGATGTGCTTGCGGACCACACCCCGGAACATCTCCCGCCAGTAGTGCCGCAACACGTCCTCGTCCGGCGTTGATGCCGGCAGGCGGTCGCTCGGCTCCACCAGCAGCAACTGCGGCCCTTCCACGGCGGAATTCACCCACACCGGCTGGTGCAGGTTGAACGCCCCCCGCTCGCCCCGGTCGGCCCGGTCGAGCAGCAACCGGCGGAGGTAACGCTCCGTCACCAGCCGCACCGCGGGCACGGCGCGGCGGAGTATCGGTTCCAGGGTGGCCGAATCCACGGTCGTCTCCGCCGACAGGGGTGAGGCTGTTGTTTCGAGGCGGGTGGGGAATGTCAAGCGGCCTGATGGCGAACCCCGACCGCCAGGTCGGTGGGTGCGAACCACCCGCGGCCCTTGCGGGCCGGGTTCGCCGAAACCACACGCACTGAAACTCCGCGGGGTAGAATTCCCCGGTCTGCTCTCATTCCCACCGAGGTGCCCATGCGTTCCCTGGCAGTGCTGATCGGCGCGGCGGTGCTCGCCGCCCCGGTCGCGGCCGCCGACCCGCCGCCGAAACCGAAAGTCGAAACCGCCCACGAGGTGCCGTACCGCCTGATCGACACGAAACACGTCATGGTGCGGCTCAAGCTGAACGGCAAGGGGCCGTTCAACCTGATCCTGGACACCGGCGCCCCGGCCGTGTTCATCACCAAAGCCGTCGCCAAGAAGGTCGGGCTGACCGAGGACAAGAAGGGGTGGGGCGAGTTCGACACGTTCGAGTTCGAGGGCGGGGTGAAGGTGCCGAAGGCCCGCGGGCGGGTGGAAGACCTGTTCCAACTGGAGGGCATGAACGGCATGGGGCTGGCCGGGGTCGAACTGCACGGGGTGGTCGGGTACAACGTGCTCGCCCGGTTCCGCATCACCTACGACTTCACCGCCGACAAGCTGGCGTTCGTCCCGCTCGACTTCGACCCGCCGGAGCCGAAGGGGATCGGCAAGGGCGGCGGCCAGGGCGGGTTGGAGATGACCGGCACCATCATGAAGATGCTGGCCGGGTTCATGGGGGTGAAGCCGAACTTCGAGGTGCGGCCGGCCGGGTTCCTCGGCGTCGAGTGGGAGGAGAAGAAGGACGGCCTGTTCGTGAAGGCGGTGCTGAAGGACAGCCCGGCGGACGCGGCCGGGCTGAAGCCGGGCGACAAGCTGGAGTCGGTCAAGTCCACGTCCATCGACACCGGCAGCGACGTGAAGCGGGCGGTGGCGAAGGCGGCCGTCGGCGACAGCCTGAAGATCACCGTCACCCGCGACGGGGAGAAGAAGACCCTCACCGCCGAACTCGGAAAGGGGCTGTGACCATGAACACCCTGAAACACTTTCTGGCGGCGGTGGTGCTGGCCGGCGTCGCCCTGCCCTGCCCCGCCGACGACAAGCCGAAAGACCTGCCGGCGGCGATGAAGCCGATCGTGGTGCCGATGGAGATGCTGCCGTCGCGGCACTTCGTCGTGCCCGTCACGCTGAACGGCAAGGGGCCGTACCGCATGATCCTGGACACCGGCGCGCCGCTCACCCTCATCAACTCGAAGGCGGCGAAAGCGAGCGAGCTGACGAAGAAGACCGGCGGCGGGGGCGGGCTGATGGGCATGCTCGGCGGCGGGCTGAACCAGGTGACGGTGGCGAAGATGAAGATCGGCGAGGTGGAGTGCGAGAAGACGGCGGCGGTGGTGATGGACCACCCGACGGTGCAGGCCATCTCGGACGCCTTCAAAGACGAGGGTGGGCCGATCGACGGGCTGATCGGGTTCCCGTTCTTCGGCCGGTACGCCATGACGGTGGACTACCAGAAGAAGGAGCTGACGTTCCGCCCGAACGGGTACAAGCCGGGCGACTACCTGCAGGAGCTGATGAACAACCTGATGAACGCGGACAAGCTGAACAAGCCGAAAACCGTGTCCGCCGCCGGGCTGTGGGGGTTCGCGGTGGACAAGGACAAGAAGGACGAGGACGCCGGGGTGACGGTGAAGACGGTGTACGCCGGCGGGCCGGCGGACAAGGCCGGGCTGAAGGCCGGCGACCGGCTGCTGACGATCGACGGGCGGTGGACCGACTCGGTCGGTGACACCGCGGTGGCAGTGAGTGCGGTGAAGCCGGGCAAGGCGGTGCCGGCGGTGGTGTCCCGCGACGGCAAGGAGGTGAGGCTGACGGTGACGCCGACGACGGGGCAGTAAGCCATTCCTGGTGAACCGGCGGCGGGGGGGGCCACGGGGGTGTATAA
>JALHQU010000047.1:13267-16828 GCA_022841795.1 Fimbriiglobus sp.
CCTGGGTGATGAACACACCCAGGCGGCTCACGCCGCCGGTTCACCGATTTCTGCGAACCCACCATTTCGCGGTCGTGTCCCTCTCCGCACACACATCGAATGTCGAACGGCCGGACGCCGCGGGGGCTGGGGGTCGTCGCATCGCAAGCGGAGGGGCACGCATGGTCCCGTTGTACACCCTGATGTTGGCCGGGTTGGGGTCGTTGAAGTGGGCGCTCGGCCGGCGGGCGGCCGGCACCGAGCGGAAGTACGTGGCGGCCGCGCACGCGGCCGAGGCGGCGGCGAAGAAGTTGCAGGTGAAGCCGGGCAACGGCTCGGCGGACGCGCTGGCCGTGGCGCGCAACCAGTACGAGTTGGGCCGGCTGGTGCAGGAACGGGACGCGCTGGAGGCGAAGTACGTCGCCCGCCAGCACCGGCACGAGGCGGTCGGGCGGAAGCTGATCAAGTTCCGCAACTGGAACGGCCGGCTGGTGCCGTATGTGCTCGGGGTCGTGGACCTGGGGCTGGTGCTGGCGGCGCTGCACGCCCTCGGCCTGCCGCACGGCCTCACCCCGGACGCGGTGCAGGAGTGGGCGAAGGCGCTGGTGAAGTAATAAGTAGCAGGCACACTCCGTGTGCCGTCCGCTTCGGCTGGCGGACGGCACACGGAGTGTGCCTGCTATGCACCGTCGAGATCCTGTGTCGGTACCGGGTAGCTGGTTCGGAGGCCCGAAGGGCCGGACTCCCTCAGCCCAGGTCGGAGCGAGCCGACGGCGAGCGCAGGCCTGGGATACGAGGTGAACGGGAACAAGCCCCGAAGGGGCGATCTACGACAGGGCGCCCCTTCGGGGCTTGTCGGTTTGGTCTAGCCATCCCAGGGCGTCGCTCGCCTGCGGCTCGCTTGCCCTGGGCTGAGGGAGAACGGCCCTTCGGGCCTGAAAACAGTAGATCTCGAACACACAAGCTCACCACCATCACCGCTTCAGCGAGTACAGCACCGCCGCCGCCGCCAGCCGCTTCGCGCTGTCCGGGCTGTGCCCGAGGCAGTCGCTCGACTTGTGCCCCTCCAGCGCGCACCCGATGTCGTACCGGCTGTAAATCACCGCCCACCGCCCGTCCACCTTGATCCCCTCCAGCTTCGGCGGCAGGTTCTCGAACCCGACATCCTTCCCCTCCGCCGCGTTCGCCATCTTCTCCCGCCGCTCCACCGTCACGATCGCCCGCCCGTTCAGCCGCTCGGAGTACAGCGGGTCGTCCGCCGGGATCGCTTCCAGCTTGCTCTCCGGGAACATTTTCTCGACGAACTTGCGGAACGCCGTGTCGAACACCTCGCTGCCGCAACAAGCGTCGGCCAACAGCAGCCCGCCGGTTTGGAGGTTGCCCCTGATGTTTTCCACCCCGTCGGCGTCGATGTCGAACGCCTTCCGCCCGTGCATGTACAGGAACTTGAACTTGATCAGGTCCTGGTCGGTTGCCGGCAGCGGCTTCTTCTCCAGCACCACGTCCAGGCGGGCGAAGTCCCGCAGGTGGGCCATTAGCGCCCGCATCGCCCCGTCCGCCGGCGGGGCCTCGTCCAGCTTCACCTGCACCGGCTGCACGAACCCGCTCCGCGGGGCGGTCTCGGTCCCCTTCCCGTCGGTGATCTTCTTCTGCGCCAGCCGCTGCTTCGGCGGCTCCTTGCCGGTGGCGTAGGCGATCACGTTGGCGGCCAGTTGGAACGCCTTCTGCCCGCGGTCGGCCGCCACCTGCCCGGCCGTCGGCATGTACTTCCGCTCCTCCCAGAACCCGGCCAGCGGCTCCGGGCTGAACACCAGCACCGTCCGGCACCCGCGGTTCAGGCACTCCAGCTTGGGGAACTCGGCCGACGGCACCAGGAAGTGCGACCGCCACACGGCGTGTTCCGCCGGCACCTTCTTCAGTTCGCTCTCGGGGAACAGCTCGGCCATCAGCCGGCGGAAGTCGGCGGTGAACTGCTCCGACCCGCAGCACGCCTCGGCCAGCACGAACCCGCCCTCCTCCAGGTACTTCTTCAGGATCTGCTTCTGCTGGTCGGTCTGGATTTCCAGCTTGTGCCCGGTGACGTACAGGATGGGCGACTGCACCAGCAGCCCGACCTCGGCCAGCAGCTTGTCGTTGGTGCCGAACTCCACCCGCCGCGGGTCGTACGTCTGCCACCCGAGTTGCACGTTGCGGAACAGCTCGCGGCTGGCGAACTCGGTCAGGTTGCGGGCGTCGTTGTGCTTGCGGTTCCAGCCGACGATGTTGTCCTTCATGTCCCGCTCGGTCAGCATCCCCTTCGCGCCCTTGGTGAACGGGCCGTGCGCCATCTTGCTGATGAGCACCGGGCTGCGGCCTTTCGACAGGAACAGGAGCGAGAACGCGGTGGAGATGACGTCCACCCCACGCATCTTGAAGGATTCGTCGTTCCGCTGGTTCGCCCACGACCCGTCGCCCCGCTGGGTTGTGCCAGTCTTGTTCAGCACCAGGAAGTCGCACCCGTCGCGGTACCAGTCCTTCTCGCCGATGAACCGCTGGCCGCTCAGCCGCCCCACCCGCTCGATGCCGTACACGTTGTAGAACAGCGACTTTTCCCCGACGGCGTCGGCGAACGCGAAGTTGTCGCCGAGCCAGTTCATCCCCTTGCGGATGGCCTCGTTCTCCGGGTACTGGCCGCAGTTCGCCGCCACCCCGGTGGCCGCGTTCAGCCCCTGCGTGCCCTCCTCCAACCCCATGCGGGCGATGAGCAGCCCGCACACCCCGGCCACCGTCATGGTGAAGCTGGCCTTGCGGTCGTCCTCCAGGTAGCTCCAAGTGGCCCGGTCTTTGCCGGCGTCCATCAGCGTGCTCAGGTACAGCTCGCGGATGTCCTTCCACACCTGGTCGTCGATCTTCGCCCCGGCCACCTTGCCGGCGTACAGCCCGAGCAGCGCGTACTGGGTGTTCGAGGCGTCCGGCCGGGCCAGGTCGCCGGCCGGGTACCCCCACCCAAGCAGCTTGCCGCCGCCCGATTTCACCCTCTTCTCGATCAGCCAATCGACGTTGGACTGAATCCGCGGCAGCTCCTTCGGGTCGCGGGTCTCGGCCAGAACCAGGTTGATGAGGCCGACCACATACGTCTTCTTCGGCTTCAGGTTCCGCAGATACTTGATCGGCTCGGCCACGTCCGGGTCGGTCGCCTTCACCCCGCAGTTGAGCAGGGCCAGCGTCGCCAGGGCGGTGATCCCGCCGTCCATGTCGGTCAGCCGCTCGATCCAGTAGCTCTCCCAGTGCTTCGTTCCGTCGCGGGTGATCCGCAGGTACTGCACCCCCTTGTCGATGGCCGCGTTGATCGCGGCCACGTCCTTCTGCTCCGGATCGACAGCGGCCGGCGGGGCGGCGACGGCCCCGAGTGTGGCGAGCAACCCGACGAATACGGCGGCGAGCAGGCGGAACATGCGGACCCCTCCGGAAACGACGCGACCCGACGATTACCATTGTAAACGCCGGGTCGAAGAAATGGTTGGCGAGCCGGGCTGGTTGGCGAGCCGGGAGCGTGGGCGGCCCGGGGGTGCCCCCCCCCCGGGGCGGCACCCCCCCCCGCCC
>JALHQU010000047.1:16838-34886 GCA_022841795.1 Fimbriiglobus sp.
CGACCGGAGGTTCCAGCCCTCCGGTCGCTCACGCTCCCGGCTCGCCACGATTCACCACCGCAGCGGCTTCTGCCACGCCTCCTTCAGTTCCGGCAGCTTCGCCCAGATGAGCCACTCGCCGTTCGCCCCGGCGACCCGCAGCCGCTGGTCCGGGACCGTCGTGCCGATTTTGGCGAACGGCAGCCCGGCGAACGCCTGCTTTAGTTGCTCGACGTGTTCCGGTTTCGCCTCGATCACGAACCGGGTGGTCGATTCGCTGAACAGCTTCGCCACGTCGCTCAGCCCGGCGGCGCCTGGCAGGTCGTTCAGCCCGGTGACGTCCGCCCCGATCTCGCCGGCGAACGCCATCTCCGCCACCGCCACCGCCAACCCGCCCTCGCTGCAGTCGTGGCACGCCCGCACCAGCCCGCCGGTGATCGCCCGGTGAACCGCCGCGAACACCTTCGGCGCCTGGGCCAGATCGACCGCCGGCGGGGTGCCGCCCCCCTGCCCCGTCACCAGGTGCAGGTGCGACCCGCCGAGTTCGTCGTTCGTCGCCCCGACGACGTACAGGTCGTTCCCCGGCTCCTTCAGGTCCATCGTCACGCACCGGCTCACGTCGTGGACGTGGGCCAACGCCGACACGAGCAGAGTGTGCGGGATGGAAATCTTCGTGCCGTCCTTCGCCACGAACGAGTTGTTCAGGCTGTCTTTGCCGGACACGAACGGGGTGCCGAAGGCGATCGCCACGTCGCGGCATGCCTCGGCGGTGCGAACGAGCGCGCCGAGCATGGCCGGGTCGGTCACGTTCCCCCAGCAGAAGTTGTCGAGGATGGCGGTGCGGGCCGGGTCGCCTCCGACCGCCACCACGTTCCGCACCGCCTCGTCGATGGCCGCCGCCGCCCCGCTGTACGGGTCCAGGTCGGCGTACCGCGGGTTCAGCCCGTTGCTGACGGCGAACCCGGCGGGCGAACCGAGGACCGGCATCACCACCGCCGCGTCACTCGGCCCGTCGTTCCGCACCCCGACCAGCGGCTTCACCACGCTCCCGCCCTGCACCTCGTGGTCGTACTGGCGGATCACCCACTCCTTCGAGCACACGGAGTACGCCCCGAGGATTTTCAGCAGGGCGTCCTGTGCGTTCACTCCGTCCAAGCCGACGGACGGCTGTCCGTCGGCGTTTGATTTCCATTCCGCATTCCGCACGATCTCCGGGCGTCCATCGTGCAGGAAGTGCATGCTCAGGTCGGCGACCGTCTCCCCCTTGTACCGCAGCTTCAGCCGGCCGGTGGCCTCGAACGTGCCCAGCACCGCCGCCTCCACGCCCTCGCCGGCCGCCAGTTTCTCGAACGCCGCCCACTGGTCCGGCGGCACGGCCAGCACCATCCGCTCCTGGCTCTCGCTGATCCAGATTTCGGTGTAACTCAGTCCGTCGTACTTGAGCGGGGCCTTGTCCAGATCGACCACCGCCCCCAGTTCCGCCCCCATCTCGCCGACGGCGCTGCTGAACCCGCCGGCGCCGCAATCCGTGATCGCCCTGTACAGCCCGCGGTCGCGGGCTTGCAGGATCACGTCCAGCACCTTCTTCTCGGCGATGGCGTTGCCGATCTGCACCGCCCCGCCGCTCACCTTCTCCGACTCGTCGTGCAGCCCCTCGGACGAGAACGTTGCCCCGTGGATGCCGTCCCGCCCGGTTCGCCCGCCGACGGCCACGATCAAGTCGCCGGCCGCGGCGGCTTTGAACTCCATCCCCACCGGGATCAATCCGACCGTGCCGCAGAACACCAGCGGGTTCGCCAGGTAGCGGTCGTCGAACAGGATCGACCCGTTCACCGTCGGGATGCCCATGCGGTTGCCGTAGTCCCGCACTCCGGCCACCACCCCGTTCATCACCCGCCGCGGGTGCAGTACGCCCGCCGGCAGTTGGTCCGGCGGGTAGTCCGGGCGGGCGAAGCAGAACACGTCGGTGTTGCACACCGGCTTGCCGCCCAGCCCGGTGCCGAGCACGTCGCGGATCACCCCGCCCAGGCCGGTGTTCGCCCCGCCGTAGGGTTCGATGGCGCTCGGCCGGTTGTGCGTCTCCACCTTGATGCACAGGTGATGGCGGTCGTCGAACTTTACCACCCCGGCGTTGTCGGCGAACACGCTCACGCAGAAGTCGGCGGCGGCCAGGTTCTTCCGCACCTGCACGGTGGCGGCGAACACCGTCTCCTTGAGCAGGTTCTTGAACCGCTTGACGGTGGTCTTCCCGCCGATCGTCTCCGTGTACTCGACCTCGCCCTTCAGCGTCTTGTGCGAGCAGTGTTCGCTCCACGTCTGGGCGATCGACTCCAGTTCGGCGTCGGTCGGGTCGCGGCCCTGCTCACGGAAGTGGGCCTGAATCTGCCGCATCTCCTCGACGGTGAGCGCGAGCGTGCCGTCCTTGCTCACCTTCATCAGCCCGGCGTCGTCCAACTCCCGTAGCGGCACCGTCACCAGTTGGAACGAGTACGGCCGGCCGATGGCCAGGTGGTCCGCCCGCAGCGGGCCGAACACGACTTGTTCGATGGCGTCGTTCGCCAGCACCTTGCGGAACAGGGTGTCGCGGTCCAGGCTGTTGATGCCGTCCGGCCCGTAGTACCGGCGGAAGGTGCGGACCTCGGCGGCGGGCACGTTCAGGTCGGCCGCGGCTTTCAGCACGCTCTCGGCGGTCGGGTCCATCACCCCCGGCTTGAGCAGCACGGTGTAGGCCCGGCCGTCTTGCCGCCCGCCGAGTTCGGACACGGCCACCGACTCCACCACCGGGTCGGCGAGCAGTTCGCCGGCCAGTCGCTCCACGTCCGGCCGGGTGAGTTGCTCGCCTTCGAGCAGGAACCCGCGTGACGACCACGCCACCAGATCCCCGCCGCGGACGGACCCGGTGATAAGGTCGAACTCGTCGCACACCCGCTCGCGGTCGGCGTCCCGGCCGTTCGGCCGCAGCTCAACTTCCCAGAGCATCGCGCACCCTCTTCCCCTCGGCCAGCCAGCGGACCAGCCCAGCCCGGTCGTCGGCGGCGAGGAACTGTCGGAACTGGTTCATGCGGTCACTGAAACTGTCGATGGCTGCCAGCACGGCCTCGCGGTTGGCCCGGAAGATCGCCGCCCACAGGTCGGGGTCGCCGGCGGCGATGCGGGTGGCGTCGCGGAACCCGCCGGCGGTGAGCGTCAGCCACTCGTGCGGGGTGATGCCGGCCAGCCCGCCGGCGGCGGCGTGCGGCAGGTGGCTGGTGACGGCCAGGGCGGTGTCGTGCTCGAACGGGTCCATCCGCATGGTCCGAGCACCCAGCCGGCTCCAGAACAGTTCGATCACCGCCGTCGCTTCCGGGTCGGTGTCCGCGGTCGGCGTCACGACTACCAATCGGTCGGCGAACAGGTCGGCCTTCGAGTTCGCCGACCCGCGTTTCTCCGACCCGGCCAGCGGGTGCGAGCCGATGAACGTGGCCCCGGCGTCGGGCAGCTTGCCGGCCAGCTCGCGGATGATGTTCCCCTTCGTACTCCCGGCGTCGGTGATGAGGCCCTTCGCCGGGGCGACCGTGGCCGCGGCCAGCACGTCCGCCGCCACCCGGTCCACCGGCGTGCAGACCACCACAACGTCGGACGTGGCGGCCGCTTCCCGCAAATCCGTCGTGTACGAGTCGATCGCCCCGCCCGCCTGGGCGCGGGCCAGCGTCCGCTCATCCCGGCCGACGCCGACCACCCGCCGGGCCACCCCGCGGGCCTTCGCCGCCAACCCGACGGACCCGCCGATCAGCCCGACGCCGACGATGGTGAGCTGTTCGACCTGCATGGGTGCGAGCGGGGGGACGGGTGGGGGAAATAATAGAAGGCGTTGGCTCAAGTCCCAGGGTTGACACCCTGGGCTACTGGCTGCCGCCCCTTCGGGGCTTCCGGCCCAAGCCCCGAAGGGGCGGCAGCCAGTAGCCCAGGGTGTCAACCCTGGGACCGCTTTACATCAGGTTGGTCAGCCCTGGGTTTCTGGTACCATCTACTCATGCTCCCGTTCCGCACCCGCCTCGGCACCCTGCCCTCCCGCCGCGACTGGCTGGCGGTCGGGTTGCAGGCACTGGTCGCGTCACAGGCACGGGCGAAACCGGCCATCAAGCCGCGGGCGAAGTCGGTGCTGGTGGTATTCGCCAGCGGCGGGCAGAGCCAGTTCGAGACGTGGGACCCGAAGCCGGACGCGCCGGCGGAAATCCGCGGGGCGTTCGGGTCGATCGCCACCAAATCGCCAGGTTTGCGGATCACCGAACACCTGCCGAAGCTGGCGGCGCTGAGCGACAAGTACGCGGTGGTGCGGTCCGTCACCCACGACGACGTGGACCACGGGTCGGCGTGCTACCTCGCGCTCACCGGCCAGTTCCACCCGCGGAAGTCGAGCAACCCGACCGCATCGCCGACAGACTTCCCCACCCTCGGGGCGATCGTGCAGCGGGTGCGACCGAGCGACAAGTTCCCCCGCTCGGCGGTCCACCTGAACGGGCCGATCCTGCTGCCCGAACTCACCGGCCCCGGCAACACCGGCGGGCTGCTCGGTCACGGGTGCGACCCGCTGACCGTCGGCGACCCGGAGCGGGCGGGCGAGTTCGTGAGCGGGCTGACCCCGCCGGCCGGCGAGACGTTCGCCGCCAAGCGCGGCTTGCTCGACGGCCTCGACCGCCGCCCGCTGAGCGGGTTCGACGAGCAGCGGCGGACGGCGTTCGACCTGCTGAACACGCGGCAGGTGCGGGAGGCGTTCGACCTGTCCCGCGAGCCGGAGAAGGTGCGGGATGCCTACGGCCGCTACCGCGCCGGGCAGACGTGTCTGCTCGCCCGCCGGCTGGTGGAGGCCGGGGTGCCGTGGACGACGGCGTTCTTCAACCACACCATCCGCGGGCAGGACAAGCACCCGGCCAGAACCGACGAGTACGGTTGGGACACGCACAACGACATCTTCTCGGCGATGAAGGACCACCTGTTGCCGCGGTTCGACCAGACGTTCTCGGTGCTGCTGCAAGACCTGCACGACCGCGGGCTGCTGAAGGACACGCTGGTGGTGTGCCTGGGCGAGTTCGGCCGCGCCCCGCGGGTGGCGCTGGAGAAGAACTTCGACGGCACCACCCCCGGCCGCAAGCACTGGGCCGGGTGCTATTCCGTCGTGCTGGCCGGGGCCGGCATCAGCGGCGGGGCGGTGTACGGGGCATCCGACCGGCACGCGGCGTACCCGCAATCGCACCCGGTGTCGCCGGGCGACCTGACCGCCACGCTGTTCCACGCACTCGGCATCGACCCCACCGAACATTACACCGACCCCGCCAACCGCCCGTACCGGGTGGCGACGGGGGAGCCGATCGCCAAGCTGTTTCAATAAGTAGTAGGCACACGCCGTGTGCCGTCTCGGAACGGCACACGGCGTGTGCCTACTACTTATTCGACCACCCGTGAAGGACTCCCCATGCACCGCTGGCTTCTCGCCCTCCTCTCGACCACCCTCGCCCTCCCCGCGTTCGCCGACGACTGGCCGCAGTGGCTCGGGCCGAAGCGGGACGGGGTGTGGCGGGAGGACGGCATCGTCGAGAAGTTCCCTCAGGGCGGGCCGAAGAAGGCATGGAGTGTGAAGGTCGGTGCCGGGTACGCCGGGCCGGCGGTGGCCGGTGGTAAGGTGTTCGTCACCGACCGCACCCTGGACGCGGGAGAGAAGACGCCCCAGGGCGGGTTCAGCAACCCGGAGGTGGGCGGCGGGGAGCGGGTGCTGTGCCTGGACGCCAAGACCGGCACGGAGCTGTGGAAGCACGACTACCCGTGCAAGTACAAGGTGCAGTACGCCTCCGGCCCGCGGTGTACCCCGACGGTGGACGGCGACCGGGTGTACACCCTCGGCACGATGGGCGACCTGCGGTGCCTGAAGGTGAGCAACGGGTCGCTGGTGTGGAAGAAGAACTTCGTGACCGACTATGCCGCGCAGGTGCCGGTGTGGGGGTTCGCCGCCCACCCGCTGATCGACGGCGACAAACTCGTCTGCCTGGTCGGCGGGAGCGACGAGCGGCTGGTGATCGCGTTCGACAAGGCCACCGGCAAAGAGGTGTGGACCTCGCAGAGCTTCGACGGCGACTTCGGTTACTGCCCGCCGGTGATCTACACGTTCGGCGGCACCCGCACGCTGGTGATCTGGCACCCGCGGGCGGTGGTCGGGCTGGACCCCGAAACCGGCAAGCGGCTGTGGAAGCAGGACTTCGACGTGAAGGCGGCGCTCACCGCCCCGACCCCGCGGCAACTGGACGGCGACCGCCTGCTCGTCACCTCGTTCTACAACGGGTCGATGCTGCTGAAAGTCAGTGACAAGGCGGTGTCAGTGGTGTGGAAGGGCAAGAACCGCGGGGAGATGCCGGACAAGACGGACAACCTGCACAGCATCATGGCGACGGCGGTGGTGAAAGACGGCCACATCTACGGGGTGTGCAGCTACGGCGAGCTGCGGTGCCTGAAGGCGGACACCGGCGAGCGGGTGTGGGCGGACATGCGGGCCACCCGCGGGCGGCTCACCCCGAAGGCGGTGGCCGACAGTCCGGAGCCGAACACCAAGCAGCCGTGGAGCGAGCGGTGGGGGCTGGCGTTCCTGATCCCGCAGGGCGACCGCTACTTCCTGTTCAACGAGCAGGGCGAACTGATCATCGCCAAGCTGTCGCCGAAGGGGTACGATGAGATCGACCGGGCGGTGATCCTGAAGCCGACGAACCGGATGAGCGGGCACCCGACGGTGTGGATGCACCCGGCCTTCGCCGACAAGAAGTGCTTCGCGCGGAACGACGAGGAACTGGTGTGCGTGGAGTTGGCGAAGTGACGAGGGGCGGGTCTTCGCTGGTGTCCCGCCTTCAGGCGGTCTGTCGTTGCCGAGAAGACCGGCTGAAGCCGGGACACCAACCAGACTCCTGGGCGCTCACCGGGTGATCACGCCCCACTTGTACTGCCCGGTCCACGGGTTGTACGCCGCCCCGCCGGTGGTGGTGCGGCCGGTGTACGGGTTGTACTGCTGGAACCCCTTGCTCGTCGTGCCGGTCCACGGGTTCGTCGTCGTGCCGGCGCGGCCGGCCGCGCCGGTGTACGGGTTGAAGTACCCGCTCGACGCCCCGTACCGGCCGGTGTACGGGTTGAACCCGGCGGTGTTGCGGTACATGTTCCCGGTCCACGGGTTGTACCCGGCCCCGAACCCGATCTGCGCGTCCGCCGGCGTCGCCCAAACACCCAGGGCGAGAACCGCGACCGCGATGAAACGTGCGCTCATGGTCGCCTCCGGAGGGTTATTTCTCGGCCTTCTTCGGCTTGAGCACCTTCTCGCCCACCTTGGTCAGGTCCAGGCTGCCCCGCAGGTGCAGGTCTTCGCCCGCCTCCTTGCCCGGCTCGACGGTGTAGAAGTACACCGTGTTGGTCGAGTTATCCACCACCAGCAGGTTGGTGATGTCGGTCTCGACGATCGTGTACTTCGCCCCACCCGTCGGGGCCGGCGCCGCCCCCGCCTGCTGTGCCCCCGCCGGCCGGAAGAACATCACCCCGACACACAGCACCACCGCCGCCGCCGCGACCACCCACCCGACCGTTGTCCGACTCATGGTGTCCCCCTTGCGAAGTCAGCCGGCACCGCCGGGTTGGTGGTGCCGGGTGCTGCCGAGTTTAGGTGGGCGATCCGGTCAAAAACAGCATAGTCACGGGCGGCCGACGATTGCCAACCGGGGTCACTTCACCTGGCCCGGCTTCAACTTGCCCAGGTTGTCGAACAGCCGCACCAGACTGTTCATCAGCTTCTGGAAGTCGCCCTCGTGCAGGCTCTCGTTCGGCGCGTGGGCGTTGCTGGCCGGGTCCTCAATGCCCAGCAGCAGGGCCGGCGCCCCGCCGAACAACTGCGCCAGCGGGCCGACGAACCCGATGCTGCCGCCGCTGCCGATGGCCACCGGGTCCTTGTCGAACCCCTGCCGCAGGGCCGCCAGCGCCGCCTCGAACGCCGGGCCGTTCGGGTCGGTCATCCACCAGTTGACGTTCCCGCCCGGCTTCACCGTCACCTCCGCCCCCCACGGGGCGTCCGCCTTCAGGAACGCCTCCAGTTGGGCGGCCACCTCGGCCGGCTGCTGGTCCGGCACGATCCGGCAACTGACGATCGCCTCGGCCTTCGGCAGCACCTGGTTGCTCGCCCCCTTGATGCTGCTCGCCTCCTGCGCGATCACCGTGACCGCCGGCTTCCGCCACGTCGTTTCGTACAGCCCGGCCCCCTCCTGGTTGGCGAACCGCACCCCCGGCAGCACGCCGATCTCCGTGCGGAACTTGTCCTCCCCGCTCGGCAGCTTGGCGAACGCCGCCCGCTCCTTGTCGGTCAGCTTCCGCACCCGGTCGTAGAACCCGGGGATGCCGACCGGCCCGTTCCCCCAGTACAGCTTGGCGAGGATGGCGTTCAGCGCGAGGGCGGCGTCGGCCAGCATGCCGCCGGCCCCGCCGCTGTGCGCCGGGATGGTGGCCGTTTTCACCGTCACGTGCAGTTGCACGATCCCCCGCAGCGAGTACGTGATGCTCGGGGTGCCGACCTCCACGTTCTCGGTGTCGAGTACCACGATCACGTCCGACTGGATCTTCTGCTTGTACTTCTCGAAGAAGGTGAGCAGGTTCTTCGACCCGATCTCCTCCTCCCCCTCCACCACCATCTTGATGTTCACCGGCAGGGTGTTGCTCGTCTTGCGGTACGCGGCTATGGCCCCCAGGAACGCCGAAATCGCCGCCTTGTCGTCGGCACTGCCGCGGGCGTACAGCCGCCCGTCCCGCCGGGTCAGCTTCCACGGGTCGGACTTCCACTGGTCGAGGAAGTTCACCGGCTGCACGTCGTGGTGGGCGTACAGGAACACCGTCGGCTTGTCCGGCCCGGCCTCCAGCCACTCGCCGTAGGCGTAGGGCAGGCTGTTGCCCACCTTCAGCGTCTCGACGTTGAGCAGCCCGGCGTCCCGCATCTGGTCGCACGTCAACTCGGCAGTGCGGCCGATCTCGTGGTCGTGTTCGCCGTCGTTCGAGATGCTGGGAATGGCCACCAGCTCGGCCAGCCCGCGGACGACGTCTTCATGGTGCTTGGTCAGCCAGTCGAGTGCGGCGTTCATTGGTCGTCTCCGGCCGGTGTGTCGGGACTGTTACTCTACCGCGGGCGGGGAGGGAGGGAAACCCGTCACGCCTGTCGCTGTGGTATGATGACGCCCCCGACCACCCACGAGGTTCGCCATTGCCCCGCACGCTCGCCGCCGTCGCCGTCGTTCTGCTCGCCCCGCTCGTGTCCGCCGCCGACGCCGACGCGGTGAAGGCGGTGCTGACGCAACAGTCCGACGCCTGGAACAAGGGCGACCTGGACACGTTCCTGGACACCTACTGGAAGAGCGACGACCTGGTGTTCTTCTCCGGCGGGACGGTGAGCAAGGGGCACCGGGCGGTGAGCGACCGCTACCACAAGCGGTACAAGGCGGACGGCAAGGAGATGGGCAAGCTGACGTTCACCGATCTGGAAGTGGAGATGCTGGGGGCCGACGCCGCGATGGTGCGGGGCAAGTGGAAGCTGGACATGAAGGCCGAGAAGCCGGACGGGCTGTTCACGCTGGTCGTGAAGAAGCTGCCGGGCGGGTGGAAGATCGTCCACGACCACACGTCGGCGTCCGACCCGCCGAAAAAGGACGAGAAAAAGTGAATCGGGAGGTGGGGGGGAGGCTCAATGTGGTGGAAGACCTCACCCCCCGGCCCCCTCTCCCTTCCTCCCTCGCCGGCGGCGAGGCGGGAGAGGGGGAGGAAGAGGGTGGCTGATTTCCGACCCTCTCCCAGCCCCGGAGGGGCGCCTGGGAGAGGGTGGCGAGCGGAGCGAGCCGGGTGAGGTCGTTTTTGTCCGCTCCCGCTGATCGCGGCGAAGAAAAGAGCACAGCGATCCGACATGCAGCGACTTCTCACCACCCTGCTCCGCCGCCTCGCCCCGCCGGACGACCCGTCGTCCGACGCGGCGGTGCTGCTGCGGTTCGTGCGGCACCGCGACGAGACGGCGTTCGAACTGCTGGTGTGGCGGCACGGCGGGCTGGTGATGGGCGTGTGCCGGCGGGTGCTGCGGGACGAACACCTGGCGGAAGATGCGTTCCAGGCGACGTTCCTGATCCTGGCGCGGAAGGCCGGGTCGGTCCGCGGGTCGCTCGCCGGATGGTTGCACCAGGTGGCCCGGCGGGTGTGCCTGAAAGCACGGAAGCGGAACCCGGTTCCGCAAGAAGCTGGTGGTGACCGCGGGGTGTTCGATCCCGACCCGCTGCTGCCGGTCGAACTGAGGTCGGTGCTCGACGAGGAGATCGCCCGGCTGCCGGAGAAGCAGCGACTGGCGGTGCTGCTGTGCTATCTGCAAGGCCGCACCACCGACGACGCGGCGAAGTTCCTCGGCGTCCCGCAGGGTACGGTGTTATCCCGGCTGGATGCGGCGCGGAAGCGGCTGCGGTCCGCCCTCACCCGCCGTGGGGTGACGGTGCCGGCCGCCCTGTTCGCCACCGCGATCAGTACCCCGGACGTGACCGCCGAGGTGTGCCAGCGGGCGACCGCTGCCGCGCTCGACTACCTGAATTCGTCCGCTGTGATTTCGGTTCCCTCTCAACTGGCTCACGAGGTGACGCAGATGACCGCCCGGAAAACGGCCCTTGGGATGATGGCGGCGGTGGTGCTGGTGTCGGGTGTCGGCACCGGCGTCGGGCTGGTGATGGCCCAGGGCGGGAAATCCCCGCCGACGAAGGCGGCGGACAAACCGCCAGCGGACTCGGCGAAGGCGGAGCCGAAGCCGACGGATGCCGACCTGGAGGCGAAGCTGCGAGACCGGCGGCTCGACGAACTGCACATGAATCAGCAGCAGGTGTCGATCCAGATCGAGCGGTTGGAGGAGCGGCGGCTGAAGGCCATCGCGGACGCCGGTAGCGAAGTGGACCCGTCGGCGCTCCAGGCGAAGCTCGGCGAGATGGACAAGTCGATCCTCAGCCTGGAAGATTCGATCGCGTCGAAGCCGGAGGAGATCGGCAAGCAGGAGAAGCGGATCGAGGAGATGAAGGCGGGCCGGTTCGCCGGGGTGATGGGGTACGATTCGGAGTTGTTGCACGCGGTGAACGTGACGCAAGAGGTGATGGAAGCGCGGATGCAGTTCGACGTGCGGTTGCAGAGTCTGAACCAGCTAAAACAGCGAGCGAACTCCGCCTCCGAACTGGTGAAGGAGGCCGAAAAGCTCTACAAGACCGCGGAGGCGGAATTGAGCAAAGTTCGCGAGGCGGCGGGGCCGAGAGCGACGAAAGCTGTGGGTGAGCAGTTCATTCAACGCGCCGAACGCGATTTGAAGGGGATGCGGGACGCACAAGAGCGGATGACGAAATCGCAGAAGTCGCTCCGCGACAAGCGGGTCGAACTGGTTGTCCGCATCCAGCGGGCGAAGGCGGCGCTGAACGCCCAGCAGTTGATCGACGACGAAATCCAGGTGCTGCGGGAGATCCGCAAACAGGTGCTGCGGGAGCGGTTACTGCTGGAAATGGGGTTGGACAAACAGAAGTGACAGAGGTGAAAACAGAAAAGCCGGCCAGATTCGGGGACGCTGCCAACCCCGTTTCCGACCGGCTCTTCTATTCACACGATGCGCGACCCGGCCGGGTTATTGTCGTCGGTCAGGGAATTTTTCAGAGGAGGAACCACGATTCTCACGAATCACACGAATGAAAGCCAGAAAACCGAGCATCCAGACCCTGTTTTTCTGCTTCGATTCGTGGTATTCGTCTGATTCGTGGTTCCTCCTCTTCGAGACTTCCCATGCTCCCTCTCTCCCGTCGTGAGTTCTTCGCCGCGTCCGCCGCGGGTGCCGCCGCACTCGCCCTGCACCGCCCGGCCCCCGCCGCGGACGACAAGCCGAAGTTCAAGCTCGGCCTCGTCACCTATAACGTCGCCCCGGAGTGGGACCTGCCGACCCTCCTCGGCATCTGCAAGCGGGTGGGCATCGCGGCGGTGGAGTGCCGGACGTCGCACAAGCACGGGGTCGAGCCGAAGCTGACCGCCGACGAGCGGAAGAAGGTGAAGGGGCAGTTCGCCGACGCTGGGGTGGTGTTCTGGGGGTGCGGCAGCATCTGCGAGTTCCACTCGGACAACCCGGACGTGGTGAAGAAGAACGTCGAGGACTGCAAGCAGTTCATCGGGCTGGTGAAGGAACTCGGCGGCACCGGGGTGAAGGTGCGGCCGAACGGGGTGGTGAAGGGCAAGACGGTCGAGGCGTCGTGCGAGCAGATCGGCAAGGCGCTGATCGAGTGCGGGAAGGCGGCGGCCGACGCCGGGGTCGAAATCTGGGTGGAGGTCCACGGGGCCGTCACGCAACTGCCGAAGAACATGAAGCTCATCATGGACGCCTGCGGGCACAAGTCGGTCGGGGTGACGTGGAACTCGAACGACGCCGACCTGATCGACGGCAAGCTGGACGAGGGGTTCAAGCTGCTGAAGGACCACATCAAGTCGTGCCACATCACCGACCTGACGAAGGACAAGGCCGGGAAGTACCCGTACCGCGACCTGTTCGCCCGGTTCCGGGCGATGGGGTACGACCGCTACACCCTGTGCGAGTACCCGAAGAGCTTCGACCCGGTGGCCGGGGAGAAGTTCCTGACCGAGTACAAGCAGCTGTGGGAGTCGCTGCTGTAGTCGTCAAGTCGGTCAAGTCGTCAGAGTCGTCAAGTCACCCGTGCGGAGGCTGTCATGGCAACGGTACAGCGCTTCGAAGACCTGGAAGCGTGGAAGAAGGCGCGGGTGCTGTCGAAACGGGTGTACGAGGTGACGCGCGAGGGGGCGGTGGCGCGTGACTTCGGGTACCGGGATCAAATCCGGCGCGCCGCCTTGTCTGTGATGCTGAACATCGCGGAGGGGTTTGAGCGGGAGAGCGGCGACAAAGATTTCCGGCTGTTCCTCTCAACGGCGAAAGGGTCGGCCGGCGAGGTTCGCGGAGCGTTGTACGTCGGCTTGGACTGCGGCTATTTGACCCAGACCGAGTTCGACGAACTGTCCGGGTTGGCCGTCGAGACCTCTCGCATGTTGAGCCGGTTCATCTCGTACCTCACCCGGTCCCTCAATTCCGGGTGAGCCGTGCCATCCTGACTTCTTCCGACCCTGAAGACCTGACTGACTTGACGACCTGACGACTCACCATTTGGCTTCGTCGCCGAACGCGCGGAGGACGGGGGCGGGTTTCGCCAGCCGTGCCTTCACGATCGCCTCGGCCAGTTCCCGGTCGTCCGTCGTGGTGATTTTGAAGTTGCTCGCCGAGCCGGGCACGACGAACACCGGGTGGCCGATCGCCTCCACGAGTTGCGCGTCGTCGGTGATCGCCTGCGTCAACCCGCCCCGTTTGGCGTAGGCCTCGGCCAGCCAGTCGCGGCGGAACACCTGCGGGGTCTGGGCGCACCACAGGTCGGCCCGCGGGACGGTCTCGGTGATACGGTGGTCGGCGTCCACCCGCTTGAGGGTGTCGGCTAGCGGCACGGCCAGCATCGCCGCCCCGTGCTTCTCTGCTGCGGCGAACACCGCGTCGATCTGAGCCGGCGTGCAGAGCGGGCGGACGGCGTCGTGAACGGCCACCAGTTCCACGTCATCGGGCACCAGCGCCAGGGCGTTCGCCACGCTCTCGAACCGCTCCGCCCCGCCGTCCACCACCTGCGCGTTGGCGAACACCATCGCCGCCCGGTAGCGGATCTCGAACAGCTCGCGGTCGTCCGGCGAGATGACGACGTACACCTTCGACACGTCGCCGCGGGTCCAGAACAGCTCGGCCGACCGCTGCCACACCGCCCGCCCGTCCAGGCTGACGAACGGCTTTTTCTCGCCCGTGCCGAACCGCGACGACCGCCCGGCCGCCGGGATGATGACCGCGACGCGCATCGGTTTGCCCTCCGCAGTAACGCAAAGCCGCAAGCGGCTATGCGGGGTGTTCTAGCGACCGCACCCAGTCCGTGAACCGCACCTGCCAGTGCGACCACAGTTGCTCCTGCTCGGTCAGCAGCCGGTCGATCTGATCCGCCTGCTCCACCGCCCCGCCGAGGCGACCGGCCCAGTGTTCGTCCGGTTCGTCCGGCACGGCGGTGGTCGGTGTCGAACCGACGTGTTCGCCCAGCACCCCGCTGAACCGCTCCTCGTACTTGTCCAGCGCGGCCAGGCACGAGCCGATGGCGGTCTCCACGTCGGACAGGGTCGTCATCCACCCGGAATTGCTCATACTCCACCCCCTTCCCGGTCCCCACCGGGCGGGGCGAAATAGCGAACCTGGCCGGCGATTGCGAGGCGAAAAAACCGACCGATTTGTGAGAAGCACCCTTGCGATCCGCCCTCCGGCGGGGTATTCGCACCGGCTCTCGAACGGGGACCGCTCCGGATCAGTTTCGCATCGCCGACTCACCGCGGGGGAGCCGGAGCGTTGGGGAATGCGCCACCCCGGGCGCCAGTCGTGCGGAGTGACACGCCATGACCGTGGCCTGTTCCACCCTTTGCTTCGGGCGGTACTCGCTGGACGACGCGCTGCGGACCATCCGCCAGTTGCACTTCAGCAAGGCCGACCTGGCCATCCACGCCGACGGCCCGCACCTGCGGCCGGCCGACCTGCCGCCGGAGGTGGGCAAGTGGGCGCAGAAGCTGAAGGCGGCCAACCTGGGGTACGCGGCGTTCCACCTGGAGTTCGACCGGCCGGACGGCCCGGCGGTGCGGGAACAACTGCGGGCCGCCTGCCGCCTCGCCCGGCTGCTCGCCGTGCCGGTGGTGACGGTGCCGGCCGCGGAGGTCGGGACTGATGCCGACGCCGAGGCGAAGCGGTTGACCGACTGGGTAAAATTGGCCGAGGCGGACGGGATCATCCTGACCGTCGAGACGCGGTCGGGGACGATGACCCAGGACGCGACGTGTGCGGTGGAGCTGTGCCGCAAGGTGCCCGGCCTGGGGCTGACGCTCGACCCCAGCCACTACCACTGCGGGCCGCACCGCCAGGCCGGGTACGACGCCGTGTACCCGTTCGTCCGGCACGTCCGCCTGCGGGACTCGGGGGCCGACGCGACGCAGTTCCAGGTGCGGGTCGGCCAGGGCGAGATCGAGTACGGGAAAATCCTGTCCCACCTCGACCGCTGCCAGTACGACCGCAGCCTGACGGTGGACGTGCGGGACATCCCGGACAGCGCGTTCCCGGTCGAACCCGAGGTGCGGAAGCTGAAGTTCCTGCTGGAGTCGCTGGTGTAGCGGTGGTCCGGCGGGTCTGGACCACGGGCCGCCACAGAGGGCGGCCCCTACAGGTTGGTTGTCTTGTTGGGGCCGCCCTCGGGGGCGCCCCGCCGATCGCTGGAGGCGATCGGCTCGTGGAGTCGTCTCTCAGGCTTCGGCACGATCTTGCGCGGGAAAATCAGGACCGAAAATGTCCTGTTCGCGTCCGCCCCGCCCCGGTGTTCCGCATACGCATTCTGGCTGGGTAGGCTGTGCCGTGCGAACCTGATGCGCCGGCAATCGTTACAGCAGCCACGCCGGTTCCGCCACCTGAGAGGGGGATGAAAGAACCGGCAGATTCCGGGCGAACACTTGTAAGACGGGGTATTTTGAGGCAATCTATGAAGATAGAGCGAAGTCCGGTCGCGGCGGAACGCTGCCCGCCGTGCGCCTCTCCTCCGCTCTGACAGGGAGTCCGCACCGATGATATCCATCCGCCGGGCGGGGGTGCTGCCAGCCCTCGCTCTGATCTGGTTCTGGTCGCCCCTTTCCGCCGCCGACAGCAAATCCACCCCGCCCGAGTGGGACGTGGTCCGCACCACCTCCCCGGAGTCGAAGGACGAGCTGAAGGCGTTGCAGTCTAAAGTCAAAGAGGTGAACACGAAGGTGACGCCGGCCACCGTCGCCTTGCTGGTCGGCAACGACCCGTTCGGCAACGGCGGGATGAGCTGCGGCAGCGGGGTGATCGTGAGCGAGGACGGGCTGGTGCTCACCGCCGCCCACGTCATCGCCAAGCCGCGGGAGCGGGTGGTGTTCGTACTGCCCGACGGCAAGCGGGTCGGCGGCATCACCCTCGGGCTGAACAGCACCGCCGACAGCGGCATGGCCAAGATCACCGACAAGCCGCCGAAGGACTACCCGGGGGCGAAGGACGGCAAGTGGCCGTTCGCCGAGATGGGCAGGTCCGCTGACCTGAAGAAGGGCCAGTGGATCGTGTCCCTCGGGCACCCCGGCGGGCCGAAGCTGGACCGCCCGCCGCCGGTCCGCACCGGCCGGTTCATCGGGCTGGAGAAGGCCGGGTTCGCCGGCCAGCGGAACGACCTGCTGAACACCGACGGCACGCTCGTCGGCGGGGACAGCGGCGGCCCGCTGTTCGACCTGACCGGCAAGGTGGTGGGCATCCACAGCGAGATCGGCCTGACCCTGGACATGAACCGGCACGTGCCGCTGGAGAAGTACAAGTCCGAGTGGGACCGCATGACCCGCGGGGACATCATCTACCGCGACGACCGCCAGCGGGAGCGGAACACCAAGGCCGGGCTGAACGTGTACTATGGAGATAAGACGGACCCGCTCGACCCGCCGAAGGTGGTGAAGGTGGAGACCGACGGGGCGGCGGACAAGGCCGGCATCGAGGCCGGGGACGTGATCGCCAAGTTCAACGGCCACGCGGTGAAGTCGATCAACGACCTGCGGAACATGCTGCCGTCGTACAAGGTCGGCGAGAAGGTGAAGGTGGAGGTTCTCCGCGACGACCAGCCGGTGTCGCTGGAGGTGAAGCTGGCCGAGAAGGCGAAGGAACAGAAAGAGTAACCCACCCTCAACCCCCTCTCCCACGCACCAACGGAGGATCACACCGTGCCTGCCCGCGGACTGTGGATTGCGATCGCCGTGTTCGCCGCCGCCCCGCTCGCGGTCGGCGGCGACGCGCTGCCGGATAAAGGGAAGAAGCTGCTCCCGCGGCTGTTCGAGTCGGCCGCGGCCACCGCCGCCGACGCCACCGTCCGCGTCCAGGCGGACAAGAAGGACGTGGCCCTCGGCACCGTGGTGTCGGCCGACGGGTTCATCCTCACCAAGGGGAGCGAGCTCATCGGCAAGGAGGGCAAGGCGAAGTCGTCACTGGTGTGCCTGCTCAAGGACGGGTCCGTGTTCGACGCCACCGTGGTCGGCTACCATCAAGCGTCCGACCTGATGCTGCTGAAGGTAGACGCCGAGGTGCTCAGCCCGATCAAGTTCGCCCCGCCGAAGGCGATCGAGGCCGGCAACTTCGTGGCCGTCACCGGGTACACCACCTTCACCAACGGCGACCCGGACTACTACGGGCCGGTGGCGGTGGGCGCGGTCAGCACCATCGGCCGGCCGATGTACCAGCAGGAGGCGGTGGTCGAGAACGCCAACCGCGGGTTCCTGGGCATCCTGTTCGAGCTGTCCCGCGACCAGAAGAACACCCGCATTGAAGAGGTGAAGAACTCCGACGCGCGGAAGGCCGGGTTGAAGAAGGGCGACGCCATCGTCGGGCTGAACGACCGCCCCGTCGAGAGCCGGCAGGACATCTTCGACATCATGAACGACACCCGCCCGGAGGAGACGATCTCGCTCAAGATCAAGCGGAAGGAGAAGGACGACGAGAAGGAGCTGACGTTCAAGTTCAAGCTGATCAAGAACGCGGACATGGACCGCGGGGCGATGCAGAACGGCATGGGCGGCGGGCTGTCCGACCGCCGCGGCGGGTTCCCGAAGGTGATCCAGCACGAGACGGTCATCAGCCCAGCCCAGTGCGGCGGGCCGCTGGTGGACCTGGACGGGAACGTGATCGGGCTGAACATCGCCCGCGCCGGCCGGGTGGAGACGTGGGCACTGCCCGAGGACGTCATCACCCCGGTGCTGAAGGAATTGAAGGACGGCAAACACCCGTTCAAGACGCGGGTGCAGATCAAGAGCGAGAAGGCGGCGGAGAAGAAGGCCGACGACAAGAAGGAGCCGACAGAGAAGAAGTGACCGCAACTGGTTGGTGAACCCGGCCCGCGAGGGCCGTGGGGGCGTGGGGCAAGTTTTCAA
>JALHQU010000048.1:0-31511 GCA_022841795.1 Fimbriiglobus sp.
CCTGCTGCGGAACTCCGACCACCCGAGCGTCCCCGCCGCCATCCGCGAGATGGTCGCCTTCCCCGGCCGCGCCCTCGACCTGCTCAAGAACCCACCTTCAACCTCTGAGTAGCCCTGCCCCCATTGCGGTTTTCCCTTGACCCGCCGGACGGGGGTTGGCATACCCGCGGGTCGGGGACCGATTCCGTCCGCACGGGGGGGGCGCGATGCGCGGGATGATGGTGTTCGCACTCGCCGGACTGCTCGGCGGAGCGGCGGCGGCCCAGACGCCGACCTCCGGGACCATGCCGGGCAAGCCGGTCGGGTCGCCGTCGGTGCAGCCGGTGGGCACCCGCCTGCCGCAGACCGGCACGCAGTTGCCGAAGGTGGGCCAGCCGCCGAGCGGGTACAACGGGCAGAAGCCGAACAGCCCGTTCCAGGGGGACAAGTGGCCGACGCCGGACCCGAGCTTGGTGGTCGCCCCGTACCCCACCCCGAACCTGAGTTCGGACAACTTCTGGGACAAGCTGTACAAGCGGTGGCTCACCCTGTTCGACGACAAGAACACGACGCCGCCGACGTGGGTGCCGGGCATCTCCCGGCGGAACCGCGAGCGGCGGGAGCGGTACGAGGCCGAGATGCGGCGGTGGCGGGATTGAGGAAGAGACCTCACCCCCCGGCCCACTCTCCGAGCCGGAGAGGGGGTGTTCAACGGCGGATGGTGGTCTGGGGTTGAGGTCCCGTTCCCATCGCGCTTGCCCGACGGGGGATTCCCCGGCATGATGGGGTGAGGATCGCCGCCCCGTCGCGTCGTATCCGGTGTCCCGCCCGCCGAGGCGCTCGCATGACCCGCACCCGGATCGCCCTGCTCGCGGTCGCCCTTTGGCCGGCGGCAACCTTTGCCGCCGATCTGCCCAAACTGATCGAACAACTCGCCGACCCGGACTACGCCACCCGCGAGGCCGCCTCGAAGCGGCTGAACGACCTCGGCGCCCCGGCCCTCACCGCTCTTCGCACCGCTGCTGAATCCGGTTCCCCCGAACGGGCCGAACGCGCCGCCGCCCTCGTCGCCCGCATCACCCGGCGGATCGAGAACGAGCAAGCCCTCGCCCCCACCGTCGTCGAGCTGCCGGCGACCGAGCAGACGGTGCGGGAGTTGTTCGACGCCATCGAGAAGCAGAGCCGGGTGCAACTGCGGATCAACGGCGACCAGGCCATCCTGACGCAGAAGGTGACGCCGGCCGGCGGGAAGAAGCCGTTCTGGGAGCAGGTGCAGGACGTGGCCGCGAAGGTCGGGCTGGGGGTAGCGGAGGTGCTGGACCACCGGCCCGGGTCGGGGCGTGCGCCGGCCGCCGACTGGGTTGCGAAAACTGACAACCGGGTCGAACTGGATCGGTTGCGTGCGGTATCCGCCACGACGGCGAGACAAGTCGCAATACTGAAGGAGCGTTTCGATTTCTCGAAGGATGCAGCGGCGAAAGAGGAACTTGGCCAACGAATCGACGAGCTTAAGGAGCAACTCAAGGAACTGTCTCCGCAGATCGAAAAGCTGGAGCAGAAGTTGGGCGTACAACCGCCGCTCGGCCACGTCGTCCTGCGCGCCGCAACGAAGCCGGCCCCCGCCAGTGTGTGCGGCGCCGTGCGGGTGGAGGCCACGCCGGCGTCGGCCGACGTGCTCAAGCGGTACACTCCCGGCCACCTGCCGTTGGCGGTGAAGGTGTACGCCGAGCCGAAGCTGGAGTGGTACCGGGTGACCGAGACGGTCATCATCGAGGCGACCGGCCCGGACGGGCGGCCGGTGGCCGCGGAGTCGTTCACCCCGAAGTCGTTCAGCACGCTGGCGAACGACGAACTCCAGTTCCGCCGCGCCAAGCTCGGCCTCCGCGACGGCGAGACGGCAACCGCCCCCGCCACCGCCGGCGTGGCTGCGCTCGCCGCCCCGGCGGCGGGCAAGCCGCTCACCCTCAAGTCCGTCCGCGGGGTGGTGCGGGGGACGGTGTGGACCGAGCCGGGCGAGATCGTGGCGGTCGAGTTGGGGGAGAAGGGGACCGCCGCGGTCGGCGGAAATGGCCGCATCTCGATGGAGGCGAAGGTAGTCCCGTGGAACACCGGCGTCGGCAAGGCCACGACGTTGGAGGTGACGTTGCAGTACAACCCCACGACCGTTCGCCCGGTGAACGGCCGGGTCGCGGACGCCAACGCCATCTGGCTGGAGAACGGCCCCGGCGGGCGAGCCGTGCCGGTGCGGGCGAACTCGCCTGCGGCCCGCCCCGTCCCCGACATGTACGGGCTGTTGTTCGCCGACGCCGACGACCAACCGCTGGACATGTCGCACTACTCGGTCCGGCAGAGTCAAGTCGTACAGGACGGCCGAGCCGAAAGCGTGTTGAAGCTGAGTTATCACGTCCGTGACACTCCGGCGAACGCCGGGCGGGCGGTGGCGAAGGTGAGCTTCCACGGGTCGCAGCAGAAGGCGGTGTCGGTGCCGTTCACGCTCGCCGACGTGACCCTCACCCCCGGCACCGGCGACGGCCAGCCGCTGCCCGAGGACTACGAGCGGGCGTGGAAGAGGTGATTCGGGTAGCCGCGAGCCAACGGCGAGCGCGTTCGAGTCTGAGGCCCGAAGGGCTGTCCTCCCTCAGCCCTGGTCGGAGTGAGCCGACAGGCGAGCGCAGGCCTGGGTCAGCGGATGAAGAAGAATAAGCCCCGAAGGGGCGACCTGCAGGTAGGGCGCCCCTTCGGGGCTTGCGCCTGTGGCGCACGTATCCCAGGGCGACGCTCGGCTTCGCCTCGCTTGCCCTGGGCTGAGGGAGTCCGGCCCTTCGGGCCTGAAGTCGCTCCGAACAATTCCCGTTTCGGTTCGCGGCTGATTGGAGATCCCACCCGTGCCGGACTGGAAGTACCCGCTGCTGGTGTTCGTCGGCGGCGGGGCGGGGTCGGTCCTGCGGTACGCGGTGTCCCGCTGGCTGGGCGGGTCGGTGTGGGCCACGTTCGGCATCAACGTCGTCGGCTCGTTCGTCCTCGGAATGCTCGTCGTCGCCTGTCACCACCGCCCCGGCTGGCGGGCGCTGCTCGGCGTTGGGGTGTGCGGCGGGTTCACCACGTTCAGCACGTTCAGCGTCGAAACGCTGGGGCTGATGGAGAAGCAGCAGTACGCGGTGGCGGCCGGGTATGTGGCCGGGTCGGTGCTAGCCGGGCTGGTCGGGGCGTGGGCGGGAATGCGACTCGTTCGTATGTAGTAGGCACACTCCGTGTGCCGTTATCGGAACGGCACACGGAGTGTGCCTACTACTCACCTGAGTCGCATGGCCCGCATCGTCCTCGCCACCGACGCCTGGTACCCGCAGGTGAACGGCGTCGTCCGCACCATGGACATGACCGCCCAGACCTTGCGGTCGTTCGGGCACGCGGTGGACGTGGTCGAGCCGACCGGCATGCTGTCCGCGTCGGTGCCGTTCTACCCGGAAATCCGCGTCTGCTTCCCCCGCACCGGGTCGCTGTCCAGACGCATCCTGAAGTTCCAGCCGGATCACGTCCATGTGACGACGGAAGGGCCGCTCGGCCTGGCGGTGCGGGCGTTCTGCCGCAACCGCGGGTGGCGGTTCAGCACCTCGTACCACACCAAGTTCCCGGAGTACCTGAACCGGCTGGCGTGGGTGCCGGAGACGGTGACGTACCGCGTCCTCCGCTGGTTCCACAACCCGGCCACCCCGCTCATGACCGCCACCCCCAGCCTGGAGGCCGAGTTGAAGCGGCGGGGGTTCACCGCCCCCATCGCCCGGTGGAGCCGCGGGGTGGATAGCAAGCTGTTCCGTCCGCGGCCGAAGGCGGACCCGCCGTTCCCCGGCCCGATCCTGCTGTACGTCGGCCGGGTGTCGGCGGAGAAGAACATCGAGGCGTTCCTGAAGCTGAAGACCGCGGGCACGAAGGTGGTGGTCGGCGACGGGCCGGCGCGGGCGTGGCTGGCGAAGACGTACCCGGACGCCCAGTTTCTGGGTTACAAGACGGGCGAGGATCTGGCGGCGTGCTACGCCATGGCCGACCTGTTCGTGTTCCCCAGCCTGACCGACACGTTCGGGCTGGTGGTGATCGAGGCGCTGGCGTGCGGGGTGCCGGTGGCGGCGTACCCGGCCACCGGGCCGGTGGACATCATCACGAACGACAAGCTCGGCAAGTGTGACGACGACCTGGGCAAGGCGGTGGAATCCGCGCTCCGCACCGGCGACCGCGAGGCGTGCATCGCCGAGGCCACCAAGTACACCTGGGAGAACTGCACCCGCCAGTTCGAGCGCAACCTGGTGCCGGTGAAGTGAACGCCCTCGGCCTACTCTTGATTGCGGCGGTGTGGGTCGGGCACGCGGCCCTCTGGACCGGGCTGATGAACCACCTGTACGGCCAACCGCTGAACAAGCACTTCCTCAAGCTGTGGCGGCTGTTCACCGGGGCGGTGATCCTGGCGTTCCCGCTGCTGGTGTGGTCACTCCGCATTCACCTGAGTGACGAACATCTCCGATTTGACCCGGACAGTTTCTGGGGTTCCCTGGGCCTCTTCTACTTGCTGTTGTGCTTCCTGTTCGGCGCGTTCATCTTCCCGATCATTACGATCGCCCGCCTGCTGCGTCCCACACCCGTAGCCGTCGAAACCGAGTTCACCACCACCCACGACCTGTGGCCGGCACTCGGCGAGGCGGCCCGCGGGGACGGCAAGCACCGCCACCTCACCCGCCTGCCGTTCAACGGCGTGTTCCGCGTCGATGTCACCGAGGTGTCACTGAAGCTCCGCCGGTTGCCGCCGGCGCTCGACGGCCTGTCGGTTCTCGTGCTGTCCGACTTGCACCTGCACGGCACCCCGTCGCGGCGGTGGTTCGACGCCGTGTTCGACGAACTCGCCAAATTGCCCACGCCGGACATCGTCGCCCTGGTCGGCGACTTCGTGGACACCGACACGCACCACGAGTGGCTCGCCCCGTTGCTCGGCAAGCTGGAGTGGGCCGAACTCGGCGTCGCCATCCTGGGCAACCACGACCGGCACCACCACCCGGACCGGCTGCGGCAGGAACTGGCGAACCTCGGGTACACGGTGGTGGGCAACCGCTGGCAGCAAGTGACAGTTCGCGGCGAACCCGTGCTGCTGGTCGGCCAGGAGATGCCGTGGTTTCGCCCCGGTCCGGACCTGTCCGCCGCCCCGGTCGGGCCGTTCCGCCTGTGCCTGAGCCACACCCCGGACCACTTCGCCTGGGCCGCCGAGAACGGCATCGACCTGATGCTGAGCGGGCACACCCACGGCGGCGGCATCCGCATCCCGCTGATCGGCCCGATCTTCACCCCGTGCTACTACGGCCGGCGGCACGACATGGGGGTGTTCCAGCGGGGGGACACGGTGCTGGCGGTCGGCCGCGGGCTGAGCGGGCGGGAGCCGATCCGGTTTCGGTGTAATCCGCAGGTGCTGCGGCTGGTATTGCGGGTGGGTCCGGGTGAACCGCGGGCGTCAGCCCGTGGGTTCGGAACACACCCGGCGGGCTGACGCCCGCGGTTCACCAAGCTGACGCCGTGTGCCTACTACTTACTCACCCGGTTCCGTACTCTCTCCACACTCCCACCCCGCCGCCCCGTCCCCGGAGCCTGCCGCCGTGTCGTCCCCCGCTCCCGGTTCGCCCCCGCCGCTGTCGCCCGTCGTCCGCGCCCTGGTCCTGGCCGTCGCCGTCATCGGGTTCCTGTTCGACACCTACGAGCTGCTCATGCTGCCGGTGATCGGCACCGGGGCGCTGTCCGACCTGCTGAAAGTGCCGGCCGACGACCCGAAGGTGCGGCAGTGGATCGGCACCCTGCTGTGGCTGTCCGCCCTGTGCGGCGGGGTGTTCGGGCTGCTCGGCGGGTGGATGATCGACCGCTTCGGGCGGAAGACGATCATGGTGGCGAGCATCCTGGCGTACTCGCTCTCCCCGCTTCTGGCGGCGTTCAGCACCGAACTGTGGCAGTTCGTGCTGTTCCGCTGCACCACGTTCATCGGGGTGTGCGTGGAGATGGTGGCGGCCGTGACGTGGCTGGCCGAGCTGTTCCCGGACAAGCGGGCGCGGGAGAAGGCCATCGCGTGGAGCCTGGCGGCGGCGTCGCTCGGCGGGCTGCTCGTCACCATCGTGGACAAGTGGATCGTCGGCGTGGCCCCGAACCTGCCGGCCATCCCGACGGCCGAAGGGGCGTCGGCCCACGCCCCGTGGCGGTACACGCTCATCAGCGGGCTGGTGCCGGGCGCGCTCATCCTGCTGCTCATGCCGTTCGTGCCCGAGTCGCGGGTGTGGGCGGAGAAGAAGCGGGCGGGCACGCTCAAGCGGCCGAGCTTCGGCGAGCTGTTCGCCCCGGCGCTGCGGCGGACGACGATCGTCACCACCATCCTGTCGGCGTGCGGGTACGCGGCGGCGTTCGGCGCTCTCCAGGTGACGCCGGCGCAGGTGATCCTGGCGCGGGCCGAGATCGCCGAGCCGCGGGCCGAGGGGCAGAAGCTGATGAAGGCGGCGACCACGGACGAGGAGAAGAAGGCGGCCGGGGCGAAGCTGAAGGAAGCCCGCGACGCCCAGGAGCAGCGGAAGAGCAGCATCCAGTTGTGGCAGGAGCTGGGCGGGCTGACCGGCCGCATCCTGCTGGCGATCCTCGTCAGCCTCGTGCCCGCGAAGCGGCTGCTGCAACTGTTCGTCGTCCCCGGCATCCTGCTGTTCCCGTTCACCTACACCCAACTGGTGACCGGCGACTTCCTGTGGTTCGCCACCGCCATCTTCTTCTGCGGGCTGCTGACGGTCGCGCAGTTCAGCTACCTGAGCGAGTTCCTGCCGAAGGTGTTCCCGCTGCACCTGCGGGGCACCGGCGGCAGCTTCGCCACCAACGTCGGCGGGCGGATGATCGGCACCATGGCGGCCACGCTGAACACGGCGGTGCTGGCGGACGCGTTCGGCGGCGGGCCGACGGGGGTGGCGATGGCGGCGGCGGCCATCGGCGGGGCGGTGTACCTGATCGCGTTCGTCACCTCGTTCTTCCTGCCGACGCCGCAGGAGGGTGAACCGGCGGCGTGAGCCGCCTGGGTGGGATCACACCCGACGGGCTGACGCCCGCGGTTCACCGTTTTCGGGCGGCGAAGAACTCCGCGATCCGCCGATTGCTCTCGTCCGACCCGGCCACCCGCAGGAACGCCGCCGTCTCGATCGGCAGCGCATCCACCAGCGGCTGCTCCCCGCCGCGAATCATCACGCTCGCCACCTCCCGCACCGCCTCCGACTCCGGCGGGCCGAGCGCCAGGATCGCCTCCTTCAGCAACTCGCGGTCGAGCAGCGGCAGGGCTTCCCGCTTCGCCCGGCGGTGCGGCTCCGGGTTCTGCTCCACCACCCACGCGGCGGCGAACTCGATCAGATCGCCGGTGACGATCGGGGCATCGACCAGCTTGGCCGCGATCGCCGCTTCCGCACTCAGCGACTCGCCGGTGACGAGCATTCGCGCCGCCGTGGTCGGGTCGCACAGCCGGATCAGCCGCTGGGTGCCGCCCCAGCCGGGGATCAGCCCGATCTTCGTCTCCGGCAGCCCGAGCTCGGCCCGCGGGTTCGGCCCGCACAGGCGGAAGTCGCACGCCAGCGCCACCTCCAGCCCGCCGCCGACGGCCGACCCGTTAATGACGGCCACCGTCGGGAACGGCAAGTTTTCCAGCCGGTCGAGCGTGCCCAGCCCGAACTCGATCAGCTCCCGCACCTTCGCATCGTTCGGTGACTCGACTCCGGCGAAGAACTTCAGGTCCGCCCCGGCGATGAAAATGTCCGGCTTGCCGCTGCACACCACCAGCCCCCGCACCCCCGGCCGGTGGGCGAGCGACTTCACCGCGGCGTGCAGTTCGTCCCACACGGTGCGGGTGAGGATGTTCGCCCGGCTGTCCGGCTGGTCGAAGGTGAGGACGGACACCCCGTCCGGGCGGTGGGTGAGGTGGACGGACGGCATGGCGGCAACTCCTGCTGTTCTTCGTGGCACCGGCGGCCCGCCGGTGTTCTGAATTCACCGGCGGGCCGCCGGTGCCACGGAAGATCAGTGTAGCCGCTACCGCTCGCGGATCGACGGCCACGGGGCGACGAGTGGGGTGGCGCGGCGGGAGCCGCGGGGGGCGGAGGCGAACCCGCTGTGGTCCATCGCCCGCACCGCCTGCCACGTGCCGAGCACCCCGTTCGCTGCCGACGGGGTGGCCTTCCGCTCCCAGAGCGGGTCGGTGCGGGTGACGGCGTCGATGCAGTGCATCACGTCCCCCCGCCGGCCGAAGAACCCGAGGCCGTGGTACTTCACCGCCCCGGATTCGAGCAGCGCCTTCTGCGCCACCCCCTGCTGGTAGCGGTCGGCGGTGATCTCGTACGGGCCGAACGCCTCCACCCACGGCCGCCGCCCGCTGGTCATGAACGCCATCGACTGTTCGTGCGTCAGGTTCACCCCGGTCTCCGGCCGCGGCGCGAACGGGCGGATGTTCAGGGTGGCGGGCATCCAGCTGATGGCGAACGTCTCGGCCACGGCGTGCTGCCCGTCGGCGGCGGGGGAGGTGCGGGAGTACACCGCCCAGGTGTGGCCGGTGTGCGGGCGGAACACGCTGGCGTGCCCGCCGTACAGGGTGACGTAGTAGCGGTCGCCGCCGCACTCCTGGGCGGACCCGGTTGTGGCGACTGTGAGGGCGGCGATCAGGCCGGTGAACGTCCGCATGGTGCCCGCCCGGGGGTGGTCGGTCCTTCGACACCTGAGTATCGGGCACCGGCGGGTGGCGGATGCGGCGAACCGGAACGAGACGACCCCCGCCGGCCGGGGCGGGGGTCGGGAGGCGGCAGGACCGCTACAGCCGGCCGGATCGAGGTAGTCGGCCCACGCCGTGGGCCGGTGTTGCCGCTCACGGCGTGAGCGGCCTACACTCGCGGCGGCACCGGCATCGGGATTAGCGGACCTTGTTCCCGGCCCGGTCCACCCACGGGAACGGGGTGTCCACGTCCACCGGCTTGGTGCTCACCTTCTCGCCCAGCACGTTCTCGAACACCGTGCCGTACACCTTCTCGATGCGGGTGAGCGCGTGGGCGGCCAGCAGCTGGTCCACCACCGCCTGGTTGTTCACCGCCACCCGCTTCTTCTTCAGCCCCACCCCGCACTCGACGTACCGCCCGCCGGGGGCGGCGTTCGCCTTCGTCTGGCGGTCGTTGAACTCCTTGTCGCTCAGCCCCACGTCCGGCCCGTCGATCGGCGGCGGCGGCAGCTTGGGCGCCAGCGGCCGGCCGGTCGGGTCTTTGTAACTCAGCGTGTCCTTGTCGCTCGGCTCGGCCGCGTCCCAGGTGATCGCCTCCACCTGCAGGCCGGTCTCGGCCCGCAGCTTGTCCGCGTGCGCGGTGCGGAACGCCGCCTTGAACTTCGCCCCGTCCCCGCCGCTCGCCTTGTTCGCCGCCTTCAGCGTGTCCACCACCCACCTGGCTTCGCGGAGCAGGGTCGGCCCGTCCACCGGCCCGGCCACCGCGTGCAGCACCCGCCCGTCCGGGGCGAGGAAGTAGCTGGCCACGTTCCCCCCCTGCTTGTTCCCGCCGACGATCTTGAACGTGCCCACCTTCTGGAACGACGCCACGAAGTTCGCGTTGATGAACTCGCCCACCTTCGGGTCGGTCAGGGCGCCCACACGGAGCGCTTCGGCGTTGTTTCAGGTGAAGCGGGGGTCTTCGAAGTTGCCGCTCACGTGCAGCACGAACACCAGCTTCTCGTCCTTCTTCGCCTTGGCCGCCGCCTCCTTCGGCGTGTCCACGAAGTCGATGGTGGTGCCGAAGCAGGTGTCCGGCTTGGGCAGCGGCTTCTTGTCGGCGGCAACGCCGCCAGCGGCGAGCGCGGCCGCGGCGGCGACGGCGAACAGGAACCGGGTCATGGGAACCTCCGAATCTGAGCGAGCCGGGAGCGTGAGCGACCGGAGGCTCCGGTCGCTCACGCTCCCGGCTCGCCGGGTCAGGGTTTCTCGAACCGGCCGGCGAACAGCACGGTGTTCGTCGGCGTGTGGCGGATGACGAACAGGAACGGGCGGTCGGCCTTGAACACCTTCGTCAGGTCGTACGCGCGGGCCGAATCCGCCTTCATCACCACCGCGGTGGACGCGGCGGCCTCGGTGCCCTCCTCGTTCACCTCCACGAACGCCTTGTGCAGGACGTGGGAGATGAACAGCCGCTCGGGCGAGGTGTGCATGCCGGTGAAGTCGGCCCGGGTGTCGAATGCGTCTTTCATGCCCAGAGCCGTCAGCGGGGCGTTCAGTGTGTATTCGGTCTCGGCCTTGAACCGCGGCAGGGTGAGGACCACCTCGGTGGGCCGCATGCCCTTCGCTACCGCGGCGAGAGTGTTAGCGGTCAGCTTCTTCTCGACGGCGGCCAGCCCGTCCGCCTTCTTCGGTAGCAGTACGGTCATGGCGGTTTCGCCGCCCTTGTACGCCAGTTCCACCGCCTGCACGTCGTCCGTCTCGGCGTACCGCATCTCCTCCGTCTTGCGCATCAGCGGCACGTCCGTCTTCGTCCCGTCGCCGCGGGTGAACGGCCCGTCCTTCGTCCAATTCTTGTCGAACTCCTTCTCCCAGGTGCCCTTGAAGTACACGGCGTTCGTCAGCACCATCCGCGTCAGGGAATCGATCACCCCGCTCGGGATCAGGTCCTTGATCTTCTTGTTGGTGTGGTCCTCGACCCAGGTGTTGATCTGCTTGCGGGCGGGCGGCTCGTCGGCGAAGTTCACCTCCACCAGTCCGGCCCCGTAGTTCGCCGTCGTGACCGCCAGGAACTCCTTCCGCCACGGGTAGCCGGTCATCCCCCACAAGGCGTTGGCCACCTTCAGTTCGTACCCCCGTTTGTCCGCGTCTTTGCCGTCGCCGTTCAGCGCGGCCAGCAGGGACTTGAAGCCGCCGTTAATCGCCTCCGCGTCCGCGGACAGGTGCAGGGTCTTCTGCATCTGGGCGAGGGTGTTCCCCTTCGCCCCGCACGCGGTCATGGCGAGGGCGGTCTCGATGCTGAACGGGGAGAAGAACAGGTTGCCCGGCTTGGCCCGCAGCTGGGCGTACAGGTCGCACCCGAAGGCGGTGTTCGCCGCCGGCACGGGGTTGGCCGGGTCGGGCTTACGGTCGGCGGCGAACAGGCGGGACAGGAACGGTGTCGCGGCCAGGGCGGCGGACGCGGTGAGGAAGCGGCGGCGGGAGAAGGTCGGCATCGGACGGCTCCGGGGGCGGGCCTGTGCCTCTGTGGCACATGCTACCACCCATCCGACGAGTCCGCACCGCCGACCGATTGCCGCGTTACACGCCGGTTGCGCACGAAAAAGCCCCGGCGGGGGCCGGGGCGGTGTTTCGCTGGTGTCCCGCCTTCAGGCGGTCTGTGGGCAGAATGAAGACCGGCTGAAGCCGGGACACCAACCACATCAATGTGCCAGCGCGAAGTACCCGACCAGCGCCCCGCCAAGCACGATCACCGCCAGCACCACCAGCGAGGTGGTCAGGTACCCTTTCGTCCACATGTCCAGCCGCAGGAACCCGTACCCGGTGAGCAGCGTCAGGAACGCCACCCCGACCCACAGGGCGATGGTGCCGAACCGCTGCTTGCCCCGCTCGGCGCGGATGGCGTCGTCGCTCGTCTGCACGTCCACCACCACCCACTTGCGGCCCGACTCCAGTTTCTGCTTGGTCAGCATGGCCTTCGCCTCCTCGGACGGCTCCACCGTCCGCGGCTCGCCGATCACCTCCAGCGCCGGGGTCAGCCCGCCCAGCTCCTGGGCCAGCCGCGCCCGCGCCACCGCCAGCGCGTCCGCCTTCGCCTCCTCCTCGTCCCGCGGCAGCACATACGGCTTCTCGCTCCACGCCCCCAGCACCCGGTACCCGCGGTCGGTCTTCTCAAGGCGCGGCTCGGGGGCCAGCGTGTCGCCGGTGTCGGTCAGTCCGATCTGGGCGTTCAGCGCCGCGGCCCGCTGGGCCACCAGCGCCTCCTTGCCGGCCCGTGCGCCGCCGAGGATGGCCTGCTCGACCGCCTGCTCTTGCAGGTCGCGGGGCTTGAGCGACGCCAGCGGCTTGACCGCCCGCGGCGGCTGGGCGGGCGGGCGGTCGGCCAGCCGGAACGACACCAGGAAGGCGACGCCCAGGCCGACGAACAGCCAGAACACCATCTTCCCCCCGCTGCTCTTCTTCGGCGGGGCGGGGTCGCGGTAGTTCCGGGGGTCGCGGTGCCGGTGGTATTCGTGGCGGTTCATGGTTCGGGTTCCTGTCGGGTGGCCGACGACCTCCGGGAGTCGGGTCGTGAGATCAGCCACTCCCGGAGGTCGTGGCCCACCCGTGTGACGTTACAGCCCCCGCAGCCGCAGTTTCTTCGGCTGATTCGCCGCCACCGCCGGGGTCCACGGGCTGACCGCCTGCACGGCGATGCTGGCCACCACCAGCGGGATGACCCCGCCGGCCGCCCCGCCCGACTCCCACGGCCACAGGAACAGCAGCACCGCCGACCAGAACCCGGCGGCCACCACCGGGAACAGGCTGAACCGCTCCTTGCGGTCGCGGGCGGTGGCCTTCCACCACCGGCCGGCGGCCAGCACCCCGCCGAAGTACAGCAGGTACCGCACGGCCGTCGGGAACACGCCGTCGTGCGCGGTGGCCGGCATCGTCCACCCGTCCAGCCAGAACGCCACCGCCCCGACCGCCATGCCCAGCACGCCCAGCCGCAGGCGGCGGCCCCAACTGTCGTCCGACCCGGAGCGGGCGGCCCCGGTGCCGATGAGCATGGCCCACGCCGCCGCCGTCGTCACCAGGAACGTCTTGCCCAGGGCGTGCCAGTCCGACCCGGTGACCAGGGCGTAGGGGATCAGCCCGAGGGCGGCGATGACCGGGGCGAACACCACCGCCCCCAGGTTGCCCACCGCCCGGTCCTTCCAGGTGATCGGCCGGGCCTTCGGCAGCGGGGTGGCGTCGGATACGCCCGGCCGCGGTAGCGGCGGGGGCAGCACCGCCGCCACCGGCTGAACCGGCAGTGTGACGGCGGCGACCACCGGAGCGGCCATCTGGGGCGGCGGGGTCGGGGCGTGGCGGTGGGCCACCGGCACGGCCTTCGACGGCCCGGTCGAGACAGCAGCGACGGCCGCCACCGGCACACCTTCCGCCGGGGCCAACAAGTCCATCGCCACGTCCACCGCCTTCGCCATCTCGGCCATCGAGGCGTACCGCCGCAGCGGGTTCTTATCCAGCGCCTTCGCCAGGATCGGCTGGAACGCCTCCGGCACCAGCGTCAGGTCCGGTGTGGCGGTCAGGTGCTTCATCAGGATTTCGCCGTCCGACTCCCCGTCGAACGGCACCTTGCCGGTGAGCAGCTCGTGCAGCAGCACCCCGCAGGCGTAGATGTCGATCCGCTGGCTGTAGTTGCCGGTGGACACCTCCGGGGCCATGTAGTGGACGGTGCCGACGGTGCGGGTCTGCTTCTGGCTGACGCTGATGCTCTTGCACAGCCCGTAGTCGCCCACCTTGAGGGTGCCGGCCTCGATGAAGATGTTCGCCGGCTTCAGGTCGCGGTGAACGACCCCGCGGTCGTGCAGGTAGCCGACGGCGCGGGCGAGGGCGGCGAACCACTCTTTGGCGAGGTTCAGCGGCACCCCGTGCGGGTGGCGGTTGAGGACCGACGCCATCGACTCGCCGAGCACGTACTCCATCACCAGCCACTTGTCGCCGTGCTCGTCCACCTTCAGGTCGTACACGTGCACCAGGTTGGGGTGCTTCATGTTCAAGCAGTTGGCGACGCCGCGGAGTTCGACGTCGGAGTGCCCGCGGAGCAGCTTGAGCGCCGCCTCCTTGCCGCCGTCGGACACGGCGAAGTACACCTCGCCGAACCCGCCCTGGCCGACGCCGCGTTTGATCGTGTACCCATCCAGCGGCCGCTGCCCGGATCGGTATGTGAACTTCATTGTTCGCCCCTCGGGGGACCGGAACGGGAGGTACGTCTACGGAACGAACGCGCCGCTTCACCCGGTATTCGCCGCCGACCGGCCGGCATTTGCGGGAAAACCCCTCTTTGAGTGGTAGGCACACTCCGTGTGCCGTTCCGGAACGGCACACGGAGTGTGCCTACCACTCAAAGACCCCCGCCGCCGGTTCACCTTGACTCCCCGTCGCCGTGAACCAAGTTATTGTACCGCCGCAGGTTCGGCGGACGGGGGATGCGGATGAGCGAGCCAGCCGATACGCGGGTCCGCCGGTGGAAACGCTACGGTCGGCTCTTGGGTGTGGCGTTCGGGTTGTGCATCTCCGTGTGGTTCTTTTCGTGGCAGGCCAGTGGCGAAGCCGACTACCGGCAGTTCACCCGCACCAAACTCCGCAACCTGAGCGGGCCGGTTGCCCGGTCGTTCGTCATCGCCGGGATGACGGAACGACAGGTCCGCGATCTGCTCGGAGAACCGGACCCCGGCGACCCGATGTTCTGCGTCAACGCCGGGCCGCCGTCGATGAACCCTGCGGAGCGATCCCGCCTGACGCCGATCGTGCTGAACTACCGGAGTTACGGCCTGATCGTTCTGATCGATCGTGCCACCGGCTGCGTGGCCCAGGTGATCGACGTGAGTAGCTGGTAACATGAGCCTACCGCCCTTCTGGGGCCGCTCATGCCGTCTCTGGCCGTCCGCGACCGCCAGCCCGAGCTGATGGACGACCCGGCGCTCGACCCGGCCGAACACCGGCGGGCGCTGGCCGGCCTCGCCCGCATCAACCGCTGGTCCGGCAGCGCCGGCCTGCTGTGGCCGCCGGTCCGCGACCTCGCCCGCCGGCTCGGTCGCCCGCTCCGGCTGCTCGACGTGGCGACTGGCAGCGGGGACATCCCTCTCGCGGTGTGGAAACTGGCCCGCGACGCCGGGTTGCCCCTCGACATCACCGCCCTCGACCTCAGCCCGATCGCCATCGACACCGCGGAGCGATCCGCAACCGCACTCGGGGCAACCGTCCGCTTCGCCGTCGCCGACGTGCTGGCCGACCCGCTGCCCGGCGGGTTCGACGTCGTCACCTGCTCGCTGTTCCTGCACCACCTGGACGAACCCGACGCGGTGACGCTGCTCGGCAAGATGGCATCGGCCGGGGATGTGGTGCTGGTGAACGACCTGACGCGAAGCCGGTTGAACTACGGGCTGGTGTGGGTGGCGGCGCGGCTGTTCTCCCGCTCGCCGGTGGTCCACGCCGACGGCCCGCTGTCCATCCGCGGGGCGTTCACGGTCCGGGAAATGCGGCGGATGGCGGCGGAAGCGGGAATGACCGGAGCGGACGTGCGGGCGAAATTCCCGTGCCGGATGCTGCTGACGTGGAGGAGGCCGGGGTGAGCGAACCGGGCGAAGCGTGGGACGTGGCGGTGGTCGGCGGCGGCCCGGCGGGGGCGGTCGTTGCACGGTTGCTGGCCGCTGGAACCCCCCACCCGCCCTCTTCCTCCCCCCTTCCTTCTCAGGGAAGGGGGGCCGGGGGGGTTAGGTTCTTCGACCCCTCCCCCCAACCCCCTCCCCCACAGGGAGAGGGGGAGAAAACGCCAGCCGCCCCCAAACTCCGCGTCCTCCTCCTCGACCAGGCAAAGTTCCCCCGCCGCAAGGTGTGCGGGTGCTGCCTGAACCGGCACACGCTGTCGGCACTCGCCGCCGCCGGACTCGGCGACCTGCCGGCGACGCTCGGGGCGGTGCCGCTGCACTTCACGCTGCTGGCGGCCGGCGGGCGAACGGCGGCGGTGCGGCTGCCCGGCGGGGTGAGCGTGTCGCGGGAGGCGTTCGACGCGGCGCTGGTTGACGCGGCACGAGCGGCGGGGGTGACGGTGCGTACCGGCGTGCGGGTGAAGATGGAAGAAGCGGCCGGCGGTGTTTTGAGTGTGGTCCGCACACGCCGTGTGCGGGAACCGGAACCACACACGGCGTGTGCGGACCACACTCCCGAAGCGATCCGCGCTCACATCGTCATCGACGCCACCGGGCTGAACGGCCGGCTGACCGCCGCCGACGTGGACGTGCGGCCCGGCTCGCGGATCGGCGCCGGCACCGTCCTCGCCACCGCCCACGCCTTCTACCGCCCCGGCACCATTTACATGGCGACCGGCCGCGGCGGGTACGTCGGGCTGGTACGATTGGAGGACGGGCGGCTGGACGTGGCCGCGGCGTTCGATGCCGGGTTCGTGCGAGACGCCGGCAGCTTGCCGACTGCCGCCGAGCGAACGATGCACGAAGCCGGGTTGCCGCCGCTGCCGGAATTGCACACCGCCGACTGGAAGGGCACCCCACCGCTCACCCGCCGGCCGGTCCGGGTGGCCGGCCCCGGCTGGTTCGCCGTCGGCGACGCCGCCGGGTACGTCGAGCCGTTCACCGGCGAGGGCATGGCGTGGGCCATCGCTGGGGCGGTGGCGCTGGCCCCGATCGCGGCACGGGCTGTGGAGCGGTGGGAGGATTCGCTCGCCGCGGAGTGGGCCGCCGTTCACCGCACCATCGTCGGCCGGCGGCAGGCGGTGTGCCGGCTGACGGCACGGGTGTTGCGATCCCCGCTGGCGTGCCGAATGCTGGTCCGCGGGCTGCGGGTGCTGCCGGGGCTGGCGAACCCGTTCGTGCGGGCGTTGAACCGACCGACCACTGGGTTCGTGGCACCGGCGGCCCGCCGGTGAAAGCAAACACCGGCGGGCCGCCGGTGCCACGAAAACAAAACTCACGGAACCCCTCATGCCGCTCGCCATCCTCGGGCTGGGCACCGCCAACCCGCCGGGCACCGTCGATCAGCCGGAGTCGCTGCTCATCGCCCGCGCGCTGTGCGACCCGGTGGTCGGCGAGTCGTCGTTCCTGCCGGGGGTGTACGCCGGTTCGGGCGTGGTCAGCCGGTTCCAGGTGGTCGGCCGGCCGGTGGTGAACGACCTGAAGGCCGGCACCCGCACGTCCGGCTCGCCGTACCTGCCCGGCCCGGACCCGCTCGGCCCGCCGACCGAGGTGCGGATGCGGATGTACGCCGACCACGCCCCGCCGCTGGCCACGGAGGCCGCGGCGAAGGCACTCGCTGACAGCGGGTTGTCAGCGGCGGACATCACGCACCTGGTGACGGTGTCGTGTACCGGGTTCGTGTCGCCGGGATTGGACTTCGCAGTGATGACGACGCTCGGGCTGCGGCCGACGGTCGAGCGGGTGCAAGTCGGGTTCATGGGCTGCCACGGGGCGATCAACGGGCTGCGGGCGGCGCTGGCGTTCGCCCAGAACCCGAACGCGGTGGTGCTGCTAGCGGCGGTGGAACTGTGCAGCCTGCACTACTACTACGGCACGGCGGCGGATCAGGTGGTGGCGAACGCCCTGTTCGCCGACGGGGCGGCGGCGGTGGTCGGCCGGGGGGGTGCGGAAGGGTGGAAGGTGACGGCCACCGGCTCGTGCCTCATCCCGGATTCGGCCGGCGACATGGCGTGGACGATCGGCGACCACGGGTTCGAGATGGGGCTGTCGCGGCGGGTGCCGGGGATGATCGAGAAGCACCTGCGGGCGTGGCTGGAGCCGTGGCTGGCCGAGCGCGGGCACACGGTCGAGAGCGTCGGCAGTTGGGCGGTTCACCCCGGCGGGCCGCGGATCCTGACGGCGGTGGAGGAGTGCCTGCGACTGCCGGCGGACGCGCTGGCCGACTCGCGGGCGGTGCTGGCCGAGTACGGCAACATGTCGTCGCCGACGGTGCTGTTCATCCTCGATCGGATGCGGCGGCGGAACGCCCGCCGGCCGGTGCTGCTGCTCGGGTTCGGCCCGGGGCTGGTGGCCGAGGCGGCGCTGGTGGAGTGAGGCGGGGGGATTTGTTAGCCCGACGCGCGAGCGAGGGGTGCGTGGTTCCCCTCGCTCGCGCGTCGGGCTAACAAAACCGCGGAGTTAACCCACTCGGAGGGAACCCATGCGAACCGTGTTGATCGGGCTGGCGGTGGCGGTGTTGGTGTCCGCGGCGGTCGCCGGCAAGCCGGAGCGGGTGGCGGCGTTCGCCGGCCCCGACGCGGTGAGCGGCAAGGAGTGGAGGTCAGCCGACGCGACCAAGGACGCGAAAGCCGTGGTGGTGGTGTTCCTCGGCACCGAGTGCCCGGTGAACAACCAGTACGCCGGCACGCTGACGAAGCTGCACGCCGAGTACGCCAAGAAGGGCGTGGCGTTCGTCGGGGTGAACAGCAACTCGCAGGACGACGCGGCGGCGGTGGCGAAGCACGCCAAGCAGTACGAGTTGCCGTTCCCGGTGCTGAAGGACGCCGACGCCGCCATCGCCGATCGGTTCGCCGCCGAGCGGACGCCGGAGGCGGTCGTCCTCACCCCGGCCGGCGACGTGGCGTACCGCGGGCGGATCGACGACCAGTACGGCCGGGGGGTGAAGCGGGCCGCCCCGACCAAGCGCGACCTGGCCGACGCCCTCGACGCGGTGCTGGCCGGCAAGAAGGCGGACACGCCGACGACCGAGGTGGTCGGCTGCCTCATCAGCCGGCCGGTGGCGACGAAAGCAGCAGCCGAGCCGGTCACGTTCACCCAACACGTCGCCCCCATCCTCCAGGCCCACTGCCAGACGTGCCACCGCGAGGGCGAGGTCGGGCCGTTCCAACTCGGCACCTACAAGCAGGCGAAGGCGTGGTCGCGGGCCATCCGGGAAGAAGTCAGCGAGCAGCGGATGCCGCCGTGGCACGCCGATGCCCCGCCCGGTCACTTCGCCAACGACCGCCGGCTGCCGGCCGCCGAAATGAAGACCCTGCTGGCGTGGATCGACCAGGGGTGCCCGGAGGGCGACCCGAAGCACCTACCGCCGCCGCGGAAGTTCACCGCCGGGTGGAACATCGCCAAGCCGCACCAGGTCATCAGCATGAACGACGAGTTCGCGGTGCCGGCGGAGATGCCGAAGGGCGGGGTGGCGTACCAGTACTTTCGCGGCGGGCCGCCGTTCGCCGAGGAGAAGTGGGTGACGGCGGCGGAGGTGCGGCCGGGCGATCGGTCGGTGGTCCACCACATCATCGTGTACATCGTCCCGCCGGACGCCAAGCTGCCGAAGAACATCACCGGGCTGAGCGAGTTGGGTGGTGGGCCGTTCGGCCCGCCGCAACTGATGGCGTTCGTCCCCGGCGATCAGGCGGTGACGTACCCGGCCGGGCTGGCCGTCCGCATCCCGAAGGGGGCGCAGCTGGTGTTCGAGGTCCACTACACGCCGGACGGCAAGCCGCACACCGACCGCTCGGCCGTCGGGCTGGTGTACGCCGACAAGCCGCCGGAGCACGAGGTGCTGACGGACGCGGTGGTGAACACCGACTTCAAGATCCCGGCGAAGCGGGCGGACCACCGGGTGAAGGCCGGGCGGACGATCGACCGCGAGCTGGTGCTGCTGTCGCTCAACCCGCACATGCACCTGCGGGGGAAGTCGTTCACCTACACGCTGGTCACGCCGGACGGGAAGACGGAGCCGCTGCTGAGCGTGCCGCGGTACGACTTCAACTGGCAATCGACGTACACCCTGGCGGCGCCGAAGCGGGTGCCGAAGGGGTCGAAGATCGTGTGCGAGGCGGGGTACGACAACTCGGCCGGCAACCCGAACAACCCGGACCCGGCGAAGGCGGTGCGGTGGGGCGACCAGACGTGGGAGGAGATGATGATCGGGTTCTACACCGGGTACGAGCCGACGAAGTAGGGCGGCCTGGGTGGGGTTGGTGTCCCGGCTTCAGCCGGTCTTCGGGGGTGAACCGCGGGTGTCAGCCCGTCGGGTGTGTTCGGAACCCGACGGGCTGACGCCCGCGGTTCACCCGATCTGCGGCTGACGCCGCCGGTTCACCCAGACCGCCTGAAGGCGGGACACCAACCCCACCCCGCTCCCGCCGTTCCGCATACCATGTCCGCACCCGCTTCCGGAGTGCCGTCATGACCCCGCTCCTTCTTGCTCTGGCCCTCGCCCCCGCTGTCGACCCGACGGACATCTTCGCCGCCAACAAGGCCCTCGGCCGCGGGGTGAACCTGGGCAACGCCCTGGAAGCGCCGAAGGAGGGCGACTGGGGCATGACCATCAAGGACGACTACTTCCCGCTCATCAAGAAGGCCGGGTTCGACAGCGTCCGCCTGCCGGTGAAGTGGTCCGCCCACGCCGCGGCGAAGCCGCCGTACACCATCGACGCCGCGTTCTTCAAGCGCATCGACCACCTGCTCGACCAGGCGGAGAAGGTGAAGCTGAACGTGGTGCTGAACGTCCACCACTTCGACGAACTGGACAAGGACCCGGACGGGCAGGCCGAGCGGCTGGCCGGGCTGTGGGCGCAGATCGGCGAGCGGTACAAGGACCGCCCGGCGTTCCTGTACTTCGAGCTGAACAACGAGCCGCACGACAAGCTGGACGACAAGAAGTGGAACGCGGTGCTGCCGAAGGGGCTGGCGGCGGTGCGGAAGACCAACCCGACGCGGCCGGTGGTCGTCGGCCCGGCGTTCTGGAACGGCATCTGGGCGCTGCCCAAGCTGACCCTGCCGGACGACCAGCACCTGATCGTCACCGTCCACTGCTACAACCCGCACGAGTTCACCCACCAGGGGGCGAGCTGGGCCGGGGACAAGGTGAAGGCCATCAAGGACCGCGAGTGGACCGGGTCGGACGCCGAGATGAAGGCGCTGCGGAAGGAACTGGACCAGGCGGCGGCGTGGGGCAAGGCGAACAAGCGGCCGATCTACCTGGGCGAGTTCGGGGCGTATGAGAAGGCGCCGCCCGCCAGCCGGGTGAAGTGGACGGCGGCGGTGGCCCGCGAGAGCGAGGCCCGCGGGTTCAGTTGGGCGTACTGGGAGTTCGCCGCCGGGTTCGGCATCTATGACCGGGCGAAGGGCGAGTGGCGACAGCCGTTACTGGAGGCGCTGATACCGCCGACGAAGTGATCCGGAGTGTGGTCCGCACACGCCGTGTGATTTGGTGAACCGCGGGCGTCAGCCCGTCGGGTGAAACACACCCAGGCGGCTGACGCCGCCGGTTCACCCAGAAAGACCGCTCGCGGAGCGAGCGGAACACGATCCCGAGGTTCTCATGCTCCGCCCCTCTGCCGTCGCTCTACTCCTCATCTCCACTGCGTCCGCCGCCGACTGGCCGGGGTTCCGCGGGCCGACCGGCCAGGGCGTGAGTGAAGACACCGCCCCGACGAAGTGGTCGGACAAGGACGGCATCGCCTGGTCGGCCACGGTGCCCGGCGCCGGCTGGTCGTCGCCGGTGGTGGCGAACGGCAAGGTGTTCGTCACCACCGCCACCAACGGTGGGAAGACGTGCCGGGTGCTGGCGTTCGATGCCAAATCTGGCAAGCCGCTGTGGGACACCCCGGTCCACGAGCAGCCGGCCAAGCGGATGGAGGCCCGCAACTCGCCGGCCACCCCCACCCCGGCGGCCGACGCCGACCGGGTGTACGCGGCGTTCAACGACGGCACCCTCGCGGCGGTGAACGTGTCCGACGGCAAGGTGGCGTGGACGAACACGGACTACCCGTACTACAGCCAGCACGGGCTGGGCAACTCGCCCGTCCGGTACGCCGACCTGCTCATCATGACCTACGACGGCAGCAGCGAGGGGCCGGACAAGAAGGTGGGCTGGCAGACGCCGTGGGAGAACGCGGCCATCGTGGCGCTGGACGCGGCCACCGGCAAGCAGAAGTGGAAGGCGTCCCGCGGCAAGTCGCGGATCGCCCACGCCACCCCGCTCGTCGTCACCCACGACAAGAAGGACGTGCTGGTCAGCCCGGCCGGGGACGTGATCCAGGGGTTCGACCCGAAGACCGGCGAGCGGCTGTGGAGCGTGCCGGCCGAGGGCGAGGGGCTGGTGCCGTCGCCGTCCGCCGGGGACGGGCTGGCGTTCGTCACCCCGGGGTTCGGCAAGCCGGCGCTGCGGGCGGTGAAGCTGGACGGGTCGCACGAGGTGGCGTGGCAATCGACGAAGTATGTGTCGATGATGCCGTCCATGCTGTACCACGCCGGCCGGCTGTTCGTGGTGACGGACAAGGGGCTGGCCGCGTACCTGGACGCCAAGACCGGCAAGGCGGTGTGGGAGGAGAAGCTGCCGGCGGCGTTCTCGGCGTCGTCGGTGCTGGCCGGCGGGCACCTGTACGCGGTGGCCGACACCGGCGAGACGTTCGTGCTGAAGGCGGCGGACACCTACGAGCTGGTGGCGCGGAACAAGCTGGGCGAGCCGGCCCAGGCGACGCCGGCGGTGGCCGACGGCCGGCTGTACCTGCGGACGAAGACGAAGCTGTGGTGCGTCAGCGGGAAGTGAGGCGCTTCACCGGCTACGGCAACTCGGCGTCTTTCAGCGGCGGCACGTCCGACCGGAAGTGGACGGCCGAGGTTTTCAACAGCCGGTCGGGGAACAGCACCAGGCAGTCGTGCCCGGGGTGCTGGACCGACTTGTACATCAGCCCCTCGTACTCGCCGTCCTGATGCATTGCGTGGCCGAGCCGTTGTGTCGGGGCGTCCGTCACCCCCAGCCAGCCGGCCGCCAGTTCGTCGGGGGTGGTGCGCAACTGCGCCTGGATCGTCGGGTCGCGGGTGTCGAGCAGGCGAGACAGGCGGGCGTACACGCTGACCAGCACGACTGCCGCCGCCCGCAACCCGCCCGTCAGCAGCAGGGTCTGACCGGGCAGGGTGCCCGCCGTCCGGTAGAAGTCCTGGTTCCCCTCGCGGTAGGCGGTGTCCGGGTCGGCCGCGAGGTACAGCGAGCGGGTCGGGCTGCCCGGCGGGACGAACCGCGTGCCGGCCGCACCGCCGGGGGCGGCGAACAGCGGCTTGGCGGTTTTCAGGTCGGCGAAGTGAACGAGCCGGACCGACCGATAGGTCAGGCCGACGAAAGGGGTTGCCAGGGGGCGTAACGCCACGAGCGTTTGGGCGAGGCCGCTCGGGTCAAGCATACGCCGCCCCCGGCCCGGCCTGAGACTTCAGGTACGCCAGCACCACGTCCGCCTTCCCCACCCGGATCAGTTCGAGCGGCGGTTCCGCGAACGCCCCGCCGGCGGCGCCGAGCCAGACGAGCGCGGCCGCGTCCGAACCGAGGTGTTCGGCAGCCAGTTTTCGGATCTCTACGACCCGCTTCCGGTCCGCCTCGGCGATTCCGGTGAGTTGCGGAAGCTCGGCCCCCGCGGCGGGAGTCGGAACTCCGGGTTTGGGGATCGAGCCGTTGGCTTTCGGGCGTTTCGGCCCACTTTTGACTTTGCCCACGATCGCCCCTCGCCGGGTTTCGGCCTACCGAATTGTACACCACCCTCTGACCGCGGCGGGCGAACTACCGCGGTTCCAGCCGCGCCCGCAGGTGGGCGATCTGCCGCAGCCGCACGTCGTCCGGGGCGTCCGCCTGGAACGTCAGCTCCTCCCCCGTCACCGATTCGAGCAGCCGGTGGGCCAGGTGCCGCACCTCCAGTTCGCGGCGTTCGAGCGCCTCCAGCAGCACCGGCACCGCGTCCTGCCCGCGGGAGTTGAGTTCGTGCCACGCGGTGGACATGCCCGCCTGATCCCGCAGTTGCTCCACCCACCGCCGCATCTTCTCCCGCTCCAGGATCTGGGCCGTCGGCCCGCCGAACGCCCGCACCGGCGGCGGCACGGACACGACCGGCGGGCTGGTGAACGGCTGGGCCGTCGGGCGGGTGCCCACGTCCAGCACGGCCGAGGCGAGCGGGATGACCGGCTCGTCCGCCCCACCGCGGGGCGGGGGCGTGTCGCCGTCGCCGTTCAGGTGCAGCGGCACCACCGCCGGCGCGGTCCGCGGGCGGGCGTACAGCAGTTCATCCTCGAACGTGCGGCCGAGGTAGCCGTCGACGGCGATCGGGTCCCGCTTCAGTTGGTCCGGGGTGCCCTGCGTCACCACCTTGCCGCCGATGATCAGGTACGCCCGGTCGGCGATCTTCAGCACCTCCCGCACGTCGTGGTCGGTCAGCAGGATGCCGATGCCCTGGTTGGCCAGGTCGCGGATGTTCTTCCGGATGTCCTCTTTCGTCAGCGGGTCCACGGCGGCGAGCGGCTCGTCGAGCAGGATGAGCTGCGGCTCGCACACCAGGCAGCGGGCGATCTCCAACCGCCGCTTCTCGCCCCCCGAGCAGCGGGCGGCCGGGTTCTTCCGCACCTCCAGCAGGTTGAACCGCGCCAGCGCCTGCTCGGTCCGCTCCCACCGCTCGGACCGGGTGAGCCGGCGGCCGAGGGTGCGGCTCCGGGGCAGCGCTTCCAGGATGGCGATCAGGTTCTGTTCGACGGTCAGCTTGCGGAAGATGCTCGGCTCTTGCGACAGGTAGCCCATGCCCAGGCGGGCGCGGCGGAACATGGGCAGGGTGCTCACCTCGCCGCCGGCGAAGTACACCCGCCCGCCGTTCGGGGTGATCTGCCCGGTGGTCATGCGGAAGCTGGTCGTCTTGCCCGCCCCGTTCGGGCCGAGCAGCCCGACCACCTCGCCGACGTTCACCTCGAACGACACCCCGTCCACCACCTTCCGCGGGCCGTACCACTTCTCCAACCCGCGGGCTTCGAGCAACGGCATCCGCGCGTCCCCCCGGCCGGACCAGGTCCGGCGTGCTGGCTATTATCCAATCCTATTCCGCCGGACAAGGGCAAAGCGAATTCCCGGCCGGGCAACGGGTTCGGGCGGGGGATCGGGCCGGGTGGCCGACGGTCTCCGACAGTCGGCACCGACTCCCGGAGGGAGTCGGCCACCCGAGGGCCACCCCTCGCCAAAGCCCGCCGACAAATTCTCTAGGCGCAGTTCTGGGGCCGGGTATACTCGCGGCACATCTCTCGGCTCCCACGGAGGGGACGCGATGAAATCCGCGATTCTGGCCGCGCTGCTGGTCGCCGGCGCCGGCGGGGTGACGTACCTGTTCATCGGCACGGGCAAGCACTGCGGCCCGTGCGTCGGCGGCTCGGTGGCGATGCCGCAAGCGGCGGAGCTGTTGACCTACGACGAGAACGGGATGGCTTCTTGCTGCGACGGTGCCTGTAAGCAGGACTTCACCAGCAAGGTGTACGACGTGGTGGACCTGAAGGTCGGGTACCAGATCAACGGCGAGCCGGCGCCGTTCGTGTCGTTCGACGAGCCGCCGCTGGCCAAACGGCCGGCCGGGGTGCAGCGGGTGGGGTTCGAGGCGACGGCGGACGGGCCGGAGGTGCTGCCCCCGCCGCGGGAAGTGAAGTGATTTCGTAGCCGCGAGCCGGGGGCGAGCGCGTCGAGTCGCTCACGCCCCGGCTCGCCATTTCCGCGAGCCATACACTCACCGGGTGTCCCCCGTGAGGTGCTTCGCGTGTCCGCTCCCACCCTGGCCGACGTCCGCGCCGCCGCCGCCCGCATCCGCCCGCACATCCTCCGCACCCCGGTGCACACCTCCGACACGCTCGACCGGTTGAGCGGCCGACGGCTGTTCTTCAAGTGCGAGATGTTCCAGAAGACCGGCAGCTTCAAGTACCGCGGGGCGACGAACGCGGTGCAGAAGCTGGACGCCGACACCGCCGCCCGCGGGGTGGTGACGCACAGCAGCGGCAACCACGCGCAGGCGCTGGCGCTGGCCGCGCGGGTGCGGGGCATCCCGGCGCACATCGTCATGCCCCGCACGGCGCCGGCGGTGAAGAAGGAGGCGGTGATCGGATACGGCGGGCGGGTGGTGGAGTGCGAGCCGACGCCGGCCGCCCGCCAGCGGATGGCGGACGAGGTGGCGGCCGAAACCGGGGCGGTGCTCATCCCGCCGTTCGACCACCCGGACGTGATCGCGGGGCAGGGCACCGGACTGCTCGAACTGCTGGAAGACGCGCCCGACCTGGATGCGGTGGTGGTGCCGGTGGGCGGCGGCGGGATGCTGTCCGGGTACAGCGTGGCGCTGGCCGAGCTACAACCACTGGTTCGGCGGTTCGGCGCCGAGCCGAAGAACGCCGACGACGCCGCCCGGTCGCTGGCCACCGGGGTACGCCAACCCGCGCTGCCGCCGGCCAGCATCGCCGACGGCCTGCTGACGGGGCTGGGCGACATCACCTGGCCGATCGTGCGGCAGCACGTCGAGCGGATCTTCACCGTGAGCGAACAGCAGATCCGCGACGCCATGCGGCTGGTGTGGGAGCGGATGAAGCTGGTGATCGAGCCGAGCGCCGGCGTCGGCGTGGCCGTGGTGCTGAGCGACGAGTTCCGGGCGACCGCCGCCGAGCGCGTCGGCGTGGTGCTGTGCGGTGGCAACGTGTCGCTGGACAAGCTGTACTGGTGAGCCGCGGTGAAAGGGTTCCTGCGCGGCAAAACCGAAGGCGAGATCGACCCGGACAGGATGTGAGTTCGACCGCGAACGACACAGCTCAGCAGCCGGCGGGGCGCGGGGAGCTACACGTCGCAGAAACCTGTCCTGCCCCGCCGGTCCGGCGCAGCGCCGAGTTCGGCGTCTACTGCTTGTACAGTTCCAGGAACCGTGGGGCAACATCCGGGGGCGGCGTCGACTCGAACTCGGCGAACCCGATCTCGTTCTCCAGCCAGAACCGCACCAAGAACGCCTCGAACGATTCCGCCTGGAACTGAAACTCCGCTTCGCTCAACTCGGCCCCATCGCCGTCCGAGTCGTCGGCGTCGAAGTACTCGAACGAGCAGACGACGCCGTGATCCGACCCATCGCGGTTGATGAACAAGTACCAGAACGCACAGCCCTGCTGATCGGCCAGGAAGCGGACCAGGTAGCCGCCGGCGAATGGAAGAACCGTGTCGGCGACATCGAGATAGCACGCGGTCACAGAGCGGAGGCGGGCGTGCAGGTCCGGATTGCCGATGAACGTCACGAACTCGCGGGGGAGCGCGACGCCGTGGCGTGCGGCGGACGCGGTGACCGAGGCGAGTTGCGCGGGCAGCTTCGCCGCGCTCCGGTCGCCGATGGCCCACTCGGACTGCCGCGGGGCTTGGGACAGCCACGCAAACGAGCCGTCGATCGCGTGCGGCAGCTCCTTGAGGTCCACGACGTTCGTGAACGGTGAGTCGCTGGGCAACATCCGAGCCTCCCCCTCCGCCGAACAGGTAGTTATCCCAATCTGCGATCCCGGGCACCGCCCCGGGTACACTGGGAACCGTTCCCAGTGTACCCGGGGCGGTGCCCGGGATCGAGTAGGTAGGGAGGGTCCGGCGGCGGTGAGCCGCCGTGACCCACCCTACCACTCTTGTCACGAGCCGAGTACTGAAATTATCTATCACCTACCTTGACACCCGTACACGTTGTCCGGAATAATACATCCGTTCACATGGTCGCGGGCTTCCCGAACGCGGCCGCCGCACCTCCCCCACCCCGTTGGATGCTCGCCATGACGCCGCCGCCCCTGCCGCCCGACGATCTCGTCCGCCGGGCCGCCTACCTGAAGGCTGCCGGGTACTCGTGGGACACCATCGCCAGTCGGTTGAGCGTGCCGGCGGTGATCCTCGAACTGTTCCCGGCCGACGCCCCGGACTGGTCCGCCCACTACTCGAACGGGTGCAAGGCGGCGAACGACGAGTTCGTGGCCGACGCCCGGTCGCACGCCCGCCGGCTGATGCGGTCCGAGGACGAGAAGACGGTACTGAAGGCGGCCGAGCTGGGCATCAAGTTCCAGATGACGCTGGTGCGGCACCATCAGGATTGGCGAAGCCCGGCGAGCGAGCTGCCGCCGCTGTACACAGAGGGGCGCGACCCGTTCGCCAAGGTGGCCGAGCTGCTCCACCGCTGGCAGCAGGAGGACGACGAGGACGAAGGTGGCGGTGGCGGTGGGGTGCCGAAGCGTCCGAACCCCCCACCCGGCCCCACCCGCGGTGGGGCCGACCTCCCCCGCACGGGGGGAGGTGAAAAACCGGCCGCACCTCAGCCTGCGGCGGCTCGCCCGCAACCGTCCCCGATCCCGTGGCAGGAGGTGCCGAAGGCGCCCCCGGCCGGGGCCGCGAGCCGAGCGGCACCCGGCACGGGTGGCCGACTGTCTCCGACAGTCGGTGCCGACTCCCGGAGGGAGTCGGCCACCCGGAAGACCGCCCTGTTCGCGGTCCTGTCCTTCCTCCCGCTCGTGTTCGTCGCCGCGGATCGTCCGTCCCCGCAGCCGGTCACTCAACTTGGGGCCGCCCACACGCCGGAAACCCACCTTCACACCGTCTTCATCAGCGCCTCCTGCGGGTTGGCGAAGTACGCTACGGGTGGCGGCTCTCAGCGGCCCCAGATCCTCTCCCGCGACGTGAGGTCCCCATGTCCTCAGAGTCTCGCGACCTGCTCGCCCGCATCGAGGCGTTCGCCATCGACGGGCCGGACCTGCCGGCCCTGCCGTTCGCCGCCCGCCTCGCCCGCGAACACGGGTGGAGCCGGGCGTTCGCCGAGCGGACAATCCGCGAGTACAAGCGGTTCGTGTTCCTGGCCATGACCGCCGGCCGGCCGGTGTGCCCGTCCGAACAGGTGGACGCGGTGTGGCACCTGCACCTGACGTACACCCGCAGCTACTGGAAGCGGTTCTGCGGCGACACGCTCGGGCAGCCGCTGCACCACGAGCCGACGAAGGGCGGGGGCGAGGAGGCGAGCAAGCACTTGCGGATGTACGCCGACACCCTGGCCGCGTACCGGACGGCGTTCGGGCACGAGCCGCCGGCCGACCTGTGGCCGGACGCCGACACGCGGTTCGGCCCGGACCTGCGGCACGTCGCGGTGAATACCGCGCTGAACTGGGTCATCCCAAAAGCTCGGGTGCGACAGATTGCGGCGGGCGTCGGGCTGCTTGTGGTGCTGGCGACCGGGTTGGGGTGCGGAGCGCTGAACCCGTTCGAGCTGAAGGGGACCGAGTTTCTGGCGTTCCTCGTCCCGCTGCTGGCCGTCGCCGCCGCCGTCGGGCTGGTCATCCGCCACACCATGAGCGGGCCGAAGCTCGACCCGGACGAGCCGCTGCCGGACCTGACGTGGACGCAGACGGCCCTGCTCGCCGGGAACGCCGGCCGGCTGCTCGACGCGGCCATCGCCCGGCTGATCGCGGACGGGGCGGTGCGGGTGTCGGCGGACGAGAAGTGGCTGGAGAAGCAGGGCGAACCGCCGGGCGACCTCACCGCGATTGAGCGGGTGGTGTACAACTCGCTGCCGCTGTCCAAGTCCGACCCGAAGGCGCTGAAGAAGCTGCGGGAGGAGATCGAGGCGCGGGCGGCGGCGGACGAGGCGAAGCTGTTGGCCGACGGGCTGGTGATGGACGCGGGGCGGGCGCGAACGATCGCCAGCCAGGCGGCGGTGCCTTACGGGCTGGTGCTGTTCGGGCTGGGCGGGGCACGGCTGCTGATGGGCCTGCTGAACGACCTGCCGGTCGGCTACCTGGGGATCACGCTGGTCAGCGGGCTGATACTCGGGCTGGTGCTGTTCGCCCGGCGGCTGCGGGTGACGCACAAGGGGCAGGCGGTGCTCGAGCAGTGGCAGACCCGGCTGGGCGGATTGAAGGACCGGGCGGCGACCGCGGACGGGTACGACCCGGCACTGGCGGTGGCCCTGTTCGGCACGACGGCGCTGGTCGGCACCGAGTACGGGGCGTTGCAGCGGTGGTACCCGCGGGACACGAGCGGCGACGGCGGGTGCGGGTCCGGCTGCGGGACGACCAGCAGCGGGTGTGGCGGCGGCGGGGGCGGGTGTGGCGGCTGCGGCGGCGGGGATTGACCAGCCTGTACTTGGTTCGCCGTGAACCGAAGACAATCACCCCGCCGTGGTCAGGCTGTCCTTCAGCCGCTTCAGCCCTTCCTCGACGCTCACCGCCGGCTCGTACCCGAAGTCCCGCTTCGCCGCCGAGATGTCGTACCAGTGCGACGTGCTCATCTGGCTGACCACGAACCGCGTCAGGTTCGGCTCCCGGGTCATGCCGAACAGACGGAAGAACCGCTCCTGCATGCCGGCCACGAACCGGGCCAGCCACACCGGCACCGACTGCGTCACCGGCGGCAGGCCGGCGTCGGTGATGACGCGGTTCAGGAAGTCCCACATCACCACCGGTTCGCCGTTGCTGATGAAGTACGCCTTGCCCGCCACCGGCGAGCCGATCGACAGCTTGTCCGCCGCCAGGATGTGCGCGTCGGCGGCGTTGTCCACATACGTCACGTCCACCTTCACGTCCCGCTTGCCTAGCCGCCGCAGCGAGCCGGCCTTCGCCTTCGCCAGCAGCCGCGGGATCAGGTGCGGGTCGCCCGGCCCCCAGATGAGGTGCGGGCGCAGGGCCACCGTCGCCAGCGTCGGGCCGTTCGCCGCCAGCACCGCACGCTCGGCCATCGCCTTCGTCCGCGGGTAGTCCGCCTCGAAATGGTCCGGGTACGGCACGCTCTCGGTCGCCCCTTCCAGGTCCCCGCCGCCGTGGACCACGCTCGGCGTGCTGGTGTACACCAGCCGGCGGACGCCCTGCGATTTGCACGCGGCGATCACGTTCTCCGTGCCGGTCACGTTGGTGGCGAGGTAGTCGTCGTACCGCCCCCACACCCCGGCCTTGGCCGCCACGTGGAACACCACGTCGCACCCGGCGACGGCCCGCTCCACCTGGTCCGGCTTGCCCAGGTTCCCCTGCACCTGCTCGACGCCGAGTTCGCTCAGCCACGGGTAGCACGAGCGGGTGAACGACCGCACGGCGTCGCCGCGGGCGAGCAACTTCCGCACGATCGCCCCGCCCAGGAACCCGCCGCCGCCGGTGACGAGCGCTCTCATGCCGGCCCGCCTTTCCAGTTCGGGCCGAGTGTCTTGTCCGCCCACACCGCCAGCTTCTCGCGGAAGATCTTCGAGTTGTGCCGCACGTCCACGGGGAACGGGCCGGGGTAGTAAAGGAACGTGGTGAGCCGGCGGGTGTGGTCAAACCGCTCTGCCACTTCCCGCAACCGGCTGACCACGCCGTCCCACATCCATTTCCACTTCACTTCCGCGTCCGCCAACCGCTCCACGCACAACACCGGATGACGAACGCCATCTCGGGTCACACCCACCAACGCAACCCGGTGATGTTCGACGTTCGCGTTAAACACCGGTTCCACCATGTCGGTGAACAGCGGGCCGTGCGGGGTCTCGACCCGGTGGCTCTTGCGGCCGCAGAACCACAGCCGGCCGCGGTCGTCGGTGTACCCCACGTCGCCCATGCGGTGCAGCACATCGCCGGTGTCCTTATCCAGCATCTTCGCCAGCCGGGTGGCCGCATCTCGGCGGAAATACCGCTTCGTCACCACCGGTCCGCGGACGACGAACTCGCCGACGGTGCCCGGCGGAACGCACAGTGTATCGCTCCACTCGGGGATCGGGTCGTCGGAAATGCGGATGACGTGGACGGTCATGCCGGCCACCGGCCGCCCGACGCACACACCCTTCCCCTGTTCCGTGAGGTGCCTGGTTTCACGCAGGATTTCGTCGCTGCCGATGTTGGCGACGGGTAACGCCTCGGTCGCCCCGTACGGGGTGAACACCTGCACGCCGGGCGGTAGGAGTTGGGTGAACCGCTCGATCACCGGCACGGACGCCGGGGCACCGGCGGAGATGACGCGGCGGAGGGTGGTGAGGGAAGAACCTACCCCCCCCGGCCCCCCCCCCCACGGGGGGGGGGGGGGGGGGAGAGGGTGTCTG
>JALHQU010000048.1:31521-34559 GCA_022841795.1 Fimbriiglobus sp.
TACCGGGAACGTACGCCGGGGAACGGGGGTTTTTGAGGCGGGGTTGGGTGGGTCGGGAAGAACCTACCCCCCCGGCCCCCCCTCCCTGGGAGGGAAGGGGGGAGGAAGAGGGTGACTGTCTTTCTCCCCCCTTCCCTCCCAGGGAGGGGGGGCCGGGGGGGGTAGGTCTCGGGCCAGCGAAGCCAAATTCCGAATCACCGCCGGGCTGCCGAACAGGTTGGTCACCCCGAACTGCCGCATCTGGCTGATCGCCTTGTGCGGGTCGAGGGTGGCCGGGCGGCTGGCGTCCATGTCCGGCACCACGCACGTCATGCCCAGCGCCGGGCCGAACAGGGCGAACAGCGGGAAGGTACACAGATCGATTTCGCCGGGCTGGATGCCGTAGGTGGACTTCAGCAGCTCCACCTGGGCGGCGAAGATGCCGTGCGTGTACTCGGCGCCCTTGGCGATGCCGGTGCTGCCGCTGGTGAACAGGACGGCGGCGAGGTCGGCGGGTTGAACTTCTTCGCCGCGACCTCCGGGAGCGGTGGACGCTTGGCCGCTCCCGGAGGTCGCGGCGAAGATCGGGCGCCGCAGCTCCGCCGTACTCCGCGTGCAGAAGAACCGCCGCTTGCCGACGTTCACCGTCACTCGCACCGATCGCTTCGCCCAGCCGAACAGCCGCCGCGCCAGGTGCGCCTTGGCGATGCCGACGAACGCCTCCGGCTCGGCTTCGGCCAGGCACGTCCCCAGATTTTTCAACCCCATGCCGGGGTCGATCATCACCGGCACGGCGGCCAGCTTGAACAGGGCGAAGGTGAGGGCGAAGAAGTCGGCCCCCGGCGGCACCATGAGCGCCACCCGCGTGCCGCGGACGATGCCGATCGAGTGCAGCCCGCCGGCCAGGGCGTCGGCGTCGGCGTTCAGCTCGCGGAAGGTGATCGTGCGGTGCGGGGTTTCGGCGTGCGGGTTCACCGGGCCGATGGGCAGGTGGACGGCCGGGCGGTCGGGGAACTCGGCCGCCATGCGGGCGAGGTGCGAGGCGACGTTCACGCTCATCCGCCGCCCCCGGCTTTCGCCCCTTCTTCCGGCGGGAACAGCTTGTTCACCACCAGCAGCGCCGGGCCGGGGTACAGGTAGCGGTCCACCCGCTTGAGCGTCGGGGTGGTGCCCTGCTTGCCGCCCTTCACGCAGTCGTGCAGCTCCAGCACCACCGTGCCCTGCTGTCCGCAGCCCTCGCACGAGTAGCTGGTCAGCTCGGTGTCGCCGATGGCGGCCTGCTTCTGGTACGGCGTCTCGCGGGCCAGCGACACGATCTCCCCGCCCGAAATGGCCGGCTCCATCACCGCCCGCGAGCGGCCGAACGCCCCGATCCGCCGCTTCGTCAGCCAGCCGTCGCACCGGGTGCAGAACGGGGTGCGGGCCTTGTCGTAGTTCACGCCGGCCAGCAGCAGCACGGCGATCGGCCCGAGGATGAGCGCCGCCGACTGCGGGCCGCTGCCCAGCTTGGCGATGGCGTACACCACCCCGGCGTACGCCAGCGGGGCGACCGCCCCGGACGCCCCGGCGAGCAGCCCGTGCCGCACCCGCCCGTGCCAGATGATCGGGTGCAGCACCAGCGTTTGCAGGGCCACCAGCGGGGCGAGCGCGTACACCACCGCGAACCAGATGTACGGGCTGAACGTGAGCAGTTTGACGACGGCGACGATGCCGGCGAACAGCACCCCGACGAACACCGACCCGGCGATCGCGATCGGGCGGGCCAGGTGGCTCGGGCCGAGGCCGACCCAGCCGATGACGGCCGCCGGCGCCGCCGCCATCAGGACGTACCACCAACTGTTCCGCTCCAGCCCGAGGGCGTCCGGGCGGAGTTGCAGGCCGAACGTGCCGACGAGCGCGCCGAACAGCCCGCCGGCCGTCGCCGCCGCGCCGAACAGCAGCCAGCCGGTGTCCGTCGGGGTGGCCGGCTTCGGCCGGTACAGCGACACCTCGAACGTCAGCTCGTCCGGCGCGTCCGGCAGCTTCGCGGGGACGAACGCGGCCGACACCGCGTCGCGGAACTTCTCGCACACGGCCACCACCGTGGCGAACCGCCCGACCACCGCCAGGACGCGGATCGGCGTCTTCGTCCACAGCAGCAGGAGCAGACCGACCGGCAGCGCCGCCAGCAGGCCGAAGACGACGGTGGCGATGACGCGGGCGGTGTCGTCGCCGGCGTTCGGCCCGGCCAGGTGCGGGTGCAGCACCCAGGTGGCGGCGGCGGAGACCGGCATGGCCAGCAGGATGAACACGCTGCCGATTTTCGAGCGGCGGGCGAAGTCGGCGTGATCGGCTCGGTGGCGGTCGCAGAACGGCAACCGCACGCCGGGGATGCCCTTCGCGTACCGCTCGGGCAGCTTCACCGGCGTGGTGCCGGCGGCCCCGCACCGGGCGCAGCTATCCGGCCACCCGTCCGGGCTGGTCAGGCCGTCGGTCTCGATGTCGAACTGGGCCATGCGGCACCGGCTCTGGTAAGTAGTAGGCACACTCCGTGTGCCGTGTGATTCACAGAACGGCACACGGAGTGTGCCTACTACTTATGGGTGCTTCGCCAGGAACTGTTGTATCTTCGGAATCGCCTCGTCGCCGGCATCCTCCAGCAGGTAGTGCCCGCAGTCCGGCCAGGTGTGCGTCTGGGCGTGCGGGAAGTGCCGCTGCCACTCGGCCAGGAAGTGCCGGTCGAACACGAAGTCCTTCATCCCCCACAGGAGCAGCGTCGGCACGGCGGCGAATTTCGGCAAGCTCTCCTCCACACCCTTCACGATGTCGTACCCCGCGTCCTTTTCGCTCAGCGGGATGGTCTGCACGAACTTGAGCACGGCGACGCGGTGGTCCGGGCTGTCATACGGCATCAGGTACATCTGCCGCACGTCCGGCGGGAGCGGCGTCCGCGTCACGCACCAGTCCGCCGCCTTGCGGCAGAAGTAGTTCCGCTTCAGGATCAGCCACGCCCCGAACGCGGTGTTCCGCCCCAGCCAGAGGCTCCACGGGAACGGCTTGGATTTCGGCAGGCGGGTGCA
>JALHQU010000049.1 GCA_022841795.1 Fimbriiglobus sp.
GATTCCGCTCACCAACTCTTCCGTCGTCGGCGCCGCCCGTATCTCGTCGAAGAACGCCTCCAGCGCCGGGTGCGGCACGTCCTCCAATCCCAGCGGGGGTTCCCGCATCTCGCTGATGCGTTGCCGCAGGGCGGTGACGTGTTCGGCGCACAGGTAGGCGTGGTGGGCGAACGCCGTCTTCAGCTCGTAGATCGGCTCGGACGTGATGCGGGCGGTGAGGATCTCGTGCAGCCGCTTGAAGCAGTAGTGGAACCGCTTCAGCCGCCGCACGCACTCGTCCAGCGGCAGGCCGGGCTTGGTCGCCTCTTCGATGCTGCACAGCCCGGCGAGCGGGGGCAGGTTCTTGTACGGGGTGTAGTTGGGGAGCATATTCGAACCCGCGGTGATGACCGCCGGCCCCTCCGGGGCGGTGCAATCGGTACCGTTATCGACCCAGGGCTGACGCCCTGGGCTACATCCGACGGCCGCTCCGCGGCGAAAACCGCTGAAGTGCTTGCGTCCCGGAGGGACCGCCGGACGTAGCCCAGGGCGTCAGCCCTGGGTGGGAATTCAGTCCGTCTTCGTGTCGCTCTTCGCCTCGCTCGGGCCGCTCAGCTTCGTCGCCCCGTCGCTATACTTATCGCCCTTCGCCTTGAGCGCGGCGATCACCGCCGCGTCGTCGAACTGCTTCGCCTCTTTCACCGTGAACTTCACCTGCTTCTTCTTCGCGTCCGTCTTGATGCTGGCGGTCTCTACCCACGGTAGAGTGGCAATCGCGGATTGCACGGTTGCCGGTCAGGAGCCTCAGGTCATGCCCGGCACGCTGTACACCACCTGGTTCGGCCCGTCCACCGCCATCGGGGTCTTGTCCACCACCCCGCCGCACCCGGCCACCAGGACGACGACCGCCGCCCCGACCGCCGGCACTTGCCACAGCTTCATGACGCACCTCGGAATGAAAACGACGAACGCCGGCATCCGGCCGGCACGGGAGGCGACCGCCTCAGTTCTGATTGTAGCCGCCGCTACCCGCGGCGGACGACCCCGGTCGGCCGCTGGGCGGTGCGGCAGGTGTCCATCACCCGCCCGTCCTCGCCGATGGCCAGGTGGAACCGCTCGTCCCCCTCCAGGCGGTGGACCGACATGTGGTAGTCCTGGCTCACCTCGGCCATCATGGTCAGCTTGTCCGGCTTCTGCAGCGCCCGGATCCGCCCCCACGACCCGTCGCCCAGGTACACCACCCCGTCCTTGTGCGCCAGCCCGTTCAGCAGCGGGCGGGTCCGCTTGAACGTGTGGTCGTGGTGTTCCAGCACCACCGGCACCCGGTACCGCTCGAACAGCGGCACCCAGTGGTTGCGGTTCGGTTCGCCGGTGCCGGCCGCCTTGTCCGTGCCGGTGGCGGTCCGCGCCGACGGGTACGCCGGCACGTGGTTCACCGCGATCACGTGCGGGTGGTCCTGCCGCGCCTTCAGCGCCTTGCTCAGCCAGTACGCCTGCTCGCCGCCGATGTCGGACGTGTGCCCGCTGTCCAGCAGCACCAGGCTCAGGTAGTCGCCGAAGTCGAGGGTGGCGTACCCGGTGTCGGTGTACAGGCCGTCGAACAGGGCGTAGAAGAACGGCGCCTTCTCCCGCGGCTTGCCGTACCCGCCGTCCACCTCGTGGTTGCCGATGCCCGCCACCAGCGGGATCAGCCGCCCGTCCTTCGCCACCATCCCCTTCGAGTAGTTCCGCAGGAACGCCAGGCTGGTCGCCACCGACCGCCCGTTGTCGTACCCCAGATCCCCGCCGATGACGGCGAAGCTCGGGTCCTGCTTGGCCGCCTGCTCGTTGTTCGCGATGGCGTGCTCGTTCACCCCCACGTCCCCGCCGGACACGAACGTGACCGTGTCCGTCGCCTTCGCCGGCATGGTGCGGAACCGGTACCACGGCGACTCCTTGCCGATGCGGAACTGGTAGTCGGTGCCCGGCGTCAGCCCGGTCAGCTCAGCCCGGAACACCTGGAAGTCGGTCATCGGGTACGGGCGGGCGGCGGTCTTCACCTGCGTCGGTGGCGGGGACAGGTGGGCCAGGGCCGGGCCGGTGAGGGCGGACACCGGAGTTGACAGCGGCGCCTTCAGCGGGCGGAAGTACACGGTCGGGTCGGCCACCTCCCCGCGGGTGCCCACCCACTGCACCACCATGGTGGTGGTCGGGTCGCGGTGCCACGTCAGGAACAGGGTGTCCGGGTGGAACGGGGTGGCGTCGGTGGAGCGGTACGGCGAGGCGGCGAGCAGGGCCGGGCCGGCGGCCAGGCCGGCCAGGGACGCGCCGAGGAACCCCCGGCGGGTCGGGGTGAACATGGACAGGCTCCGAAATTGGGGTGGCGGCGGGGTGGGTCTGAATCAGGATAATCGAGCCGAAATCGCCGATCAAGCCGTTGGTGTTCGACGGTCTCTCATTGATTCCGGTCGGATGGGGGGACCCCTTTCCGGAACCATCCCCATTCGGCCGGAAGAAACAGCGTTGGTGCGATTTCGTCATGCACGGTCGGTCGAACCCTGCGGCCCGTCATTCTGACGCCGCTTGCATATGCCGCGTTCGGCTGGTACGTTTCTCTACCACCCTCGCCCACGGGAATGGTCGTGTCCTCCGCCCCGCCCACGTCGGACGACGGTCTCGTCCGGTTCCACTGCCCCGGCTGCTGGAAGCGGCTGAAAGCCCCGCCGGCGGCGGTCGGCAAGCCGGTGAAGTGCGGCAAGTGTGCCCAGCTCATCCTCGTCCCCCCACCGACCGACACCGCCGAAACGCACGACGGCACCGAGGCGATGACGGTGGAGTGGCAGCCGGAGGGGGAACCGCTGCCGGCGGCCATCCCCATCCCCATCCACCGGGTGTGGGAGCGGGAGCGGGAAAAGGAGCGGCAGGCGAAGATCGACGCCACCCCGGTGACACCGCCCCGCCGCGGCGGGGGGAACCCGCTGCCGTACCTGCTGCTGGCCGTCGGCACGCTGGCGGCGATCGGCGTGATCTGGTACGCCGTCAGCCTGGCTCACGCGGCCAACGAGGAGAACCGCGACCTCCGGCGGGAGCTGTACGACACGAAACGCAAGCTGGACGAGTACGAGCGCACGCCCCCCACCCGCGGCCGGCGGTGAGGGGGCGAGACCTGTCGGCATCCGGAGCGGGCCTATCGCTCGCCGCCGCCCCGCTTCGGGGTGGCCTCGACGATCACCCCGGCGCTGCGGCAGGTCCAGTACACGGTGCTGCCGAACGGGGCGACGGTCACATCAATCGGGTCCGGGTCGCCGGCGTTAATCACGGTGATCTCGCCGGTACTCAGCTTCAGCATCGACACCTTGTTCGTCCCGCCGTTCGCCCCGCTCACCCCCGGCGTCGGCACCTCGGTGAAGTACAGGTTGCCGCGGTAGTCGGTGGCGATCCCGTAGGGCTTGTCCAGTCCGCGGGCGATCACGCTGGTGGTGCCGCCGGACAGCTTGACGATCACCCCGGCGGAGGTGCAGGTCCAGTACACGTTGCCGAGCAGGTCCACCGCCACGTCCGTCGGCTGCGGGTCGCCCTCGTCCAGCAGGAACTCGCGGTCGATCCCTTCCAGGAAGGCGTACACCGCGTTCCGCCCGCCGTTCGCCCCGCCCACCCCCGGCGTCGGCACTTCGGTGAAGTACGTGGCCAGCCCGAGCGGGTACGCGGCCATACCGGACGGCTTGTCCAGGTCGCCCGCCACCAGCCGCGGGTCCCCGCGGCCGCCGTCCAGGCTGAGGATGACGCCGGCGCTCTTGCACGTCCAGTACACGTCGCCGAAGAAGTTGGTGGCCAGGTTGGTCGGCTCCGGTTCGCCGGTGGTCAGGTTGCGGACGCGGCCGGTGTTCGGGTTGAGCACGTTCACCGTGTTCCTCCCGCCGTTCCCGCCGCCGACGCCCGGAGTGGGCAGTTCGGTGAAGTACACCCGCCCGGCGAGCGACACCGAGATGCCGGTCGGCCGCTCCAGGTCGCGGGCCACCACCTTCGTGGTGTACTCCTGGGCGGAGGCCGTTCCCGCCGTCACCGCCAGTACGAACAACAAAGGCCGAATCGCGCGCATGACGAACCTCGGATGAGTGACGCCCCACGCCGGCCGGGGTCGGCTTCGGCGGGAGCGGTGGTTGGTCGGGCGGGCCCGCCGCGGCTTACCCGCGGTGGGAAGATTGGCGAATTTTTCCCGGTCGTGTAAGGTGGGGCGGTGGGTCGCGTCCAACCAGGTTGGCGGAGTCCCCCGGAGGCGTGCGTGAGCCACACCCCACAGTTGCCCGAACATTTGCGGGGCGCCCCGCTCGACCCGCACGGGTGGGTGGAGCGGCACGGCGACTACCTGTACCGGTTCGCGCTCGGCAAGGTGGGCCGGGGGGAGGCGGCCGAAGACCTGGTGCAGGAGGCGCTGCTGGCGGCGTGGCGGGGGCGGGCGAGGTACGGCGGGCGGGCGACCGAGCGGAGCTGGCTGACCGCCATCCTGAAGCGGAAGGTGATCGACTGGCTGCGGGCGGCGGTGCGAAACCGGGGGCGAGTTGAACCCGGCGACGACGGCTGGGTGGACAAGCAGTTCCGCGGCGGCAAGTGGCGGACCGGGCCGGACGAGTGGGAGGCGGACACCCCCGGGGCCGGCGTCGAGCGGCGGGAGTTCTGGGAGGTGGTGAGCGGGTGTACGGGCAAGCTGCCGCCCCGGCTGCGGGACGTGTTCGTGCTGTGGCATCTGGACGAGCGGCCGACGGACGAGGTGTGTCAGGCGGCGAAGGTGACGCCGACCAACCTGTGGGTAATGCTGCACCGGGCGCGGCTCCGCATGTGGCGGTGCCTCACGCGGAACTGGTACGGCGTCGATCCGGACGACCGGGAAGGGCGGGCCGAACCGTGATCTCGTGCCGGCGGGCGGCGGCGTGGACGTCGCGGGAACTGGACGCGGCCCTGAACCCGGCGGCCCGGTCGCTGCTCGGGTTCCACCGGCTGGTGTGCGGCAACTGCCGAAGGTATGGCCGCCAGTTGGCCGAGGTGGACGCGGCCGTCGGCGGGTTCCTGGCCGACGGGCTGCCCGAGTCGGCCCGCCTGCCGGACGCGGCCCGCGAACGAATCACCCAGGCGCTGCGGGACGCGAGCGGAGGGTGAGGGCGGCCGACCCGCGGTACGCCCTCAGAACAAATCCACCCGCCCGCCGAACGCCGCCAGGATGGCCGCGTGCCCGGCCCGGCCGAGGTTCGTCCCGTACCGCAGGTTCAGGTGCTCGAACGTGGGCACCGGCCCGAGCCGGTCGGCCAGTTCCATCGCCCCCTGATCGCCGATCGGGTTGCCGCCCAGGAACAGCCGCTTCAGCCGCTGCGGCAGGCCGGTGTTCAGCAGGTCGATCACCCCGGCGTCGGTCAGGTCGTTGAAGGTGAGGTCGAGGTCGGTGAGCGCGGGGAACGCCGGCGGGCGGAACACCTCGGCGACGCCGTCGCCGAGGTTGCAGTTGGTCAGGAGCAGGCGGCGGAGGCGGGAGAGGGCGGGGGCGGCGGCGGCCAGCTCGGCGGCGATCACCCCGCTGAACCCGCCGCCCAGGTACAGGTCGTCACGGGCGGCGCTCAGTTCGGCGATCAGCCCGGCGTGTGGGGCGGACGCCAGTTCGTCCAGGGCGAACGCGGCGTGCGATACCCGCACCTCGGGCATCGGCACCAGTGGTTCGAGCCGCTCACGGCTGTTCAGGAAATCGCGGAGGGTGAGCGACACCCAGTCCAGGAACCCGCGGCGGAACTCGTAGTTGAGCGGCTGGACGACGCCGGCCAGCGGCCCGAGCAGCGCGCCCGTGTGTTCGTCCAGCATCTCCTGCTGACGCTTCCACAGGTGGGCGAACAGGTTGACGGTCGCTCGCGGCAGCGTCTCCTTGTTCGCGATCTCGATTTGCAGGCGGATGAACTCGGCCCGCACCGGGCGGTCGTTCTCGTCGCACCAGTCGGCGTACACCAGCCGCGGTAGGTCATCGGCCGGGTGCGCGGCGACGGCGGCGAGCAGGGCATCTTCGGTGGTCATGGCGGTCCGCCGCGAGGTTGTGAGGGGCGGTGTCTTTGCTGGTGTCCGGGCTTCAGCCCGTCTGCCGAGGCAGGCAAGAACGGCCTGAAGGCCGGACACCAGCGCAGAGGGCCTCCCCGTCAGGGGTCGCTCACACGCATCTACCCACCCCCATCAGTCCCGCTCACGTCCCCGAGGTTGGTCTTCGGCACGTCGGTCGGGTGCGGCACCGCATACTGCTTGGCGATGAACGCCAGTTGCTGGGCCAGCCCGTGGAAGATCTTCAACTCCTTCACCGTCGGCTGTCCGCGGGTGATGACCGTGCGGAGGACGTGGAAGATGCCGTCCCGCCGGAAGTCCCACAGGAACCGCTGCGCGGTGAGGGCCTCCCGCAGGTGGGCGAACATCCGCTCCTGGGCGTCGAACGCCGCCGGCGGCTCGGGCGGTGCTTCCTTGTGCTCCCGCTTCCGCCACTGCTTGTGCAACTCGTACAGCACCACCGCCACCGCCTGCGCCAGGTTGAGCGACTCGTGCCCGGCGGCGGACGGGATGAACATCATGCCGTGCCCGGTGGTGATCTCGTCCACGGTCAGGCCGTGCGGCTCCGGGCCGAACACCACCGCGGCGGGGGCACCGGGCAGGGTGTCGAGCAGTGGCGGCAGCTTCTCCTCCGGCGTGCCCCAGAACCCCTTGCGGGCCAGCCCGCCGCTCTCCCCGGACGTGCTGAGCACGAACCCGCAGTCGGCCACCGCTTCGGCCAGCGTGCCGACGGTGCGGGCGGCGGTGAGGACCGGCAGGCCGTGGGTGGCCATCATCACCGCGTCCACGCTCTCGCGGTTGGCCGTGGGGTTCACGAGAACCAGGTCGGACAGGCCGAAGTTGGCCATCACCCGGGCGACGGACCCGAGGTTGCCGGCGTACTGCGGGCGGACCAGAACGACGCGACAGCGGGAGAGAGTCATGGGTGCAACCGATTTCACCGCCGAGGGCACATGAGGAAGACAGGAAAACTAACCACAGAGGCACAGGGACACAGAGAAGGCGAGAAAACCCGTTCTGAAAACAGTCTCCTGTCTGCTCTGTGTCCCTGCGCCTCTGTGGTTCAAACTCTGTCTTCCTCTCGTGCCCTCATGTGCCCTCGGCGGTGAAATCGGTTTTCATTGTGTGGCGAACAGTTGCTTCCACGCGTAGTACCCGGCCAGGCCGAACCCGATGGCGATGACCGCCCACCGGGCGTACACCGCCGGCAGGCGGCGGGCCACCCGCGCGCCGGCGTACCCGCCGGCGATGGCGGCCACCGCCATCCCGCCGGCGAACGGCCAGTTCACCAGCCCGTAACCCACGAAGATCACCACCGACACGCCGTTGATGGCGCTGGCCAGCAGCGTCTTCACCGCGTTCGCCTGGTGGATGTTCTGCAGGCCCATTAGCCCGAGGGCGGTGAGCATCAGGATGCCGATGCCCGCGCCGAAGTACCCGCCGTACACCGCCACCAGGAACTGGAACCCGACCAGCACCGCCACCTGCCGGCGGCGGACGCGGCGGAGCGGCGCCAGGTCGAGTACCGCACCGGGCGGGGCGCCGCCCTTCCCGCCGGCCGCCCCTTCCCGCCGCCGGGCCAGGAACCGGCCGAGCGGCTGCTGGAGCAGGAACAGCACGGCGGCGGTGAGGATGAGCCACGGCACCAGGGCGTCGAATTTCTGCGGGAAGGAGGCCAACAGCAGCGCCCCGACCACCCCGCCGACCAGGCTGGGTGGCAGCAGTCGGACGGCGAACCCGCGGGCGGCGGCGAACTCCTTGCGGTACCCCCAGGTGCCGGCCAGCGAGCCGGGCAGCAGGGCGACGGTGCTGGTGGCGTTGGCCACCGCTCCGGCGGTGTCCGCGTACAGCGGGGTGAGGACGGCCATGAGCGCCGGGAAGGTGAGCAGGGTGCCGCCGCCGGCGATCGAGTTCATCACCCCGGCGGCGAACGCGGCCGCCGCCAGCACCGCCCAGACCGTCGGGTCGTTCATTGCCGTCTCGAGTGAGGAACGGGTTCGTTGTACGACAACCCGTCACCCGCCGGGCGAGTCATGAGAGCGGCGCCCGAATTTTGACAACGCCGGTTCATGTTCTAATCTTCGTCGCTGGGAAGCGGAGTTCCTGGCGGGAAGCCGCGTTCTCAATCCAACGCTCTGGACTGGAATGGAGGAGCCATGCCGCTCGCCAAGAACCGCCCGACCCGCACGCCGACCGCCGTCGGCCCGTACCACCTGGAAAAACAGCTCGGCCGCGGCGGGGCCGGGACGGTGTACAAGTCGCTCAACCGGCTGACCGGCCTGCCGGTGGCGGTCAAGCTGCTGGACGCCAACCTGCTGAGCGACTCGCGGCGGCAGTACCGCTTCGCCCAGGAGTTCCAGGCGGCGAGCAAGCTGGACCACCCGAACATCGTCCGCGCCCTGGACTTCGGCATGGACGGCGGGCAGGGGTACCTGGTGATGGAGTACGTGGACGGGGAGACGCTGGGCGAACTGATCGACCGCACCGGCAAGCTGTCGGAGGCGGACGCGGTGCGGATCGTTCTGCAGGTGGCCCAGGGGCTGGGGTACGCCCACCGGCGGAAGATCATCCACCGGGACGTGAAGCCGGACAACATCCTCATCCGCAAGGACGGGCAGGTGAAGCTGACCGACTTCGGGCTGGCCAAGGACCTGACCAGCGCGCGGCACGTCACCCAGGCGGCCACCGGGCTGGGCACCCCGCACTTCATGGCCCCGGAGCAGTACGAGAACGCCAAGAACGCCACCGCCGCCAGCGACATCTACGCCCTGGCCGCCACCCTGTACACCGCCCTCACCGGCACCGTCCCGTTCGACTCGGTGCAGTCCCTGCTGTCGCTGGCCAAGAAGCTGACGGACGAGCCGCCGTCCCCGCGGGCGGTGGAGCCGGCCGTCAGCGAGCACGTGGACGCGGCCGTCCGCCGCGGGCTGAACCCGGACCCGCTCAAGCGGCCGACCAGTTGCCTCAAGTTCTGCCGGCTGGTGTCCGGCGAGGGGCTGTTCGCCGGCGGGCGGAAGTCCGGGGCGCTGAAGGTGCGGGGGAGCGACCGGGTGGAGCGGCGGACGGCCGCCCGCCTCCGCCGGCCGCACGGTACCGTGTGCGTCATCCTGAACGGGTCGATGAGCCGCAAGCCGGACGAGAACGACGAGTGGTCGGCGGTGGTGAGCGACGTGTCCACCACCGGCGTCGGCCTGCTCATGGCCCGGCGGTTCGAGAAGGGCACCCAGATGCTGGTGCCGCTGGAGCGGACCGACGGCCGCACCACCGACCGCTGGGTGGAGGTGGTGCGGGTGATCAAGGACGCCTACGGCCACTGGTTCCACGGGTGCAGCCTGCTCACCCCGTTGTCCGAGACCGAACTGGACGACCTCACCCGGCGGTGAGCCGGTTCAGGGTGGCCGACTCCCTCCGGGAGTCGGTGCCGACTGTCGGAGACCGTCGGCCACCCGGTCGGCCCCGCCGTCACTTCCCGAACTCGGCCAGGCGGATGTTCCTGAACAGCAGGTCGGTGGTCGGGTCGTGCCCCTGAATCGACAGGTGGCCGGCGTCCAACCGTAGCCCCTTGCGGGGGTTCTCGTCCTTCGCCCGCTCGTCCGCCCACACGCACACCGGGTAGCCGTTCACCCAGGTGGCGAACGTCGGCCCGTGGGCGACGAGCGTCAGGTGCGTCCACGCCCGGTCGTTCGCCACGATCTTGCGGGCCGCCTGCCGGCGGTAGATGGCGCCGGTGCCGCCGTCCGCCGGGGCGTTCTTGTCCCCGTTCTTGGCCGTGTTGTTGATCTGGCACTCGTACCCGTTCTGGTACTGGTCCGGGATGCAGCGGAAGAACACCCCGCTGTTCAGCCCGTCGCCGTTCGTCTTGAACTCCAGTTGCAGCACGAAGTCGGCGTACTTGCCCTCCGTTTGCAGGTCGCCGGGGCCGTTCGTCAGGTGGATCTCGCCGGCCTTCGTCACCTCCACCTTCGACTTCTCCCGCTTCTCGTCCTTGAACACCTTCCACCCGGATAAGTCTTTGCCGTTGAACAGCGGCTTCAACTCGTCCGGGGTGAAGACGATGCTCTTGTACCCGCCGGTCGGCGTCTCCCCCTTCGGTGGCAGGGTGAGCTTTTCCCCGGCGAGGTGGCCGAACTGGTTGGACGCGCCGTCCCCGTTCGTGGCCACAACCGTGCCGTGCGGCAGCGGGCATTTGAACGTGATCGACGCCTTCGGGCCGAACGTCAGCTTGCCGTCCTTCACCGTCACGTCGCCGGTGGCGTCCCAGCCGAACGCGGACTCGCCGTCGAACAGCTTGAGTTCGTGCGGCGGCGGCAGTGCCTCCTTGAGCGGGTCGGCGGCGACGGCGAGCGGGGCGAACACGAGGACGGCGAGGAACAAGTGGCGCATGGGTGGACTCCGGGGGATGCGGAGAATGATAGACGATTGCGACCGGAAGCGGAGGAAACGCCCCTCACCCGCGCTCGGCTTCGCCGAGCTTGCCCTCTCCCCGACAGGGAGAGGGGTGGGGCTGTCGGTCTCGGAGGATCGACACTCATCGACCCGCGGCCCTCTTCACCTCTCCCCGTCGGGGAGAGGTCGTCGCCGGGAGCGGAGCGACGGCGGCGGGTGAGGGGTCTTCATTGGTGCCTGGCTGTCACTCTACCCACGCGAACTCGCTGCCGGCGAGCGCCGCCTGGCACGCCGCGGCCCACGCCGCCCGCTGCCGCTTCGCCGCGTCCTTCTCCGTCGTGTTCAACTCGGCGTGCTTCGCCACGAACGCCGTGATCCGCGCCGCCTCTTCCGTCGTCGGCTCGCGGAGTAGCGCCGCCCGGTACAGTGCCCGCTCGGGGTCTTCCCCATTCGCCAACAGCCGGTCGGCCAGCGTCTCCGCCTGCGTCCGCACGAACGGGTTGTTCAGCAGGTACAGCGCCTGCGGGGCGACGGTGGTGGTGGCCCGCTTGCCCACCGTCACCCCGGGGTCGGGGAAGTCGAACACGGTGAAGTAGTCGAACAGCTTGCCGCGGACGACCGGCAGGTACAGGGTGCGGCGGCGGCTGTCGTAGCTCACCTCGCGGACGTAGTCCAGGTTCGGGCCGGTGTACAGCGTGCCGCCGACGGTGCGGTCGAGCGTGCCGGCGACGGCGAGCATCGAATCGCGGAGCGATTCGGCGTCCAGCCGCCGGCGGGGGAAGACCGAGAGCAGTTTGTTTTCGACATCGGCCGCCGGCGGGGTGCCGGACGACTGCTGATAGGTGCGGGAGAGCAGGATGAATTTGTGCAACCGCTTCAAAGCCCACGGCCGGCCGGCCGTGGGCGTTGCGAACTCCGCCGCCAGCCAGTCGAGCAACCCCGGGTGCGTCGGCCGCTCGCCCAGCCGCCCGAAGTTGTCCGGGGTACGGACCAGCCCCTCGCCGAAGTGGTGCTGCCACACCCGGTTGACGATCACCCGCGCCGTCAGCGGGTGTTTGGGGTCCGTCAGCCAGTTCGCCAACTCCAGCCGGCCGCTCCGTTCTCGCACCGAGCCGAACCGCGTCTTGTTCGCTTCGGGCTTGTCCGCCGGGTTCGGCTTCGTCGGCACGAACGGCGTCTGCTGTTCGCCGGCCAGGATGCGGGGGAACACCGCCGGCGCTTCCTCGCCGGGCGTGGTGTAGTTGCCGCGGATTTGCACGTGCAGGTTCCGCGGCAGGGTGCCGTAAGCCGCAGTCGTGCCTTCCTCGATGCCCAGGAACAGGTCGTCCGGCGGGAGGGTGGCTTCCAACCGCTTGATGTCGCCCCGCTTGGCGTCGGCTTCCTCGTGCAACTCCCGCCGCCGCACCAGGTCCTTCATCCCCACCTGGGCGAACTGCTTTTCCAGCCGCCGCACGTCCGCCCGCAGCTTGTCGAGCTGCGGCCGCGCCTGGGCCGCCTCCGGCTTCTCCGGGCCGGTCGGCGTCCGCTCGAACGCCTTCGCCACCGTGTTCAGGTTCCGCATGGTGCGGGTGCTGGTGAACACCGCCAGCAGGCTGTAGTAGTCCCGCGTCGGGAGGGGGTCGAACTTGTGGTCGTGGCAGCGGGCGCACCCGAGCGTCAGCCCCAGCACACTCTTGCCGACCGTGTCCAGTTGTTCGTCGGCGATGTCCAGCAGCATCTTCTGCTTGTCCGGCTCGGCCAGCAGCTTCGGCCCGATCGCCAGAAAGCCGAGCGCCGCCAGCCGGTCCGTCCGCTCGGTCTCGTTCGCCGTCGGCGGGAGTAGGTCGCCCGCGATCTGTTCGCGGAGGAACACGTCATACGGCTTGTCGGCGTTCAGGCTGCGGACGACGTAATCCCGGTACTTCCAGGCGTGGCCGAACGCCGTGTTCTCGTCCATCCCGTTGCTGTCGGCGTAACGGGCCACGTCCAGCCAGCGCCGCCCCCACCGCTCGCCATAGTGCGGACTCGCCAGCAGCCGATCAACCACCTTCTCGAACGCCGCGGGCGACGTGTCCTTCTCGAACGCGGCCAGTTCGTCCGGCGTCGGCGGCAGGCCGGTCAGGTCGAACGTGACGCGGCGGAGGAGCGTCCGCTTGTCGGCGGGCGGGGACAGGGTGAGCTTGTGGTCGGCGAGCTTGGCGAGGATGAAGGCGTCGATGGGGTTGGTGGAATCACCCCCTCCCTTGCGGTCGGGGTTCACCGGAACCGGCGGTCGCTTGACGGGTTGGAAGGCCCAGAACTTCCGCTGCTCGTCGGTGAACAGCGGGCCGCCCGGCTTCGCCGCTGACACCGCGGTGTCACTCGCCGGCCACACCGCCCCGTCCGTCACCCACTTCGCGAGGGCGTCGATCTCGGCCGACTTCAGCTTGCCGGCCGGCGGCATCTTCAGCTCGCCGTCGTACTGGATCGCTTTCACCAGCAGGCTTTTCGCCGCGTCGCCGGGCACCACCGCCGGGCCAGCGTCGCCGCCCTTCAGCAACTCGGCGCGGGTGGTCAGCTTCAGCCCGCCCTTCGCCTTCTCGCCGTGACACTTCTGGCAGTGCTGCACGAGCAGCGGGCGGACGGACTTCTCGAAGTGTTCGACGCCCGCCGGATCCACCGCCGGCGCGGGCAGGGCGAGACACAGGGTGAAGACGATGGCGCGAACAAGATTCACTTCTTCACCTTCTGCTCCAGTAGGAACCGCAGCAGGTGGTAGTACTCGGCCTCGGTCATCACCGTGTCCAGGTTGGCCGGCATGGCGCTGGTGTTCGCCGTCGTCTTCTGGTCCACGTCCGCCTTCGGGATGCGTTGCTCCTTGCCGACGTTGTCGGCCAGCACATACACCTCGCCCTCCTCGCGGAGGAGCAGCCCGGACAGGTTCCGCCCGTCCTTCAGGTCCAGCTTGGTGGCGCGGAAGGCGTGATCCACGTTCCGGTTCGGGTCGAGCGTGTCCTCCAATAGCCGCTCCAGCCCGCGGATGCCGACGCCGTCGAGTTGCGGGCCGACCTTCGCCCCCTCGTTGTTCAGCTGGTGGCAGACGGCGCACTGCTTGGTGAACACCACCTTGCCCTGATCCACGTCGGTCTTCGCCTTCGAGAACCCGGCGGCGCGGGCCTTGATCAGGTCGTCCAACCGCTTCTCCGCCGGCGGCAGGTTCTTGGTCAGCTCCTTCAGCTTGGCGTCCAGGTCCGGCACCTTCGTCGCCTTCAGCCGGTCGAGGACGGCCTTCTCTTGCAGCAACCGGCCGGGCACCTCGCCGTTCCGCACGCTCGCCAGCAGCAGGTCGGCGCCGAACTTGTCCCCGGCAAGCGCGACGGCGATGGACACGGCCTGGGCGTAGGGGGCGACTTTGATCAGGTCTTTTGCCATCCCGCAGTCGGACACGGACGGCGCCCCGCGGGCCAGTAAACCCGAAAGAATCCGCACCCGCAACGCGACTGCCTTGCTCTCGTCGCCGAGCGTGCGGCGGCGGAAGGAATCGACCGGCTTCGAGTTCAGCGGGTCGATCGCCTCGACGAGATCGTTCCGCACGTCGGCGGGGGTCGTTGCATCCTCGATCAGCCGGACCGCGGTGAACGTGCAAGCGGCGTCCGCAAACACCGGGCGAGAGTCCGGGAAGGACGTAGCCAATCGGAACAGAATCGCGGCGGCGCGCTGGTCTTCGGGTGGCAGCTTCGCCTCGAACACCTTCCCCAGTCCGGTGGCGATGTCACGGCCCGGTCCGGCCTTCTTCGCCCCGCCCGCCTGCGCCCCGCGGAGCAGTGCTGTGGAGTACGCACACCACCGGCCGAAGTCGCCCGGCTTGCCCAGGAACGTGTGGCCGGTGACGTAGTAGTCTCGGTCCGAAGCGTATCGGCCGATCACCCCGGCGGCGGCCACCCGCTGGTCGTCCCGGAGCAGCTTGTCGGCGAAGTGTTCGGCTAGAAATTCCCCTGACTCCTTCGTGCGGATGGCGATGGCCACATCGAACAGCGCTACCGCACGGATGGGTCTGTCGCCCCGATCGATCAGCCCTTTCACCTTGTCCACCCCGCCGGCGGCGAGCACGCAGTTTCGTAGGGCGATGCGGGCGGCGTGCGACAGGTGCGTGTCTTCGGTCTTGATGTGCGGCACGAAGTCGAGCAGCGGCTCGACGAAGTCGGCGTGCGGGTGGGCGGTCATCACGTCGGCGGCGGCGCGGGCAACGCGGGCGTCCTTCTTCAGGGCCGCAACCGCCTGTTGCCGCTGCTCGGCCGACAGCTCCTTCGCCGCGGCCAGCTCCCGCAGTGGCTTCAACTCGGCCAGTTCCGGCGGCGGTTGCACCTTGTGCCCGTGCGGCTCGCCGGTCCACACGATCCGCCACACCCGCCCGTGGTCCTTGTCCCGGCCGGGGTGCTTCAGGTCCACCTCGTAGTGGCCGATGATCTTGTTGTAAAAGTCGCTCACGTACAGCGCCCCGTCCGGCCCCAGCTTGATGTCCACCGGGCGGAACCACGGGTCGTCGCTGACCAGGAAGTCGGGCAGTTCCTTCCCCTCCGGGGTGCTGCCCTTCCACCCGATGCGGTCGCAGTTGATGCGGCTGGTCACCACGTTGCCGATGAACATCACCCCGGCCCACTCCTTCGGGAAGTGGTCGGCGGCGTAGTACGTCAGCCCGCACAGGCCGGTGCTGTTGTGCAGGTGGTTGTACACGTGCGGGGCGTACCCGAGGCCGTCGTGCGGCTTGCCGAAGCTGTCGTAGTGCGCCCCGCGGATGAGCTGCGTCACCGGCTTGCTGTGACAGTCGGCGGTGTACAGGTTCAGCCACGGGTCCACGGCGATGCCGAACGGGTTCACCTGCCCGCGGGTGAATACCTCGATGCGGCTGCCGTCCGGCTTGAACCGGAACGTGTTCCCGCTGTTCATCTTCACCTCGTGCCCGTCCGTCCCCTTCACCGTGCTGTCGTTCAGGTACCCGTGGCAGGCGTACACCCACCCGTCCGGCATGAGGGTGAACGAGTTGGTCATGCCGTGCGTGTCGCGGAACCCGAACCCGTCGAACAGCACCTCCCGCTTGTCCGCCTTCATGTCCGCGTCGGTGTCGGTCAGCTTCAGGATCTTCCCGCACTCGGACACGATCACCGACTTGCCGTCCGGCAGCGGCAGCACCCCGATGGGGATGTTCAGCTTGTCGTCGAACACCTGCACCTTCTTCGCCTTGCCGGCGGCGTCGAAGTCGGACAGGATGAACAGCTTGTCGGTGCCCTTGCCCGGCTCGGCGGCCCACGGGTAGTGGTGCGAGGTGGTCAGCCACAGCCGGCCCTTGGCGTCGAACGCCATCTGCATCGGCTTCTGGATGTCCGGCTCGGACGCCACCAGTTGGGCGGTGAACCCCGGCGGCAGCTTGAACTTCTTCGCCTCGTCCGCCGGGCTCAGGGCGTCGGTCTTGGCGACCAGGTCTTGCGCGGGGGCGGCGGCCGGCAGGAGCAGGGCGAGGGAGAGCAGCAGCGAACGCATCGGCGTCGGCCTCGGACGTGTTCACGGGGTGGGAGAGTGAGTGTACCAGACGGCCACACCGGGGGGAACTCGCCTACTCGTCCAGCATCTGAATTCGCTTCACATGCCGGCCGGCGTCGAACGGCGTGTCCAGCCACGCCCGCACGATCGCCTCTGCCTCGGCCTCGCTGGTCAACCGCGCCCCCAGGCTGATGACGTTGGCGTCGTTGTGCCGGCGGGCCAACTCCGCCACCTGCACGCTCCAGCACAGGGCGCACCGCACCCCCCGCACCCGGTTGGCGCACATCGCCTCGCCGTTCCCCGACCCGCCGAGCACGATGCCGCGGTCACATTCCCCGCGGGCCACCGCCTCCGCCGCCGGCCGCACGAACACCGGGTAATCCACCGACTCTTCCGACGAGGTGCCGAAGTCCACGCACTCGTGCCCGAGGGACGTGAGCAGCCGCTTCAGGTGTTCCTTCAGCCGGAACCCGGCGTGGTCGGTGCCGAGGGCGATGCGCATGGCGGGTCGGGGTTGGAGAGGGGGCAGCGGTTATCATACCCGGCCTCTGTCGAGCGGAGACCCGTCAGGGTCCCGAGTTCCGACGACAAACTCGGGCCGCTCACGCGGCTCCGCTCGACACTACACCACCCCGGCCATCCGCAGGGCGATCACCGCGGCCAGGCCGACCATGAGCGGGACGGCCACCCGCCCGGCCAGCGTCCACGGGTTGGTGTCGGTCAGCTTGCCGCACATCATCGCCACCGCCGCCACCGGCGACATGGTCCGCCCGGCCGCCGACCCGACCGACACCAGCGCGCCCACGTCGTTCGGGTTCTGCTCCAGTGCGATCGCCGGGTCGTGGAAGAACCCGTACAGGCTCTGCGTGCTGGCCATGCCCGACCCGCTCACCGCGGCGAACAGCCACGGCACCAGCACCGCCAGCGGGGTGAGCAGCCGCGGCTCGGCCTGGATGAACTCGCCCAGCACCTTCGCCAATCCCACCGCCTCGATCCCCTTGCCGAAGCAGTTCGCCACCACGATCAGGCTGATGATGTTGGTGAACCCGTACCCGGCGCCCTCGAAGAACGCCTTCGCGCACCCGCCGGCCGTCCGCGGCACCGCCGCGGCGGCCACCACCACCCCGATGAGCATGGCCAGCCCGATGGTCCGCCCGCTCACCACCTTCTTCGGCAGCGGCATCTCCTCCGATGCCACCGCCAGCCACTCGTCCGGGATGTGGATGACGCCGAACGGCGGGCCGGAGAGGAGGAGGAGGACGAGCGGCACGAGCGGGACGAGGGCTTTGAGGGGGTTCACCCGCTCTTCGCCGCGACCTCCGGGAGCGGCCGAGCTACCACCGCTCCCGGAGGTCGCGGCGAAGAGTTCTTTCTCCCCCTCTCCGCTTCGGGGAGGGGGTTGGGGGGTGGGGTCCTTCTTGCCTTCCCACCACCGGCTCATCCCCCAGAACGCCACCCCGCTCACCGCCAGCATCGGGAACACCACCCACGGCAGGTGTTCGCGGGCCAGCGTCGCCGTCGGCACGTCCGTCTTCTTGCTCACCGTGTTCAGCTCCGGCGCACCGGGGTTGAACAGTTCCCCGCCGACCGACGCCCCGAGCAGCAGCGTCGCCCCGATCGTCGCCGCCGAGAACCCGGCCGCCCGCATGAGCGGCACCACCACCGCCCCCAAGCACACCGCCACGCTCGTCTGGCTGATGATCGGCACGTTCACGATGAACCCGACCAGGATCACCCCCGGCACCATCAGGACCCGCACCCGCCGCACCGGGGCGACCAGCAGCCGCACCAGTTGGTCGTCGCACCCGGTGTGCTTGAGCACGTACGCGAACCCCATGGCCGTGCAGATGGGGATGACGAACTTCTCGCTGCTGAACGTGTTCAGGAACTCGCGGACGACCATCGCCGGCTGGCCGGCGAGCAGGCCGAGCACCAGGGCGGCGGCGGACAGCACGATCCGCACGTCGAACCCGCGGGCGGTACACACCGCCGCCGCCACGATCACCGCCACCGCCGCGAGGGTCAGCATGGGCGTTCCTTCCGGATGGGAAGACTGTGCCGGTTGTCGCGCTTCGGCCGGGCGTGCCGGGAATGCCGGACGCCCGCCGTGCGGGTTCGGTTTTCCACTTCGTCCGCCTCAAGTCAAGCGGCATCCGCCCGGTTGTGAGGAATAGTTGCCGAAACTGCGCCCGCTCCGGGGACGTGTGATGACGAACGACTCGAAGCTCGGCCTGCTGGCCGGGGTGGCGGCGGTGATGTTGATCGCGGTGGTGTACTACCAGAAAGGCCCCGGCACGCTGTCGGCCGACCCGCCGAAGCAGCCGGGGCGGGTGACCATCGCCCCGCCGCAGATGGCCGCGAACACGCCGGCGGAACCGGCTCGGTAGTGTAGTAGGCACACTCCGTGTGCCGTCACTCAGAACGGCACACGGAGTGTGCCTACTACTTACAAGACGACCACCTCCGCCGCCGACACACCCGTCAAATCCGTATCCGCGATGAACAGGCAGCCGGCGTTCGCGCACTTCGCTCGCAGTTCCGCCGGCATCCCCTCGTCCGCTGTCGTCAGGATCAGCTTTACCCCGTCCGGCCGTTGGATCAGCAGCGGGCACGTCACCCGCGGGGAGCCGGGGGTGTGCCACTCGTGCAGCACCTCGCCGGTGCCCAGGCGGTAGCGGACCGCCCGCCCCGCGTAGGCAAAGCGCGGGTTGTAGAAGGCGATGACGACGGTGCCGTCGCCGGCGTCGCACATGCCGTCCGGGAAGTCGTCGCGGTGCTGCAAATCTAGGGCGATGCCCTCGGCCGCGATCGTCCGGTTCGCCACGTCCAGCCGGTACTTCGTCACCACCTTCCGCGGGGTGTCGATGTCGTACAGCGTCCGCCCGCCGGCCGCGAACACCTTCCCGTTCGAACACGTCTGCCCGTCGGCCAGCACCGTGATCTGGTTATCGTCGAGGGTGAACAGGTACAGGTGGGCGATCGGGTCGGCGAACTGCACGTCCTTCGTGCCGAACACGATCGCTCGCCCGCCGGGGACGATCTCGCCGTCGTTGATGATCGTCCGCGGGTGGGTGTCCGGGAGGGCGGCGAGCGGGGTCCAGTCGGCGGTGGTCAGGTCGAACAGCCCGACCACCTTGTCGCACCCGGCGAGGACGAGGTTCGGGTTCGACGTGGGGAACACGAAGCCGGGGCGGGCCGGCATCGGGTGGCGGGTGTGAATCGGAGACCCCACCCCCCAACCCCCTCCCCGAGGCGGAGAGGGGGAGTTGGTTTTCTCCCCCTCTCCGCCTCGGGGAGGGGGTTGGGGGGTGGGGTCTTCAAACCGCAGCGTATGCACATCCCCCGTGGTCGCGTCCGGCCCCGTTTGGATGTTGACCCACAAAATCCCATCACCTTGCGCCCGCGGCCCTTCCGGCAGAAACCGATCGGCGGCGGCGGGCGGGGTGAACCAGACGCTGGCGGCGCGGGGGGTCATGCGGCTATCCTATCAGCACGCACACGGAGGAGGGGCGGTCATGCTCCGCGGGAAACGGGCACTGGTGACGGGCAGCAGCCGGGGGATCGGGCTGGCGGTGGCGCGGGCGCTGGCCGGAAACGGGGCGGAGGTGGTACTCACCGCCGAGCAGCCGGTGGAGGAGTGCCTGGACGTGGCCGACGTGCTGGCCGAGTACCCGGACCACGCCCGCTACCTGCAGGCCGACTTGACGGTGGAGGGCGAGGCCGAACACCTGGTCGGGGCGGCGTGGGGGCGGATGGGCGGGATCGACGTGCTGGTGAACAACGTGGGCACGTTCCGCGAGCCGCCGTTCCTGAAGCTGACGCGGGACGACTTCGACGCCACCTTCGGGCTGAACGTGTGGACGGCGGTGGCCGTCACCCAGGCGGTGGTGCGGCGGGCCAAGGCCGCCGGCCGCGGCGGGCGGATCCTGTTCACCACCAGCCTGAACGGCACCCGTAGCGAGCCGGCGCACACCCTGTACGACGCCAGCAAGGGGGCGGTCAACGCCCTCACCCGCCAACTGGCGGTTGAACTCGCCCCGCTCGGGTTCACCACCGCCGCCGTCGCCCCCGGCCTGGTGGAAACGCCGCTCACCGACTTCGGGCTGGCGTCGTCGCCGTGGGAGCGGCAGCAGGTGATCGACCAGATCCCAATCCGCCGGATCGCCACCGTCGAGGACGTGGCCGACTGGTTCGTGTTCCTGGCGTCGGACGCGGCGTGCTACGCCACCGGCATCGTCATCCCGGTGGACGGCGGGCTGGACGCCCAGCAGATGAGCGCCCGCCCGGTGACGGACGCCGAGCGCGGGCTGGCGGCCGTCGGGTAACCGCCTCGACCGAACCCCAGGTGAATCCGGCCGGGGGTTGGAGTTCACGCTTCAGCGAAAGAAAAGTTCACTCACGCTGAAGCGTGAACTCCAACCCCCGGCAGTAGTATCCCAGCTCCCGTGTTAGTGCGCCTCGGGCGGCTCCGCCGGCGGGCGGTGCGGGTCGTCGGCCCGCACCGTCTTCTTGCCGGGGGCGAAGTGCGGCGACCGGGGCGGCGGAACGGGGTCGTCGGCCGGCGGGCGGCCGGTGAACCACGGCCAGATGTGCCGCACCCAGGCGGCCCGCAGCGGGGTGGCGAACGCGTACCAGCACGTCAAGAACGGGGCGGCCACCCGCGGCACGGCCACGATCACCGCCAGCATGAACACCAGCCGCACCACCGCCGGGCCGGACCGCCGCCCGCGGGCCAGGAAGTGCCGCGAGTAGTTCACCTTCGACACCATCAGCCCGGCCACCGCCACCGCCACCACCGGCAGGATGCGGACGGCCGCCCAGTCGATCCACTCGCCCACCCGCTCGCCCGCCTGCCCGCCGTCGGTGTCCAGCAGGGCCGGGCCGAACGCCATCATCGGGAACGACGCCACCACCCCGGCGGCGGCCGGCGACGGCAGGCCGGTGAACCCCTTCGCGCGGGCGGGGTCGCCGATGTTCACGTTGTACCGGGCCAGCCGCAGCACCACGCACGCCACGTACACCGCCCCGGCCGTCCACAGCACCCGCGGGTGGTACCCGACCGGCTGGGAGAACTGGAGCATCAGGAGCGCCGGGGCGGCGCCGAAGCTGATGGCGTCGCACAGCGAGTCGAGCTGGGCGCCGAACTCGGTCGTCTGCTTGGTCCACCGGGCGGCGGCCCCGTCGAACGCGTCGAACACCATGGCCAGGAAGATGAGGCAGGCGGCGGCGAACAGGGACGACTCGCGGGTGTACCCGGCCCACTGGGCGGCGAGCGCGATCGCCCCGAACCCGCACACCGCGTTCCCCAGGGTGAGGGCGGTGGGCAGGACGGCGAACAGCCTGATCTTATCGCGGCGGTTGATGGCTCACCTCCGGCATCGTCGCCCCGGCGTCGGCGAACGCGGCGAACACCGTCGCCCCGGCCTGCACCTTGTCGCCCACCTTCACCCGCACGCTCAGCCCGGCCGTCCGCGGCAGCACCAGTTCCGTCCGCGAGCCGAACTTGATCATGCCGAACCGCTCGCCGCGGGCCAGCCGGTCGCCCGGCCGCACCCCGCACACGATGCGGCGGGCGATCGCCCCGGCGATCTGCCGGATCACGTACCGGCGGTGGGCCGGGCCGTCCCCCTGGAACCGCACCGTCATCCGCTCGTTCTCCCGCGCCGACGCCGGCCGCAGGGCGTTCAGGAACTTCCCCCGCCGGTACTCGATGCCGATCACCCGCCCGCCGGCCGGCGCCCGGTTCACATGCACGTTGAAGATCGACAGGAAGATGCCGATCTCCACCGCCGGGCCGACGAACGGGTCGTCCACCTCCTCGATGGACACCACCAGCCCGTCGGCCGGGGCGACCACCAGCCCCGGTTCGGCCGGCACCGCCCGGTGCGGGTCGCGGAAGAACCACACGATCAGCCCGCCGATCACCACCAGCGCCAACACCACCACCCACCCGACCACCGCCAGCCAGCCGGGGACCGCGACCAAGGATAGCACGCCCGCCAGCGCCGCGGCCGGGCCGAACGTGAGGGCGGAGAACGCGAACAGCTCGGCCAGCCCCCAGCGGGCGAACGGGATGCGGTCCCGCCAGCGGAACGGGTCGTCGGCCGGGTCCCAGTGGTACCCGCCCTGGTTGCGGAAGAACTTCACGTCCCGCGGGTCGAGGACCGGGTGCGGGCAGCCGTTGAAGTCGCCCTTGCGGAGCGTCTCCATCCGCTTCACATAGCCGGGGCGGAACGTCCGCAGCCAGAACCGCCGCAAGCCCCCCCACGCCAGTTCGAGTTGGTACACCACCCCGCCGCCGGGCTGGACGGACCGCACCTGGGGGTCCATCGGCTCGGGCGGCAGAGCGGCGGGCGGCGAGACGGGGTCGGTCGTGGGGGTCATTCGGGTATCAAGAGTGTCAGAAGGCGGCCGGGGCGGGTGCCCATAACCCCTGTTTTTCAGAAAGGGGATCAAGAAGATCACTTCGCGCCCCACACCCGCGTCGGTCGGCGACACCGGGTTTCCGGAATGTCTGGGTTCAACTCCGCACGAACGTGAGCACGTTTGCCGGCGGGACGTTCAGCCACACTTTCCGCGACGGCCGCCGCTCGAACCCCGGGGTGGCGAACCGACGCCACGCCCGCACCGAGTAGGTGAACTGCACGTACCGGCGGCCGGGCGGCAGCACCGCTGCCACGGATGCCAGCACCCGTTCGGGCAGGTCGCCGGGCAGCGACAGCAGCGGCAGCCCGCTCACCACCGCCGCCACGTCGTCCGGCTCCAGGTTGCGGGCGGCGAGCAGGGCGGGCAACTCGGACGCGCACCCGCGGACCACCTCGGCGGTCGGCGGGGCGGTGGCGGCCAGCCGGTCGGCGAACGTCGGGTTCACCTCCACCGCCAGCAGCCGGGCGTGCGGGTAGCGGGCGGCCAGCGCGCGGGTGAACACCCCGGTGCCGGGGCCGAGTTCGAGGATCACCTGGCCGGGGGCCACGTCGCCGACGGCGTCCACCATCCCGCGGGTGAGGCCGCGGCTGCTCGGCACGACGGCGCCGGTGGTCCGCCAGCGGCGGGCCATCTGCCCGAGGAACAGCAGGGTGTCGCGCATTCGGCTCCGGGGTTAGGTCGGGAGTGTAGCCCGCACACTCCGGGTGCGGTTCTGGCTTCCGCACCCGGAATGTGCGGGCTACACTCCCGACGGAAGAAATGTACGCCCGCGGCTGGATACCGTCACCGGGCCACGTTCGCCCCCGGCCACACCAGGTCGTTGAACCGATCCACCGGCTCGTGCGCCGACCACGCGATGCCGCGCAGCAGCAGCACCCGGAACAGCGGGTCGTCGAACGTCCACGAGTAGTGGCCGGGGATGGACACGAACACCCGTCCGCGGCCGTGTTCCAGCGACCACAACTGCGGCCGCGGCTCCTTCTCCTCCACCGCCGTCGCCAGCACCCGCTCGGCTTTTAGGTCGCCGTGCATCTTCCAGTAGCTCTCGTCCACCAGCTTCAGCGTGTCGAAGTTGCGGAGGACCGGGTGCTTCGTGTCCTTGCCGAAGTTCAGCGTCAGGTCGCCGTGGCGGAACCCGACCGCCCCGCCGCCGGCCAGCCCGATCCGTTTGGCGAACTCCGGTCCGCCCTTCCGCCCGTCCACCGCCCAGTGGACGTACACCAGCCCGCCGCCGCGCTCCAGAAACGCATCCACGTCCGCCGCCCGCTTCGCGTCCCAGTCGCCGCGCTGGTAGAACACCATCACGTCGGCGGTGGTGAACTCCTCCTTCGCCGGCCACTCCCACGCCGTCGTCACCGTGGTGTTGTCGGCCGTCGCCATCAGCTCCTTCCACGCCTTCTGCCACGCCGGGTAATCGTGTTCGCCGGGGCCGTGGTCCTTCGGCCCGGCCACCAGCACCACCCGCAGCGGCTTCAGCTTGTCCGGCGGCTTGGGCGCGCCGGCCAGCACCGCGTTCACCTCGGCCAGCGTCCGCGGCTTCGGCCCCGGCCCGCCGGGGTAGTCCCGCGGCATGCTCACCGGCGAGGTGAGCAGGTACGTCAGCAGGTCCTTCATCCGCTCCGGCCCGAGTTGCTCCGGCATGCCTTCCGGCATGGTGGACAGGGCCGACGGCTTCATCGACTCCACGTCCGCCCGCGGCACGGTGACGACGGTGCCTTTGATGTCGCCGACCGTCAGCGTGTCCTTCGTGGTGTTCACGACCCCTTGCAGGGTGCGGCCGTCGTGCAGTTGCACGGTGTACGTCAGGTGGTCCGGGTTGATGGCGAAGTTCGGCTTGGTGATGTCGCGGAGGACCGACGGGTAGTCGCGGTGGATCAGGTTGGACAGGTCCGGGCCGATGGCCCCGCCGCGGCCGTGGGCGGTGTGGCACTTGCCGCACGCCGCCTGCTCGCTGAAGAACACCGCCCGCCCCTTCGCCCAACTGCCGCCGGCCAGCTCCGGCGGCGGGGGCAGGGCCGCCGGCTCCAGCGCCTTCGCCGACGTGTCCGCCCACGGCACCAGGCTGCGGTGCAGGGGGAACGGCCGCCGCCGTTTGTCCTCGGCGGTGGAGTACGACAGGGCGAGTTCGCTCCCGCGGAGTTTGAACTCGACCAGAGTGGGCCGGACGCGGTCCGGTTTCAGGCTGGCCGAGCCGTGGTACGCGCCGTCTTTGCTCTCGACACTGATGACGCCGGCCGGTTCGTCCGGCTTCCGAAAATCGACGTTCTCCGGCGACACATAGTGCAACCACACCCGTTCCGCTGGCAGTTCGTAGTCGATCCGCGAGCCGGGTTGCACGGCCGGGCGGAGCATGTCGGTCAGGTTCAGCTTCGCCTTCAGCGCCAACTCACCCGGCTCTTTCATCGCCGCCCAAAGCGCGTCGTGGTCGGCACTGCCGGCGGTCCACTGCCGGGCCAGCGAAAGGTCCGGGCTGGGCAGCCAGCCGCTCCACTCCCCCTTGCCGTTCTTCGTCCACGTCGCCTCGCACCCGCTCAGGTCGAAGGCGAGGTCGATGTGTGGGTGCTGCGGGAGCGTGCCCTTCGCCGTCGTCCGGCCGAGGCCGGGCAGGGTGACGGCGTAATGCACCGCGGCGGCGAGCGGGTCGGTGGCGATGACCAGCGTGCGGCGGTCCGGGGTGAGTTGCACCGACCGCACCGGCACGTCCAGCCGCGGGGTCATCTTCTCCGCGTTCACCACCGCGTACCCCGGCCACAGCGACTCGAACCGGTCTCCGGCCCGCACGTACTTGCCGGCTGTCACCGTCGTCTGCTTCGTCGCGTCCTTGAGCAGTTGCGGGTCGAGCGGGCGGTCGAACGCCACCCGGATTTCCCGCGGCCCGCTCGCCCACGTCAGCACCGGCTGCGGGACTTCCCGCTCGGCGTAGCTGATCTTGAACAGCTTGCCCTTGCCGGTCGGCCCGCTGCCCCAGTCCGGCCCACCGCTGTGACACGCCACCAGCAGCGACCCGTCCGGGCAGACGCAGCAGTCGATGGTGAGCATGGACAGTGCGGCGAACAGGTGGCTCCGCGACACGTACCCGTTCGCCGTCTTCACCAGTTGCGTGCGGTACAACTTGCCGCGGGACTCACCCGTGACGATGGCGTCGCCGGCCCACCCCTTCGGGCCGAACGTCGGGCCGTCCTTCTTCACCGGCTCGTTGAAGCACAGCCCGCACGTGGACTGGTGCTGCGGGCCGTAGTCGGCTGTGCTCGGCTCGTCGATCACGTCCGGCAGGTGCTTCGGGTGCCGCGGCGGGAACCCGTAGTGCCGCCCCTTCTGGACGTGCAGCAGCTCGTCGAACGGGTTGCCGTTCGGCAGCCACGTCGCCCCCTCCTGGTCGGAACAGAACAGGTCGCCGTGGCGGTTGAACCGCAGCCCGACCGGGAAGCGGATGCCGGTGGCGATGATCTCCCGCGACTTGAAGTCCGGCGCCACCCGCTGGACGGTGCCGCGCTCGTCCTTCAGCGAATACTGGGATTTGCCGTCCTTGTCGAGCAGGTAGCCGTTGGTGTAGTTCGCCGTACCGCGGCCGAACCAGACGCTCTCGTCCTTCGGGTCCACCGCCACCCCGATCACGTCGATGTTCACGCTGAACTCGTTCCACCCGGACGCGACCACGATCTCCTTGTCCGCCTTGCCGTCCGCGTCGGTGTCGGCGATCAGCACCACCTTCCCCTTCGTCGCCACGAACACGCCGGTGCCGTGCTTGTACCCGGGCGGGGTGAGGTCCATGCCGATGGGCGACGACAGCTCGCCCTTGTTCTCGTAGAAGCGGGTGGCCTTGTCCTCCAATCCGTCGCCGTCGGTGTCCGTCAGTGTCCAGATGTTGCCGTCGTACCCGAGCGCCACCAGGGTGCCGTCCGGCCGGTACTTCACGTTGTTGATGTTGGTCAGGCTGAGCGGCAGCTCGCGGGCGTGGAAGCCGGGCACGAACACCTGCACCGGCGGCGGGTCCTTCACCGGCACCAGCACCCGGCCGCCGCCGGCGTCCGGCGGCGGGGTGTCCTTCAGGGCGGCGTACTTCGTGCCCAGGTAGCCGCGGACGGCCTTCACCTCGTCGCCCGTCAGCGTGCGGTTGTACACCAGCACTTCGGCCACGTCGTACCGGGCGAACCCGTCGGCGTGCTGGGCGCCGGGGGCGTTGTTGTAGAACCGCCCGCCGACGGTGATCTCGTCCAGGCTGACCCGGCCGGCGGTGCGGGGCCGCTCCCCCTCGGCCTTGCCGTTCACCGCCAGCGTGACGGTCTTGCCGGCCGACGCCAGTTCGAGCGTGACGAGTTCGCCGAACGGGCCGTCCGCCGTCCGCAGGTTCCGCGCCCCGCCGAACCCGCGGCCCTCGGCGTTCAGCACGTTGAACCGGGCGGTGCCGGTGGCCCCGAAGTCGATGTTCAGCCCGGTCTCGTAGTCCTTCCCGTTGGCCGCGTTGAACGCCAGCACGCCGCGGAACGGGCCGGGGTTGGCCCGCGGGATGCCGACGACGACGACGGTGAACGCGTCCAACTCCGCCGCCTGCTTCACCGCCCGCAGGTGGTCGTCCAGGCCGTCGAACCGCACCACCGCCACCCCGCCGGCCGGCAGCCGCACCGGGCGAGCGTCCGCCTTCGGCTGCGCCAGGTGTCGCCCCTTGCCGGAGGCGTCCAGCCACTTGGCGAGCTTGCCGTCCGGGTGCAGGTTCTCGGTGCCGACCGGCTTGTTCGCGTCCAGCCACAGTTCCAGGCCGTCCGTCACCGTCAGCTTCGGATCGGCCCACGGCTCGGCGGCGGGGGCGGCGGCGAGCATGCAACCCAGGGCGAGGACCGCGAGGGAGGGTTTCATCGGCGGACCAGATGTGGGGGGAGGGTGGGAACAATTTATCAGTGCGGCGGGGCCGGCACCAATTGAATCGATGCTCGCAGTCGGTGAGGGTGTAGTCGCGGGTGGGTTCGGGGAAAAAAAGACCTCACCCGGCTCGCTCCGCTCGCCACCATCTCCCTGCTCCCTCGCCGACGGCGAGGCGGGAGAGGGTCGGAAGACCAGTCCCCCTTCTTCCTCCCCCTCTCCCGCCGGAGCGCCGCTCCGGGAGCAGGGAGAGGGGGCCGGGGGGTGAGGTCGTCCGCCCGCCCACCACACTCAATCACCGCACCTGTCCGTGGCGAATTCCGCCCGCACCCGCTTGTGACCCGCCCCCGCATCGGCCATGATGACCGCCGGTCGTTCGCCCGCCTCACCGGAACCCTCCCATGAAGACCGGCTGTGTGGCCGTCGTCGCCGTTCTTGCCCTCACCCCCACGCTGACCGCGGCCGAACCGTCCCTCGGGCTGTTCGAGAAGAGCGCCGACGTCGGGGTGGTGCTGCACCCCGGCTCGGCCACGTTCGACCCGACCGCGAAGGCGTACACCGTCACCGGCAGCGGGGAGAACATGTGGTTCGCCAAGGACGCCCTCCAGTTCGTGTGGAAGAAGTGGGAGGGGGACCTGTCGTTCGCCGCCGACATCAAGTTCACCGGCGAGGGCAAGGACCCGCACCGCAAGGCGTGCCTGATGGTCCGGCAGTCGCTCGACGCCGACGCCGCCTACTTCGACGTGGCCGTTCACGGCGACGGGCTGACCTCGCTCCAGTTCCGCGACGCGAAGGGGGCGAATACGCACGAGGTGCAGGCGAACGTGACCAAGCCGACACGGGCAAAACTGGTCCGCAAGGGGAAGTACGCCCTGCTGTACCTGGCTGGTGCGGGCGAAGAACTGAAATTCTCCGGGTGCGCCGTGCGGGTGTCGTTCGACGGCCCGGTGTACGTCGGCCTGGGCGTGTGCGCCCACAACAAGGACGTGTCCGAGACGGCGGTGTTCTCGAACGTGGAACTGACCGCCAAACTCCCCGAGTCCGCGAAGCCGACCCTGTACAGCACCCTGGAGACGCAAGCGCTGACCTCGACCGACCGCAAGGTGGCGTTCGTCACCCCGACGCGGATCGAGGCGCCGAACTGGCTGAGCGACGGCAAGACGCTGATCTACAACAGCGGCGGGAAGATCTACCGCATCCCGGCGGCGGGCGGCAAACCGGAGGCGATCGACACCGGCTTCGCGGTGCGGTGCAACAACGACCACGGGGTGTCGCCGGACGGCAAGACGTTGGTGATCAGCGATCAATCCCAGACCGACCGGAAGTCGCGGATCTACACCCTGCCGGTTGAGGGCGGAAAGCCGCAACTCGTCACCGAGAAGGCCCCGTCGTACTGGCACGGGTGGTCGCCGGACGGCAAGACGCTGGCCTACTGCGCCGAACGGGACGGCGAGTTCGACGTGTACACCATCCCGGTCGGCGGCGGGGCGGAAACCCGGCTGACCACGGCGAAGGGCCTGGACGACGGCCCGGAGTACTCGCCGGACGGCAAGCACATCTACTTCAACTCGGACCGCACCGGGCAGATGCACCTGTGGCGGATGACGGCGGACGGGAGCGAGCAAGTGCAAATCACCGACGACGAGTTCAACAACTGGTTCCCGCACCCGTCGCCGGACGGCAAGACGCTGGTGTTCCTCAGCTACGACAAGGGGGTGAAGGGGCACCCGGAGAACAAGGACGTGACCCTGCGGCGGATGACCCTGGCCGACAAGAAGATCGACGTGCTCGGGCGGTTCTTCGGCGGGCAGGGAACGGTGAACGTGCCGTGCTTCTCCCCGGACGGCCGGCGGATCACGTTCGTGACGTACCAACTGATTCCGTGATGCCTGCCCGCCGCGTACCCTCGTTCCAAGTGGTGTGTCTGTTAGCCCGACGCGCGAGCGAGGGGAACCACGCACCCCTCGCTCGCGCGTCGGGCTAACAAGACGCCATCCCTCCCGGAGCCTTGCCGTGGTCCGCTTACTCCCGCTCGCTGTGTTCGTCTTCATGACCGCCTCCGCACCGGCCGCCGACCCGGCGCTCAAGCTCACCCTGCGGTCGCGGTCGTCCCCGCCGGGCGAGCCGGAGGTGCCGGCCACCGAGAAGGCGGTGACGTGGGACCCGAAGAAGACGGCGATCGTCGTGTGCGACATGTGGGACCGCCACTGGTGCAAGTCGGCCGAGGCCCGCGTGGGCGAGCTGGCCGGGCCGATGAACGACATGCTGAAAGCGGCCCGCAAGCAGGGGGTGTTCGTCATCCACGCGCCGAGTACCTGCACCGCCTTCTACAAGGGCACCCCGCAGCGGAAGCGGGCGATGGAAGCGCCGTTCGCCAAGACGCCGATCGAGCTGGCGAAGAGCGAGCGGTGGGGCACGGCGTGGAACTGGCCCGACAAGAAGCGGGAGGGGGTGCTGCCGATCGACGACTCGGACATGGGGTGCGACTGCAAGACGAAGTGCGAGATCCGCGGCCCGTGGACGCGGCAGATCGCCGCCATCGTAATCGCCGCCGAGGACGCGATCACCGACGACGGGCAGGAGGCGTGGAACCTGCTGACGGATCGCAAGATCGAGAACGTCATCTTGTGTGGGGTTCACCTGAACATGTGCGTGCTCGGGCGGCCGTTCGCCATCCGCCAGATGGTGAAGCTGGGCAAGAGCGTGGCCCTGATGCGGGACATGACCGACACCATGTACGACCCGAACCGGCCGGGGGCGAACTCGCACTTCGAGGGCACGGACAAGGTGGTGGCGCACGTCGAGCGGTACTGGTGCCCGAGCTTCGTCAGCACCGACCTGACCGGCAAGCCGTCGTTCAAGTTCAAGGCCGACACGCGGTGAGTTGTTTCCGGCCGGGGGATGGGGTAGTCTTGTGGGGTCCGGCGTCCCACCTGGGTGCGTCCCGCACCCTCGCCGACCCCGCCCGCGTGCCATGACCCACCCGCTTCCGAAAGCGTTCGCACTGGCCGTGCTGCTGCTCGGCGGGGTGGCCGTGTCCGCCCCGCCGCTCACCGTCACCCCGGCGGCGGTGGTCCTCGACGGCCCGGAATCGACACACCAACTCCTCGCCTCCTCGCCCGCCGCCGACCTGACGCACCGGGTGCGGTACGAGGTGGCCGACCCGAAAGTCGCCGGCGTGACCGCCCGCGGGCTGATCGAACCGCGGGGCGAAGGGACGACGACCGTTCGCATCACCCACGACGGCCAGACGGCCACCGTCAGCGTGGAGGTGAAGGGCGTGCGGCAGCCGGCCCCGGTGTCGTTCGAGCAGCAGGTGATGCCGATCCTGACGAAGGCCGGGTGCAACAGCGGCGGGTGCCACGGCAAGGCCGAGGGGCAGAACGGGTTCAAGCTGAGCGTGTTCGGGTTCGACCCCGAAGCGGACCACCGGGCGATCGTGGCCGAAGCTCGCGGGCGGCGGATTTTCCCGGCGTCGCCCGAAAGCAGCTTGCTGGTGGGAAAGGGGACGGGCCGGATTCCGCACGGCGGGGGGAAGAAGCTGCACGAGGGGTCGCTGGCGTACAAGCGGCTGGTGCGGTGGATCGCCGAGGGGGCGAACCTGCGGACGGAGACTTCCCCGCCGATCACGAGCATCGAGGTCGAACCGAGTGACAGAGTGTTGTCACTCGGCGGGTCGCAGCAACTACGAGTGACGGCGATCGACGCCCGCGGGCAGCGGCGGGACGTGACGGCCGAGACCGAGTTCGAGTCGAACGCCACCACCATCGCCGGGGTGGACCGCGGCGGGTTCGTGCAGGCCGGCAAGATCCCCGGTGAAGCGGCCATCCTGGTGCGGTACCTCGGGCAGGTGACGGTGTGCCGGATTACGGTCCCCCGTGCCGGAGTCACGTTCACCCGCCCGCCGGAAGCCAACTTCATCGACGGCCACGTGTGGACCAAGCTAGAGCGGCTCGGCATCCCGCCGAGCGAGTTGGCGGACGATTCCACCTTCCTGCGGCGGGTCTACCTGGACGTGATCGGCACTCTGCCGACCGCGAACGAAGCCCGTGCGTTCCTGGCCGACGCCGACCCGAAGAAGCGGGCGAAGCTGATCGACGCGCTGCTCAACCGCCCCGAGTACGCCGACTATTGGGCGCTCAAGTGGGCCGACCTGCTGCGGGTGGACCGCGACGCGCTCACCGCCAACGGCGCCGTCGCCTTCCACCGCTGGCTGCGGCAGCAGTTTGCCGACAACCGCCCCTACAACCAGTTCGTGCGGGACATCCTCACGGCCGAGGGGAAGGTGACGGCGGTCGGCCCGGCCGGGCTGTACAAGGCGCTGGACAAGCCGGAGGTGATGAGCCGCTCGCTGTCGCAGGTGTTCCTGGGCGTGCGGATCGAGTGTGCCCAGTGCCACCACCACCCGTCCGACCGCTGGGGGCAGGACGACTACTTCGCCCTGGCCGGGTTCTTCACCGGGGTGACGCGGAAGACGCCGCCGGGCGGCGAGGCGGTCGTGTCGAACGGCGGGGCGGATTTGAAACACCCCCGCACGGACCAGCCGGTGCCCACGCGGGTGCTGGGCGGAACGAACGCGACGTTCCCGGAACGCACCGACCGGCGGGCCGTGCTGGCGGACTGGGTGACGAGTGCGGACAACCCGTACTTCGCCCGCGCCGCCGTCAACCGCCTGTGGGCGCACTACTTCGGCCGCGGGCTGGTCGAGCCGATCGACGACCTGCGGCTGACCAACCCGGCCGGGAACGAGCCGCTCCTCGCGGCGCTGGCGAAGCATCTGGTGGAATCGAAGTACGACTTGAAGGCTGTCACCCGCACCGTGCTGAACTCGCGGGTGTACCAGCTCGGCGGGCCGACCAGGGCGAACGCCGACGACGAGCAGAACTTCAGCCACGCTCGCAGTCGCACCCTGCCGGCCGAGGTGCTGCTGGATGCCGTCTGCCAGACCACCGGCGTGCCGGAGAAGTTCAACGGCACCCCGGAGGGGCTGCGGGCCATCCAGCTGTGGGACAACCGCATGCCGTCGTACTTCCTGGCGCTGTTCGGCCGCCCGGCCCGCACCAGCGTGTGTGAGTGCGAGCGCAGCACCGAACCGAGCATCGCCCAGGCGCTGCACCTCCAGAACAGCCCGGAGATCGAGGCGAAGGTGCGGTCACGGCGGGGGGTGGCCCGCAGACTCGCTGACAGCGAGTTGTCACCGACGGCCATCCTCGACGAGCTGTACCTGTCCACGCACAGCCGCTTCCCGACGAAGGCGGAGCGGGATGCGCTGCTGAAGTTGTTCGACGGAAAGGAAGCGCTCACCCGTCGCGAGGCGACCGAAGACGCGCTGTGGACGCTGCTGAACACGAAGGGGTTTCTGTACCAGCGGTAAGTTAGCCCGACGCGCCAGCGAGGGACGAACCAGCATATCCGACAGGTGGCTTGCCCCTCGCTGGCGCGTCGGGCTAACGGAGACGACCCATGCCCCGCCCCACCCGCCGCTCGCTCCTGAAACTCGGCGCGTCCGGGTTCATCGCCAACCTGTCGTTGCCCACGCTGTTCCAACTCCAAGCCACCGCCTCGAACGGCAAGGAACCGAAGGCGAAGGCGTGCATCTTCCTGTTCCTGGAGGGCGGGCCGTCCACCATCGACATGTGGGACCTGAAGCCGGAGGCGGCGGCGGAAATCCGCGGGCCGTACAAGCCGATCCAGACCACCGTGCCCGGCACGCTGGTGGGCGAACACTGCCACCGCTCGGCCAAGATCGCCGACAAGTTCGCCATCCTGCGGCACCACAGCCACCAGGACAACGGCCACCGCACCGGCTACCACTACCTGTTCACCGGGTACAAGCCGAACTTCGCCGACGGGGCGAACACCAAGATCCCGGTGAATGAGCTGTACCCGTCGTTGGGCTCCATCGTGTCGCGGGAACTCGGCGGGCGGGGCGGGGTGCCGCCGTACATCAACCTGCCGCACCCGATGGCGGCCGGCGGGCCGGGGTTCTACGGCGCCGAACACGCCCCGTTCGTCATCGAATCCGACCCCGTGCAACCGGACTTCGAGGTGAAGGATTTGCGGCCGGCCGACCAGTTGACCGAGACGCGGTACCAGCGGCGGCAGAAGCTGCTGCAACAGGTGGAAGCGGTCGGGTCGCTCGACGGCAAGGCCGGCACGATGGCGACGTACTACGACAAGGCCCGCGACCTGGCGTCCAGCCCGGCCGCCCGCAAGGCGTTCGACCTGAAAGCCGAGCCGGACAAGGTGAAGGAGAAGTACGGCCGCACCACCCTCGGCCAGTGCGCCCTACTTTCCCGCCGGCTGGTGGAGGCCGGGTGCCGGTTCGTCGGCGTCGATCACAGCGGGTGGGACACGCACTTCTCCTGCTTCCCCAGCCTGGAGAAAGACCTGATCCCGCAGGCGGACCAGGCGTTCTCGGCGCTCGTGTCCGACCTACACGACCGCGGGATGCTGGACAGCACGCTGGTGGTGATGATGGGCGAGATGGGCCGCACCCCGCGGATCAACGAGAAGGCCGGCCGCGACCACTGGTCGATGGTGCAGAGCGTGCTGGTGGCCGGCGGCGGGACGAAGCCGGGGATCGTGCTCGGGGCGTCGGACAAAACGCAGACCGCCCCGGTCGGCGAGTCGGTCGGCGTGGCCGACATCCTGCGGACGGTGTTCACCCTGATGGGCATCGACTGCGACAAGACGTACCTCACCCCGCTCGGCCGGCCGGTGCCGGTGGTGGACGGCGGCAAGGTGATCGCGGGGCTGGTAGGCTGAGACCTCACCCCCCGGCCCCCTCTCCCACGGGGAGAGGGGGTGTTCAAGTGGGTCATGTTCTTGTCGTCGCCGCGAGCCTGCGAGCGGGGTAGCTGGCTCCGCTCGCAGGCTCGCGGCGA
>JALHQU010000050.1 GCA_022841795.1 Fimbriiglobus sp.
GCGGTGGAAGTGACGGGTGTCACCCCACTTTACGCCCGGAACTGAAACGAAGCGCCACACTTCTCAACTGGTACCCGCGACCCCGACGGGCGCCACACTTCTCGACCGGAGTTTACAGCCGGCAAGAAACTCGTCCGGTACGACATCACCAACGCCACCTCCGCAGCGGGCGGCGGCTACCGGTTCACCGTCACCGCGACCATCGAGGACCGCGGCACGCCGGAAACAAAGATCTTCCGCTACACGGTCTACAAGGACCGAGCCCTGAGCGGCGGTCGCTGGTGCGTCATGGGGAGCTGAGATCACCCTGCGTCAGCCTGGGGTGCCTCGGTAGGAGTCAGGTGCCAGCCGGGTCTACCATGACCAAGCACTCACATGAAGTGCCGGCGAATGACGGCATCGGCCTCGACGCTGAGATCGTTCGACTCGAATGTTTCAACGAGTCGGCCGGGGAAGTTCTGCTCGTACCACTTCAGCTTGGTTTCGCGGTGGTTCCGGTACTTCTCGTCGTGCATCAGCCCCCAGTGCTCCCAGAACCACGGTTCGCCGTTCCAGGTGACCGTGAAGTCTGGCAGATAGAAGGTTCCGTCCGGGGCCTGCCGCGGCGTCTCGTAGGTGAACGGGATTCCCCGCTCGTGGAGCATGTTGGCGATGATCACCTCCGACTTCGACCGGACCATGTACCGGGCGAGCGTCTGGTGGATCTTCCCTTCCTCGTACCAGGCCCGCATGTCGAGTAGATCGTCCGGTAGGGGCCGGAAGTCGAACAGCGACGAGTTGATGCACAGCAGGTGCGACCGCTCCCGCCGCCGCATCGACAGGAGCGGCGAGACGTCCTGTTCGACGAACACGGTGCAGTGCCGCCGGGCACGAGTCAGGCCGGTGTAGAAAAGCTCCGGCGACAGGAGAGCCGCCTTGTGCTTGGGCACCACAAAGTAGACCCGCTCGAACTCGCTCCCCTGTGCCCGGTGGACGGAGATCGCGTACGCCAGTTCGAGGTTCTCTTCCACCTTCTGTTCCGCGATCCACCCCGACTTCGGGTCGGATAGGTTCTTCTTGCCCAGCCGGCTGCCGTACCCGACCCAGAGGTGCTCCCGGCGGGCGAACACGACCTGGAACTTCTCCAGCCGGAAGTAGGGCGTACGCCACACCTTGCCGTCGAGTCCGTGGGGCTTGACGAAGCCGAGTTGGCCGTTGAACACGTCGACCGGCTCATTCGTCCGGGTCGAGGTGTTGTACCCGTGCAGGGCCCACCGCTCCTTGGCGTACCGGTTACAGACCTGGATTACCTTGTCGAACAACATGACGCCGTCGAGAACCTGCCGGGTCTGACCGGCGACCCCTCGGGCCTTGGGCTGAAAGAGCCTCTGGAGTGCCGTGTTCAGGTTCTCGGTCCCGAACGGCTCCCCGCGGTACGGCGAAAGCACCTGGAGATAGTCCGGTCGCTCGACCTCCCCGGCCCCCTTGCACGCCTGCCGCCATACCTCGTACGGCTTGTCCCGATCAAACGCCTCACCCGTGTCGGCTTCGAGATCCGCGACGATGCTCGCCTCCAGAACGCGGGTCAGTTCCTCGGCGTCCCGCCAGTACACCACCCGCAAATCCTTGTCGACCTCGCCCCCTTCCTGGACCTTCTGCAACAGAGCCTCGGCGTCGGCCTTGGCGGCCTCGTTGTCGGCCTCAGGTTCGTCTCGGACGTAGAGGCCCGCGAGGGCGAGGATTCCCCGGCCGCGACCGGAGATCTCGTTCTCCATTTGTCGGACGTTGTGTTCGAGCCGGACGATGCTGTCGGGCTGCTCTTCCCTTAGCCACGTGATGAGGTCGGCGAACACCCGGCCCGTTCCAATCGGCGGCAGTTGGTTCGGGTCGCCGACGAAGATCAACCGCTGGACCGCCTTCCACTCGACCGCCCGGAAGAGGGCGGCGGCGAGGCCCAGGTCGAGCATCGAGGACTCGTCGATGATCAGCGTCTGGACCTTATCCTCCCGCTTCCCGCCGGCCCGCCGGAACGTCATGTTGGGGTTCAGCCAGTCCCGCTGGGCCAGGAACGAGTGGATCGTCGCGGCCGGCTTTCCGGTGGCCTCCCGGACGCGGTCGGCCGCCTTTCCAGTCGGTGCCAGGAGCAGGAACGAGGTGCCCGCCCCGTGCCCCTTCTCGATCGCCTTGATGATGGCGTCGATCACCCGGGTCTTGCCCGTACCCGCCCCGCCGCAGATGACCGAGGTGGGTCGGCGGAACACCTTCTGACAGGCCGCCGCCTGCGAGGCGACGACCTGCCCGTACCGGTCCGGGGCCTTCCGCGACAGGACGCTGTTCGCGTCGGTCAGGTAGTTCCGCCAAGTCCCTTCGGTCACGGCGGACCGGAGGGAGATGTCGGGTCGGGAGACGAGGCCGCGGAGGCACGTCTCGATTACCCGCTCGTCCTCGTAGACCGGCTTCCAGTAGACGTACCGTCGGCCGCCGGACTCGCGGAACACCAGAGCCCCTTCGAGATGTTCCGCATCGACGTCGAGGTATCGCTCGGTGAACTGGTGCCGCTTCCACTCGGGGAGAAAGCTCAGGCGGTGGTTGACCTCGTGGACGAGCCGGTCGGCCGGCACAAACACGTGCTTGCCCTCCCGCCGGAGCCGATCGACACACAGGCCCCGCAGCCGCCGTGCGTCATCCACCCCCTCCGCCATCGGATCGCCGCCGAGTTCGGGCGACGGGAACACCCCGTGGTCGATCTTGCCGAACGTGATCAGGTCGTCCGGGCCGTTCCCGGCGAACTGCTCGCAGAGGAGGTAGGGGTTCTGGGCGAGCTCCGGGAGGGTGCAGTTGAGGCCACTCTCGATCCGCTCCTTGGCGAGCACACGCTGGACCTGGTCTGGGGCGAGCTCGAACCGGGGTAGCACGTCCCGGAAGAGTCGCTGTTCATCAGGATCACGCAACTTCCACTGGCGAACCACCTTGGCGGCTGTTTTGTCGTCGAGCGTCAGGCCGGTGACCCGCTTCGTCCGTCCTTCGAGGAAGGAGAACAGTGCGTCTTTGGTTTCCTGCTCTTTGCCGGCGAGGGCCTGAGCCTTCCAGAACGGGATCGCACCCTCGAACCCGAGCACTTCGAGCACGGCTGCCGTGCCGGGGTACAGCCCGCGACTCCGCCAGAGTTCGCCGACCAGCTTCTGCAGCCAGACGATCCGCTCACCCCAGTTCTCGCTCGTGTCCCCCAGGTCACGGAGCGTGCCAGCGGTCTCCATAAACCGTTCGACCAGGTCGAGGGCGTCGTCGTCGCTCACCTCCCGCGTGGCGTACTTGAACAGCCGCGGGTTGTCAGGGAAGAACGCGAACCGGTCGAGGACCTCGGGGCGGTCGAGGTAAAGGTGGTAGGGCAGCCGAAGCCCTTCGTCCGGGTAATGGGACGTGACGTCGCACTGCCAGATGAACCCGCCCGCGTACTTCTCCTGGTCCTTCGGGGAGCAGTCGTCGAAGAACCGGATCTCCCCAACTTTCTTGACCCGCGACAGCCCGACCAGAACGTACCGCCGCTCGTCGGCCTGGTTCAGCGGGTTGCTGTAGTTCGCGTAGTAGAAAATGAGGCTCTTCGCCGGCTCGATCTGGGCGAAGAACTTGCGGGCGTTCGCAAGCCGGACGGTGTAGTCGAACGTCCCGTTCTCACGCTTAACGTCGTCGCCGTACATCCACTCGTACGGCCACAGACACACCGTCGCCGGGGCGAGTTGCCAGTCCTCCCGCGACGGTTTTTCGAAGAACTCCGGCGACTCGGAGTAGGCCCGGATCGCCTCCTTCCCGAAGGCGTTCACGCTGTACATGCACGGGGGAATGTCTTTGGCTTTTGAGCACGGCTGGCCGGCGTTCTGCGGCAGCATTTCCAGGGCGAGGTTCCGCTTCTCGGCGATCATCTCGCCCGGGTAGGAGTGCGGGCCGACGCAGTAGGTGTTGGCGGCCGGGTTCCGGCAGACGTGACCGTTCCAGCCGTCCATGTGCCACGCGAGCCGGGCCGAGATGTGGGTGGGCATCGGGGATCGTCCTGCGGAAGAGGAATTGCGAGCCCGGGCCTCGGCCTGGAACTCGTAGGGAGGAGCGGGCCTCCCGCGGTGTGAGTTCAGCTGCCGGCCGTTACTTCAAGGTCGGCACGACTTGCCTCGACCTCGGAGACGGCCAGCAGGTCGGTCCGGTGGTCGTCCACGAACCGGATCTGGTGCGACTCGCCCGCCAGAGTGACTTCGACGCGAAGGTCCTCGGCCGACTGGAGTGCGTCGCGGAACTCGTCCGGGTCAATCTCGCTCGCGTGGCGAACCTTCGCTGCACAGACCGGACACAACGCGAGGTAGTTCTCCCGGTACTCGTGCCCCAGGTCGCCGAAGAGTTCGACCGCCTCGAAGTAGTACTCCCCGGTCGATAGCTTGAAGGGCATGGGGCAGTGACAGGCCTGGCAGACCATGACCTTGTCCGGGTTGGTGTAGAGGTCGCGGAGGTACGTCCTCGCGTCGGCCCGACTGGCCGGCTCGGACGTCCTGATCGTCCGGTTGCGGACCTCTCGGGTCTGGGCCGGCGACGTGGCCAAGCGGTCACGGAGCTTCTCCGCCCGCCGCTGCGGGTTGGGGGACCGGCGTTCCGGAAATTCGGGCTGCCGCTCCCGGTCCAAGAGTTCGGTGAACTGCTCGATGGCAGAGGAGCGGGACGTCTGGTCGAGCCCGTCGAGGCGATCGATCAGCTCGACCGGCAGGCCCAGCTCCTTCGCCATCGCGACCCGCCGGAGGTACGACTCGGATCGCTGCCGCTCGGCCTCCCCGAACCCGACCTCCGTCAGCCACTCCGCCTGTGCCGGGTACGGGAACCCGGCGGGCAGTTGAGCCCGGGTCATGTCCCGCGGCCGCCGGAACTCCCCCGTTTTGTCCGGCAGCCACGGCGTGTCGCGGAGGGCGATGACCAGCGAAGACGGGGCGGGGCGAATGCCGAAGCGACTGTTCGGCCGGCACCTGGCCTGGAGGACGTCCGCCGAGGACTGGCTCATCGTCCGCCAGATCAGGCGGCTGATCTCCGGGTCGCGGGCGGAAAGCAGGCTGGAGCACGCGGGAATGATGTAGTCGTCGTTGACGGCCGTGTCCCTCCTCCACTGAGTGCCCGACTTGGAATAGTCGGTTAGCAGCTCGTGGTAGTGGGGATGGCTCTGCGAGATCGCGACTTTTTTAATCTCGAGCCGGGCGTGGGCACCCAGGGCGGCAGCGAACTTCGCGAACCCCTTCGGCACGAGGTCTTTGTACCCGTCCCAAAGGGCGTGCTTGCTGAGCCCCCTGATGCCGGCCCCGTAGACCACACAGAGCCCACTGTTACCGAACGGGTCGTCGAGGTAGCACTCCTCCGGGAGCCGCCTCACCTGCTGCTTCGCGTCGAGGAAAAGGTAGGCTTCCTGGAACAGGTCCGACTCCTGGTGGCGGTTCCACCACTGCAGAAACCGCTGGATGTGCCGCAGGTGAGTCTGGGGGTTCGAAACCGGCCCGGCCGCCGAGTAGTGCTTCTGGATAATCCCCTCGATCTCCTGCCGCTCGCCGATCTCCTGCACGCCGAGCTCGCCGAGCAGCTTCTTGGCGTTCTCCCGCCGGGACTGGTTGGACCCGGCGAGGACGGACGCCTTCACGCGAGGGAGGTCGAGCGAGCCCTTCCCCTTCTCCGGAGGGAAGTAGGTCGCCGGCCCGGTAGCGTGGGTGCCCCCCTCGAGCCGGACGATTTGCCACTGCTTGAGCACCCACCCGGCCGGTTCGGCCTCGGAGACCGCCTTGCGGAGGAGGGCGTAAAACTGCTGCATCCAGGAATCTCTGCGGCGGCCCAGCCATTCCTGCCCGTCTTCAGGCGGGTCATACCCGCCGAAGCGGTCGCTCACGGCGTCCGCAAGCTCCCGCAGGCCCCACTCGCGAACCCCCGCGGTCCGGAGGAATTGCTCCGCCCTTTCATTGCGGGCCGTGTTCACCGCCCAACCGGTGAACACGTTCTCGGTCAGGAACGCGAGTGCCTTCTCATCCAGCAGGTCGCGGACCGCCGCAGCACCCCGAGCCAGTTTCGTGGCCCGGCCGTGCCCGTCTTCACTGGTCGGGATCAGGGGATGCTCCTGGACGGCCGACACCACCGCATCCCGGATCGGCCGGGAAAAGTCCGGCAGGTCGTCGTCGCTGTTCGGAAGGGCCGCGAGGGCGGTGACGCCCAGGTACGATCGCTCCTTCATGTCGGTCAAGGCTTCGAGGAGCAGGTGGGTACACTCTGCGATGAGTGCCGTGTTCTCCCGGTTCCGCTGCTTAATGTTGGCCCGGTTGTCGGTCAGGAGGAAGGGGCCGTGCATCCGGAAGCGGAGGCCGGTCTGTTCTTCCGTTTCGAAGTAGACGAACAGCTTGGTGGCGTGCTCCTCCGGGACTACCTGATTCTGGTCACTGACTCGGAACGCCAGACTCACCGCGAGCGGGCGGTCCGCGTCCTTGGCGGTGACGTCACGGGTGTAGACCAGGTAGCGGGCCCGACGCGGCTCCGACCCGTCCCCGGCCGCCGGAATGTCGCGGAGCACCCGTAACGAGGGGTCCGAGCGGTCACAGGTGTAGCTGCCGGCGGCTTGCTCGGTCTTCCACTCCACCGTGGCGATGTGGTTCAGAAACAGCAGCGTGTGCGAGCCGAGGCTCGACAGCTTGTCGTGGATGGTCTGGCGGATCGCGGCCCGGTCGGCACCCTTGAGCGGGAAGACGAACCGGGTCTCCCGGGCCGGGGTGTCCGGCGGCGGGGCGAGGGGTACGGGCACGACCAGGTCTTCGATGGCGAACGCGAAGGGTTCGCCGTCCAGCCGGCTGTACACTTCGGGCCGGTCCGAAACGGCGAACACGGACTTGAACCCGATGCCGAACCGGCCGATCTTGTTCGCCTGGGCCGGCTTGTCGCTGTTGCCGATGCCGGTGATCGACTCGACGTTGTCCCGCGTGAACGGGTCGCCGTCGTGAGTGAAGACGAGCCGGTCGGCCTCCAACTCGAAGCGGACGCCCGTCGCGTTCTGGTCCTCCGCGTTCTGGAGGAGCTCGAACACGAAGTGGGCGGGGTCGGCGTACTTGTCGACGGTCGACCCACGGATGCCGGCTTCGAACTTGTTCAGCCGGGTCGAAGTCACCCAGTCGCGGCGGTTCTTGGACAGTTCCGCGAGCCAGTCGGGCATACGTCACCTCACGATTTCCAGGACGCCGAAAGCGACGGTACTGTGGATGATGTCGGCGGCCGTTTCGGCATGCCGCAAGTCGGCCAGGCGGCGGGCGTAGTCCTCTTCCGCCGCCTGGATTTGGGACAACCGCATCCGCCGGATCCGCTCGTCGGACACCCCGCGGATCTGGTCGTTGAGCAGGCCGATCCGGGCCTTGTGGCTCGTGTTCAGGCTCTCCCGCCGGTAGCTCGCGAGCTGCCCGGTCCGCTCCCGGTGGGCGGCGAGGGCGGCCGACCACAGCCGGTGGTGCTCCCCGTCCAGGCTCTCGAACTCCGACTGCGACGGGAACTCGGCAGGGGCCTCCTCCCGAACCGTGGCCCGCTGGATGAGCCCGAGGAACGCGTCGTTTAGGGTTGGGTCCGAGCATACCGGCTGCCACATGACGTCCTCCCGGATGCCGCGAAGCCGCCACAGGTAGATGGCGAAGCGGTGGGCCCCAGCCGGGTGGTCGGCGTCCTGCACGCGGCAGGACAGGTAGACCGGGCCGTCCGGCACCAACGCCCGGGCCGCCTGCTGGGCGATCGGGTGGACGGGGGTGATGAACGTGGCGGAGCGGTTCTCGTTCGCGACCGCGGCGTCGAACGTCAGGGTGAGCTTCTCGCGGCCCTTGAGCCACTTCTCCCACTCCCGCCCGACCCCAGACGGCTGCCGCCCGGAGTGGCGGTAGTCGGCCAGCACCTTCCGGCGAACACCGGAGTCGAGGGCGAGCGTCTTGAGGGGCTTGTCGCCCAGGGCCATTTGGACCTTGCCGTCCGACTGCTGCGTCAGGTAGTGCTCGACCAGGTTCTGGAGGCACCGTGGGGATGTCCAGTAGTTCCGCGGGTCGCGAATCTCCTCGTCGATCTGCTTCGGCGGGAGTTGCACCCCGAACAGCTCGCTCGACCGTTTCTCCAGGGTGGCCTGCTCCTCGAGCAGGCGGACCTGGTTGTCCGCCAGTTGCTGGAGGTGCCGCCGCCGCTCCTCGTCCGTCATGGTAAGGTCCTCGGCGAGCGTCCGGATCACGGAACTGATCTGCCCCAGAATCTCCTCGTTGTCCCCCAGGGCCTCTTCGAACACGCCGATCCGCATGAGGCAGCGGTCGTAGATGTCGGCGTCCACGGTCCCGGGGGTAATCAGGTTGTAGATGGCCACCGTCGGGCTCTTCTGGCCGTTGCGGTCGATCCGCCCGATCCGCTGGTCGATCTTCATCGGGTTCCACGGCAGGTCGTAGTTGACCATGCAGTCGCAGAACTGGTAGTCGAGCCCTTCGGAACCGACCTCCGACATGAGGAGCACGTCGAAGGCGTCCGACTCGTCCCTCGGCAGCCGGAACCGGTCGCGGATGGTGACGCGGTCGGCGTCCTTCACGCCCCCGTGAATGAGGCCGACGCGGACGCCCGCCCGCCGCAGGTTCGCCTCCAGGTACCGGAGGGTGTGCCGGAAGGAGCTGAAGACCAGCACCTTGTTGTTGTCGAGCGACTGCTTCTCTTCGATCACGCCCAGCAAGCAGTCGAGCTTCGGGTCCGTGGTGTCGAGCCGCTCCGCCTCGGCGATCAGCCCTTCGATCTCCTCCCCGGACACGTCCGCGGTGGCGGGGGTGTCACCCGCCAGGTCGTCCACCTCGAACCACTCTGCCTCGTCGATCCGCCGGGCCAGAATGTCCCGGAGCAGTGGGACGAGCCCGTGGATGCAACTGGCGGCCTGGCGGCGGATCGTGGTCAGCATGAACTGGACCGGCACGTTGCCGCGGGACCGGCGGATCAGCCGCGTCTGCACGTCCAGCAGGCGGTCGTGGACGGCCCGCTGGGGTTCGGTGAAGTCGATGCTCTTCGTGTACGCCTTGCGAACGGTGAAGTTCCCGATATCCCGGCGTCGGGTGCGGTTGATCAGCCCGTGGAAGGAGTGGAACTCCTCCACGGTGCGGAGCGATCGGACGCGGTCGGCCGGCCCGAGTACGTCGCTCAGGAGCCGCTCCCGGAGCTCCGCGTACCGCGGGTCGGGCCGGAGGATGGACTGCCCCCACCGGGTGCTGGCCGCCGCCTGAAGAGCCTGGGCCGCGTCCTTCTGCCACCCGTTGTGCCCGAAGCGGAGCAGGTGGGCGGCCCGGTTGATGTGCGGGTTCGGTTCGGCCATGTCCTCGTACGTCTTCCGGTCGATGACGAGGTCGGGCCGGAGGGTGTTCAGGAGCACGAACAGGTTGTCGTTCGCGAGCTGGATCGGCGACGCCGTCAGGAAGACTGCGGCCTCGGCGTGGTCGGTCAGGAAGCGGACGCCGCGGTGCAGCCAGGTGTCCGAGTTGTGAATGTGGTGGGCCTCGTCCACGATCACCAGGTCGAACCGGGGGGGCGGGTCGAGTTCGAGGAGCCCGGGGACGGCCGTCCGCCCACGGCCTTGCGTGCCGAGCAGCAGGGCCTCGGTGAAGAGCGAATGGGGGACGATCGCCCGGGCGAACCGGTCCGGCCACTCGCCGTTCGCGTCGGTTTCCCGCAGGCAGTGCCGCAGGTCGTCCCCGTCGAGGTGGACAAACTCCTCGTCGAACCGCCGCATCTCCGACTGCCACTTCCTGTCGACCACCAGACTCTTGGGGCACACGATCAGGACCGTTCGGATCTCCCGGCGGGCCTGGAGTTCACGCAGGATCAGACCGGCCTCGATCGTCTTCCCGACGCCGACGCCATCCGCGATCAACAGTCGCGGCCGGTCGGACCGGATGAACTTCAGCACGGGGCGGAACTGGTACGGGATGAAATCCACCCTGGCCGCATGCAGCGAGTACAGCGAGGACAGGCCCGGCTGCTGGAGGTGGAGGGCGGTGAGCCGGGCGTTGAAGGTCTCCGGCGAAACCAGTTCGCCGACGCGGTCATCGACCGGGGCGGCGGTGAGCTGGCTGGCGTAGTACTGGGTCTTCCGGCCGTTGCAGAAGACGACGTACCGCGGCTCGCCCGGCCCCTTGACGACCTCCACCACGGCCCCGACCACCTTCGGGTCGGACCGCAGGGCCACAAGCTCGCCGAGTGCGAAGCCGCGGGCTGAAGTTTTGCCGGTGTCCGGTAAACCGTTCTCGGCCGTGCTCTTGGTCGGCGTCATCGGGACCTCCGTCGGGATGGATCTCGGCAGCCACTCCGACGCCTCGGCGGCTGACAGCATGGTTTCGAGTTCTCCCGCGAGCCACCACGGGAGCGTCAGCCGGTATTCCGCAGCGAGCAGCCGCCGCCAGTTCTCGAGTAGTTCCGTTCCGGCGACCGGGGCGAGGTAGATCGCGGCCCCCCGAAGGGCAGTATCAAACCGGCCGAGTTCATCCACCGCGGCCCGGAGCAGTGTGCCGAGCCGCCCGCGGGCTGGCGACGCGGTCACGATGCAGTTCTGGTACGCCTCGTCGAGGGCGAGGAAAACCGCCCAACTTTCCATCCGGGCGGACAACAAATCGGCGGACCGGTCGAGGGCCTCGACCTCTTCGACCAAACCGCTCCACACACGCTCGAGACGTCCGGCTGCGACCGTCCAGGCGTCGATGTGGCTTCGCCACTGTTCGGCCGCAGCCGCCGCGACCCTAGGCGGGAGCGTGCCGTCGACCTCTCCCAACGCCACGGCGAACAGCCGGCACCTACCGAGGCAGGCGGCCAAGTGATAAGCTGCCCGGCGGGCGGGAAGCCCCGGCTCCGCGTCATTCTCGAACTCGGCCAAGGGAGCTTGGGCCAGGGCCTGTCGGAAGCTCTCCATCCACCCGAATGGATCGTGGCCGGACGGGGTCGGGGTCATGGTCGCGTCCTAGTACGTCCGGCGGGGAAGTAATCCAACGGCCGGAGTGGGCGACGGCGGGGTACACCCCCAGGGGTCCGGAACGGTAACCCACGGCCGGCGGCTACTGCCGTCCACCTGCCATGATCGGTTGGTGCGGAAACGGATGCGGACCCGCAGGCCGCCGTTGACCGCGACCGCGTCTGCGTTTCCCAGTGGGCGGCGAGTGCCGTCGGGGCCGACTGTTGCGTAGGTCAGGACAACGTTTTCGACCACCGCCCGCCACCGCTGGGACTGGTCAGGGATGCGGCACGCGGCGTCCTTGAAGTAACACGTCCGGACGTGCCCCCCGGCGGGGTCGGAGCGGACGATGAGGAAGGCCCCCGAAGGCAGGACCAGCCCCCACGTTTCTTCGGCTCGCGTCGGTCGGCCCTGGGAGGGTGGTTGGTAGTCGTCGTAGATCAGGGCGAGCGGCACTGTGAGGCACCGCTTCATCTCCTTTTCGACCACGGCCGCCACCTCGGCGATCGCCGACGCACGATGAGGTTCCGTCGCCCCTGCCGACCAGATGCCTCGGAATCGGCTGGCTACGGCGGGCGTGAGCCACTCGTCCCATGGCTCCCCCGGGGGAATGGCGTGCTCTTCGGCGATATGCCTCCAGGCCCGCTCAGATGCTGCCACCTGGCAGTGCCCCTGGCACGGGGCGTTGTCGTCACGCGGGTCCGGGACTTCGGTCCAGACGGTCATCCAGATCCTCCTACAGGAGGGTCGAAGCAGTCGCGGACATACTGCAGATCCGCTAGTCGGTGCTTCCCTCGGTAGAGGAGCACCGAGAGAGTGTTCCGCCTCAAGTTCAGGGCCACCGCCAACACGGCATTTCGGGCTGCGATCTGCTCGCACGCGGCCAACACCTCTGGCGGAAACGGGTCGTCGGGGTTTCCGTACTGCTCGCGATGCTCGGCCACCCAGGTTTTCCACTGGCGTCCTGGGACCTTCTGCCAGAGTCCGGCGAGGCAGAGCAGCACGAGGCGGTCGCGGTGAGGCCAGCCCGCGATGACCGCCACGTCGGCGTCCCGGAACCCCTCCGTGGCATCGATCGCATGCTCGATGGCTTTTCTGACCGTGGCGTCCGTGACCTCCAGGTCGCGGGGATGACGCTCGCGGGCCTGCCGCCGGTCGTCCCGCCTGACCGTTTCCAACCAGCGGTTCCTCAGGACCGAGTAGCACCACGCTTCGAAGTCACCCCCGGCCGGATAACGGTCGATCACCGCCCATATGTCACCGGGGGCGTCCTCGATGGCGTCCTCCCGGTAACTGCCAGAGAACCGGATCGAAAGCCGCCCCGCGACCCAACGGATGGTCCCCAATAGCCGTTCAAACGCCTGCTGACGCTGCTCCCGGGACAACTTCAAATCTCCCGCCATGCTGGCGAGTGCGGCCTCATCCGACGGTAGCTCCGCGGTCAATGGGTGAGACATCTCGGTGGGCCCTATCGCCGCCTGGATTGGAGCAGTTTCCCGGGGTGCGTCTCGACCTTGCACGCACGCTGCGAACGGTGGCTAACATTGGCGTTCTAGCGAGTTTACCTCCGGGTTGCCGTGAAGCTCACGACAAGTTGGAGTCATCAACCCGTGTGGCATCTCACGTCCCCAGGGGGCAGATCTTGACACCCGACGAGCTACACCACCTTCGGAACTACCTTCTCCAAGTCAGACTGAGCGGAATACGCCGCTATGACGCAGGCAGAGGTTTTTTCGCCCTCTTGGCTGTTTTTTGAGCGTCAGCAACGCCTCGCAACGAACCGGTCCGCAAGAAGTAGCGACTTGGCACGCAGCCGGGCGAATGATGGTAAGACGCCTGCCAGTGGGAGTGGGCCATCCATCCCTGCGGACGTGATGCAATTCTCCCGCGGGCGACCCGGCAACGGTCTACAAGCACCGGACCCTGAGTGACGGCCGGCCGTGTGCCAAGGGGAACTGACACGTCCTCTGTGGCAGCCCCTAACGGTTACCACCCGGCGGCTCGAGCAGCCCGAGTCGCTTCAAGATGCCGAACACGACCGGTCCGGACCACGGTCGCCCGGTGCGGGTGGGAACCGACTCCGCGATCAAGATGGTCGCGATCTCGCGGAAGGATCGACGCTTCAAGATGGTCTTGCCCCGGCGTCGCCAACTCCCCCGCGGCAGAACTCGGTACAGTTCCCGGATCCGATCCAAGCCCTCCTCTTCATCGGCCGAAGTGCCGAACGGCTTACGACCCAGGTCCGAGCCAGACCGCATCCGTGTCACCAGCCACTTCCACCGCCCCACGAGCCGCCGGGCTTGCTTCCACCGCTGGTGATCCTCGCGAGCTTCTTCACCCACCGACTCGTCGGCCGTCAACTCCTGCCCCGTAGCGGCCTCGATGACCCGGATCCCGGCATCGCGGAACGACTCACACAAGATCGCTCGGACCACGTCGTCTTCGTCGAGCCGCACACCGGAGTCCACCAGAATCGTCCGGACCCCGAGTCGAGTCGCTTCGATGAACAACGCCGCCAGCTCACGACGGCTAGGCAACGCCAGCGGCGTGTGTAGCACCTCCGCATTCCCCTCGGCATCAAAGAACCGCCGCCGCAGTTCGAGCTCGTGCTTCCGGACGTATCGGCGGATCATCTTCCACTGGCCGTTCACCAACTCGTTGTGGTTACCCCGGGACAGCACGCGGGTGTCCGAGTCCAGGAACTTGTTCACCCAGTTCCTGGTTACCCCACAGCGAACGTAGGCGAAGGCGGTCTTATCGGCCTCAACCTGGCGTACTGTTCGCTTCCGGATGCGTGCCATAGCCACTCTCAACTGATCGCCCGTGCAATTTACTAACAATATGCAACGAAAATGGCTCTGTTTCAAGGCGATAGTGCCCGGTGAGACTCTGCGAGCGTGACAATTATGAAATCGCGATATACGGCTTGTTGGCCGCGAAGTCCGTGGCAACCGGGGCCGTCCGAACGAAGCCGCTCAGCGTTCGAGATTTGCTCCGACCAACCTACGCGAAGTCGCCTCGGGCGACAACGGAGAAGCCGTGCACACCGTCTCAACGAACAACGCTCGGACAGCCGCAACGTCGCCGGTCCGGCCACCGAAGTTGACCGCGGCTCAGCGGAAGCAGCAACAGAAGCTGGCAGATGAGCGACAGGGCCGTCAGGACGCCGCCGAGTGGGCGGAGGCCCAGCATCCCGAAGAAGTCCGCGACATAGCCAGGATGGGAAGGCTCGGGTCGAAGAGCAACCCCTGGTACGCGTTCCCCGGCTTCCACGCCCTGAATTCCAAACTGAAGGCGGGGGGGCGGGAGTACGCCACTGCGTTCCTGGACGAGGTCGACGCCTACTGGCAATGGATCGGACCCGCGTGGAGATATGCGGCCTACGCCGAGGGCGTCGCCGACGGCCGGCGGTGGGCGGCCTCCCTCGCCACGCCCGACCAGCTCGACCGCCTCCGCTCGGCCCTGCGGAACTCCGGCCGGCGGGTGCTGATCGACACCGAAGAGCGATACGAAGACCTGCCTGCGGCCCACGGGCTGTTGACCTGGATCCTGGGGCAGGACGTGTACGAGCCGCGGGTGACCTTCGACGTGGACGGCGACAAGGAGTACGAGTACGACTCCGACAGTCAGGCGTTCAAATCGTTCTGGCAGCCCTTCTTCGCGGAACCGATCGACGAGGTGCTCGAAAGCGTGGATGTCGAGGGCACGAACGCCAAGTGCAAGCTCATCGAGCCCGACTACATCCACGGCTTCATCGACGGTGCCACCGGCCTTTCCGATCGATTGCGGGCTGACCACCTAGCGTAATCGGCCCCTCGACCATCGACCGGCCTGAGTCAGAAAGCCAACCTCGCTAACGACAACCCAGCACCACCCAACAAATGCTGCTCCTGCCGACCGGCGGGAGTGGACGACAAGGCTCTGAAGTCGTTCGGGTTCAAACTTCACGAACCCCCGGCCCGAGAAACCTTCACCGAGAAGCTGCTCTGTTACGCTTACGGGCTGCCGTGTTTTGATGCCCTGTACGCCAGGATCGCCGACGTACCGACGCTCGCGGAATCCAACGAAGGCCGCACTTCCTGAGCGGCATTCCCATTCGCACCCACGGTCCGCCGCGTGGCGGGCCTCGGGCCCTGAACAGGCGGGAGCCGACGCCGGGGTACGAACCTGAACCCTGTTGGGAACGACCATGACCACACGAGTGCTCCCTGCTCGTGCCGTGGCCTCACCGACCGCACCCTCCGACGCGGGGCCAGCGGTGAAGTGTCATGGCGAAGAAGAAGTCCGCACCAGGGCGGACCAAGAGAGACCGACAAGAGGGTACTACAAGCGATCAGGGAGAGCGGCGATCGTTCGCTTCCCGTCGGTCGTCCCGATCCTGGACGTTCGAGATGATTCTGACCGATCCGCCATCGCAACTTGACGACCACCCGCTCGCCGGACTTTCCCCGGAACAGCGGGAGGGAATGCGGGCACGAGCCTTCGGCCGCGTGCTCGCCGCCATCGCCCTCCGTAGGACCGGGAACCTACCCGACGAAGGACCGGATCGAACGGCACCGTCGCCGCGTACCGCACCCAAAACCGAATCGTGTCCCACACAGGAGTATGACCGATGAAGCTCGAGGGTCCGCACACCGGGCCGCGGCCCTCGACCCCGATCCGGGTCGGCATCTATCTCCGCGTCTCAACTCGCCAGCCGGCTGACCCTGGGCAATCACTGCAGGCCCAGAAGGAAGAGGCGACGCGATACACCGAGCAACTCCTCGGGCCGGCCACAGGGTCCGTCTACTACTACGCCGATCAAGGACGGTCGGGCGTGGACGATGACCGCCGCGAACTGAACCGGCTCCTGGCCGACGTCCGGGCGGGGAACCTCGATCTCGTCCTCGTCTGCTCGGCGAACCGGATCAGTCGGACGTGGCACGGGCAAGCCCGCTTCGAGGACGCCCCCGCCGGGCACCGGGTACGGCACTGGTTCGTCGAGGATCGTCCCCAATTGATACCCGCCGGGAGCGTCTGAGCAATGGAACTGAAGAAACGCATGCTTCAACGGGCCAAGGTCCGGCCCCTGCGGATCGGCGTGTACGTCCGCGTCTCGACCAAGGAGCAGGCGAACGAGGGCGTGTCGCTCGAGGCCCAACAGGGGCTGGCCGACCGACACATCCAGCAGTGGCGGCAGGAGAAGATTCCGATCGGGGCCATCACCTACTACGTCGAGGCCGGGCGGTCGGGTAAGGACTTCGACCGGCCCGAGATAAAGCGGCTCCAGGCCGACGTCCGGGCCGGGCGGCTCGACCTGATCCTTGCGTTCAAGATGGACCGGATCGGGCGGAACACGGTCGACTTCCGCAACTTCGAGACCCTGCTCAAGACGCACGAGGTCGACCTGCAGTTCTTCAACGACCGGTACGAGACCGAAACCGCGTCCGACTTCCTGGCCAACCACATCACCATCGGCTTCGCCGAGCACGAGCGGCTGGTGATCGGGGAGCGGACCCGGCAGGCCCTGGAGCGGCGGGCCCAGAACGGGCACTGGAACGGCGGCTTCGTCTTCGGCTACCGCAAGGACGAGCAGACCGAGAAGCTGGTGCCGCACGCCGACGAGGCCGAGGTGGTCCGCAAGCACATCTACGACGCGATGGAGGAGCTCGGGTCGGTGGGGCGGGTGCTGCAACGCCTCCACCGGCTCGGGATCCGCTACCCAGCCCAGAAGCCCGACCGCCAGAAGGGCGGCGGCGAGCGGCCGTTCGAGAAGCAGCAGGTGCGGCGGATCCTGGAGAACCCGATCTACCTCGGCCACGTCGTCTGGGGCATCATCCGCACCGAGAACGCCCACCCCGCGATCGTCACCGAGGGGCAGGCGGCCCGCGTCCGGGCGATGCTCAACCAGAACCGCAGGCGGCGGTCGAACACCCGCTACTTCCGCGGCCGGCAGTACCCGCTCAAGGGCCTGGTGCTCTGCTCGTGCGGGAACCACATGACCCCGAAGGGGGCCACCGGCCGCGTCGGTCTGTGCTTCTACTACGAGTGCACCCGGCAGATCCACCAGCAGTCCCGGATCGAGTGCTCCAGCCCCCGCATCCCCGCCGTCGCCCTGGAGGACGCGGTCAAGGGCCTCCTGCGGCGGATCAGCACCTCGCCCCAGGCCCGCGAGCAGATCGTCCGGCACGCCCTCGACGCCCTCGGGGAGGACGCCGTCAAACTCAAGGAGGAGGCCACCCTCGTCCGCAACCGCCTGGTCGCGGTCAACGGCGAGATCAACAACCTGGTCGGCTCGCTCGCGAAGCTGGGGGCGGACGCCGCGGACCTGGTGAAGGAGGGCCTGGCCCGGCTGAAGGGGGAGCGGGAGCAGCTCCAGGGCAAGCTCACCGAACTCGACGCCGCCAAGGCCCCCCACGACGTCGTCCGCGAGCAGGCCGCGAAGTTCGTGACTGACTGGACGGACATCGGTCAGTTGATCGACGACGCCGACCTGGGGGAGCAGCGGGTCATCCTCCAGCACCTGGTCCACTCCCTCGTCCTGACGGCGGCGGACAAGGGGGCGAAGCACGGCACCTACGCCCTGCGGCTGTTCCCGGAGATCGGGCCTATCTCCCCCGAGGGTGACGAAAACGACCGCGGCCCGAACCCCGACGCCCCCCGAAAGGGACCCGGAGATCGGGCCGTGTTAACCGAAAATGACGTGGTTCGTCAATTCGGTGAAAAAGCTCCCCCGGTAGGATTCGAACCTACGACCCGCCGGTTAACAGGAGCCTGACACCCAACGCGAAACACGCCGTTTGCCCTGGAATTGTAGGAGAATACCACATCCGACCGCCATTGCAAATGGAAACATGTCGTGCGTAGAAGTGGCTGGAATCGCGGATGTTCCGCGCTCAATCGCGGAAGAAACGCGGAAGGGCAGGGGGCCTGCCGGGAAGTGGCCTCGGGCATGCTGGAGTTGCCCACGCGGGGGCTACGGTCGTCGCCGCATGGTGAATAGCGGCGAGACGGGAAGCGCCGTCAGCTCCCAATCGGGAAGCGCGTGAGCCATCCTCTCATGATCGACGTGGTGTCGGTCGTGGGAGGGGAAGATGCTCACCGTGGACCGATACGCTCGCATCCGACAACTGCACGGCGAGGGCCTGTCCCTCCGCGACATCGCCCGCCAACTCGGGCATTCGCCCAAGACCATCCTCAAGGCGCTGCGGCACCCGCAACCGCCCCCGTACACTCTCGCCGCACCCCGGCCGGCCCCCACCTTCGACCCGATCCGCCCACTCGTCGATGCCATCCTGGCGGCCGACGAACACGCCCCGCGGAAGCAGCGGCACACCGCCCGCCAGATCTTCCGCCGGTTGGTGGCCGAGCACGCGTACACCGGCAGCTACGACCCCATCCAGCGGTACCTGAAGGACCGGCGACTGGCCGCCCGCGACACGTTCGTCCCGCTCGACCACCCGCCCGGGCGCCGGTGCGAGGCCGACTTCGGCCACATCGCCATCGACTTCCCGGACGGCCGCCGGCTGGTGCCGGTGCTGGTGATGACGTGGAGCTACTCGAACGCCCCGTTCGCCGTCGCCCTGCCGACCGAGCGGACGGAGGCCGTGCTGCACGGCATGAGCGAGGCGTTCGCGGTCTTCGGGTGTGTCCCCGCGGAGGTGTGGTGGGATAACCCGACCACCGTGGCGATCCACATCGGCCGCGGGCGAGACCGCACCCTGCACCCGCGGTACGTGGCGTTGGCCAGTCACTTCGCCTTCGCCCCGAAGTTCTGTCTGCCAGCCACCCCGCGGGAGAAGCCCCGCGTCGAGAACCGGGTGAAGGACCTGGAGCGCATGTGGGCGACTCCGGTGCCCCGGGTGCGGGACCTGGCCGAGTTGAACGCGCACCTGCGGCGGTGTTGCGTCCAGGCCCGGGAGCGAACCTGCGGAACGAACGCCGAGACGGTGGGCGTCCGGTTCGAGCGTGAACGCGCCCTCGCTCGGCCGGTGTCGGCCCGTCCGTTCGAGGCGTGCGTCGTCGCCACCGGGGTGGTCGACAAGTACCAGACGGTGGCGTTCGACGGCAACCGGTACAGCGTGCCGCGGCGGTGGGCGTTCCGCCCGGTGACGGTGAAGGGGTTCGTCGACCGCGTCGAACTCGTCGCCGACCACCAGACGGTGGCCACCCACCGGCGGACCTACGGCCGCGGCGAGCGGGTGCTGGATCCGGTCCACTTCCTGGCCCTCCTGCCGACCAGGCCGGCCACGCTCGATCACGCCCCGGTGTACCGCGACTGGGCGTTGCCGCCGGCGTTCGCCGAGTTGCGACGCGATCTGGAGACGCGACTCGGCGTGCGGGCTGGCGTGCGGCAGTTCATCCGGGTGCTGCAACTCCTCACCCGTCACCCGATCGAACGCCTCGAACTCGCCATCCGGCAAGTCCGCATCCGCGGCGATCCGGACGCCACTCGCATCACGGCCTGCGTCGAACGACTCGCCCACACGCCGTCACCCACACCCACTGACACCGCGGTGTCACTGACCCCGTCGCCCCTTCCCGACCTGAGCCGGTTCAACCGCCTGCTCCGCTCCCACCCCGAGGACTCCGATGAGTGACCCGAACACGATGCTGCTTCAGGCGAACCTGAGGCAATTGAAGCTGCCAACGATGCTGGCCGAACACGACAAGCTGGCCCGCGAGGCGGCCGAACACGACGAATCGTACCACGCCTACTTGCTGAAACTGACCGAGTTGGAAGTGGCGACCCGCACGACCAACGCCATCGCCGCCCGCATCCGTGCGGCCGCCTTCCCGGTGACCAAGGAGTTGGACACGTTCGACTTCACCGCCACCCCGAGCGTGCCCAAGCAGACGGTCCTCGAACTGGCCCGCGGCGGGTGGGTGGACCGGCACTCGAACTGTTGCTTGATCGGCGCGAGCGGCACCGGGAAGACGCATTTGGCGAGTGGCATCGGCGTGTCCCTGTGTCGGCTCGGCAAGCGGGTGCGGTTCGTCACCGCCGCCGGGCTGGTGACCGAACTGGAGGAGGCGCACCAGCAGCACCGCCTGGACCGCACCCTCACCGCCCTCGACCGTCTCGACCTGCTCATTGTGGACGAGTTGGGCTACCTGTCGTTCAGCCGGAGCGGGGCGGAGTTGCTGTTCCAGGTGTTCGCCGACCGGTACGAGCGGCGGAGCCTGCTGGTCACCAGCAACCTGCCGTTCGGCGAGTGGGGCACCGTCTTCCAGGGGGAACGCATGACGGCGGCGCTGCTCGACCGCCTGACCCACCAGTGTGACATCCTGGAGTTGACCGGGGAGAGTTACCGGTTCCGCGAGTCCATGCAGGCGAAACAGGCGAAGACGGATAGAACGACCAAGACCACCAAGGCCAAGAAGTGACCCCTCTCACCCCACTCACGCGCTTCCCGATTGGGAGCTGACGGCGCTTCCCGTCTCGCCGCTATTCACCAGCCGCACCGACCAACACCGCGTGACAGACCGCGCTCCCGTGTCACCCACCCTCAACGGCGGTCCGTGCGGGGATCCCAGGCCAGAATGGAGCTGATCGTGCGGCGGTCGGCGGCGAGCCGGCACACCACCACCGTCTGCGGTTTCAGGTCGGCCGCCGCGACAGCCTTCCCCGCCTGACGCACCTTGCAGTCGGCGGCGACGGGGAGCGACAGGTAGAGCACGTGCTCGTTGGGTACATGCCGGCTCGGCGTGGTCAGGTCGTTCGGCACTTGCAACAGGAGTGACTGGCCGTTCCCCTCCACCGCGCGGACCCAGGCGATTAGCTCGTCCGCCTCCGGGACCGCGTTCACGTCGACCACCGTCTTTCGGTCCAGGGCGAACCGCACCTCGACTGTCCGGCCGGCCGACAGGTCGGCGAGGTCGGCCGGGACTTGGCCCACGTGCACCGTCCCGCCGTCCGCGACCGGCAGGGTCATCTCCGCCTCGTACCCCTGGGCGGTCTCCCCCTTCACCACCAGCTTGCCGGCCTCCCGGCTGGCGGACCTGAACTCGGCCCTCATCGTCGGCCAGTACACGCTTACCTGGTAAGCCCGTTGCTCCCCGGCGTGCAGCAGGACGGTCGCCTTCAACCCCTCCTTCAAATCGGTCAACTTGATCTCCGGCGTCGGCTCCCAGTAGACGAGTTTCGTCGCCTCCTCCACTTTCACCTGGCACTCGCCCATCCCCCCGTCCGGTAGAAGGACGAGCGTGCTCGCGGCCACGTCCACCGACTGGATCACCCCCTCGTGGTAGGTGATGGTGACCGGCTTCGCCTCCCGGTTCTTGGGCTTGTCGCTGCTCGGTGCCGCCCGGGTCGTCTTGGGCAACTCCGTCCACCGGCCCTGGTCGCCGGGTTGACCGGGCTGGGGGTGTACGGCGAGGGCGGGCGGGGGGTGACGATCACCTGGGACGAGGGCGGCACCACCTCCCACGTCGGCGACATCAACGACGACCAGTGGGAGGTGTTCCGGCTGGCGTTCGCGGCCGGCGGGCGGGTGGCCGTGCTGAGCGATGTAGAGGACTGGGAGTGGATGTACGACTACCGCTACCTGGAGGCGATGCGGTAGCCCTGGCCGCCGTGGCGCTCGTGCTGGAGAAGAATTTGCACCGAAGGTACCTGAGCGAGAGCCAGCGGGCAGTGGTCGGGGCGAAGCTGGCGAACCTCACACACGGTGGCAGCCGTGGTCAAGTTGCCGATCGGCAACTTGACCACCCGCCCCTCAGCGCCCCCAAAGCGGCGGAGATGGTGAACGTGTCACCGCGGCTCGTCCACCGGGCCAAACAAGTGGAGCGAGACGCCGTGCCCGAACTGGTCGGGCCGGTGAAGGCCGGGACTACTTCTTCTGCTCGTCGCCGGGGGTGAAGGATTTCAACACCCTGTCCCGTTTGCCCCCATCTGTCGTATAGACCACCAGTTTCACCAACCCCACCCCCGCCGCGTACCAGAGGGTGGATTTGTGCGGCGCTCCGTCGCCGGTGTCGGTCACCACGTCCACCCGGACGGCCGTGAACGTGCCGGCCGGCACCACCACCTCCTCCTCCGCACCGAGCGTGCAGCGCGAGCGGCGGGCTTTCGCGGTCGGACCGGCGCCGGGCCGGGTGACGTCCCAGGTGACCCCCGGCCCGGCCCCCAACTTCAGGAGCAGGTACGGGTCGTCCCCCTCCGGGCCTCCTCCGGACGTGTTGGCCACCCCGCGGGCGGACACCTCGACCGTGTACGTGCCGACGTCCGCCACATCCTCGTAGTCGACGGTGACCGTGTACACCCCGCCCTTCTCCTCCACCTTCGTCACCACCTCGGTCCGCTCCCCGGTGCTGCCCATCACCCGCTCGCTGCCCACGGTGGTGGGGAAGTACAGTTTCCCGCCGCCCCGCTCGGCCGGCGTCATCGGCCCCCGCTCGGGCCGGATGACCCGCCGGGCCTCGTCGGCCTCCGCCGCCGCCTGCTCGGCGATCTCCGCCCGCGTCAACTCGTCCCGCACCGCCACGTCCGCCCGCATCCACCGGACCGCGACGTACCCGCCGACACCCAGCACGACGCCGGCGACGGCCGCGACCAGCAGGACGATCAGGGCCGTCGGCGTCTTGCTCTCGGAGTCGGGCACGGGCGTACCTCGGGGCGGGGCGGACATGCCGGCGAGTGTACGCGAGCCGGCGGGGGAGGTGAAAGTGCCGGGGTGTAGCAGGCCGGCACGCCGACAGCCACCCGCCGGTGGGTCACTTCACCCGCGTGAAGGACAGACTGACGTTCTTCGACCCCTTCGTGAACTTGAGCCCGTCGACGAACTTCGCCGGGTAGTCCTCGCCCGCCCCGGCCACCTCCAGCCGCATGTACACCAGCCCCTTGGCGTGCTCCCGCCCCTGCTCCTTCCACACCATATAGATGCCCTTGTACACGGCGTCCCCCGCCTTCAGCTCCACCCGCGCCGGGGTCTGCTTGGCGTCCGCCGTGTACGTCCCCTTCCCGGCCTTCGGCAGGAATAGGGCCAGGCTCGTCCACTCCGCCCCGGCGTCGGTGAACGACAGCGACACCACGCTCGCCCCCGACTCCCACTCCCCGCTGGACGTCATGCCGCCCGTCGCCGAACTCGCCCCGGTGAGCAGCCACGACGTGCCCTTCAACTCGGCGGTGGCGTCCAGCTTCTTCATCCCCTCGATCTCCTGCTTGATCGACCCGAACCCGGCCTTCTCGGACGCCTCCGGGAACTCCTTCCGCAGGACGCGGACGGCCGCCGGGCTGACCTTGTCGTCCTTCGTCTTGGCCGCCTCCACCAGCGCGGCCGCCCCGTCCGGGCCGAACTTGCCGAGCTGGTTCCGCACCGTGTACGCCAGGTAGTCGTCCTTCCCGCCGAGCGCCGCGATGAGCGCGGGCAGGGCGTCCTTCGCCTTCTCCCCGGCCGCCCCGAGCTTCTCGGCCGCCGCGATCGCCTTGCCCGTGTTGCCCGACTTCAGGTCGGCCACCCACTCGCTCACCTTTTTCCCGGACACCACCGGGTCGTCCGCCGCGTGGCCCGGCGGGGCGGCGACCAGCACACCGAAGGCGATCAGTAGGGCGGGCAGTTGGCGGGCGGCCATCGGGCGTCTCCTGGTGATGCGGGCGGGTCGGGCCGCTCGGTTTGGCGAGCCTGCCGTTCCGGCTGGCGGGTGGTGCGGACGGGTGGAGCCGGGAGTCTAACCGGGCGGCGGGTCAGACGCAACGACCCGCCGCGGTCGGTTACTCGCTTCATAAGTGAGGGGTCGGCGGCTCGACCCGCCGCCCGCTGAGCGGTCCGCCGTCGGTGGGCGTGGTCGCTCATGGCTTGGCACGGCCGGGCGGTCGGTTCGACCGTGCGGGCACGAGCCACCAGGGCGAGCATGTCCACCACCCCGGCCGGCTTGGTCAGGTGGCCGGCGACCTCTTGGTCCTGAAGACCCCGATCTACCCCGCCGTTCCGAGCAAGAAACTCATGAATTGCTGGGCTATAGCCACTTCCCGGCATCGTTGCAACCCGTCACATTCGTTGCGTCGCAGTGCCTCGAAACGCGGGACTACCGCGATACGGCAGGTCGTTTCGCGGGAATCGCGGGAGTGCAGGCTGGCGGAACAAAATGCGGTGACCCAGGGCAGTCCCCGTTGCAGTTGGCTTCCTTAACTGCTGGCCAAATGCACGGTCGGTTACTCGTCCCCGTACTTCATCTCAACCTGAATCCCAAGCAGTTTGCCCGATCCGCTCACCCCGGGCGTCAACTCCAGAATCCGAGTCTTCTTCCCGAACAACCGCTCAAAGTCGGTCTCAGCTCCCGCCCGTGTGGACTCGATGTGGTCCTCGTTGATGGAGGCGATGTACTGCAATCCCTTTTCCTTACAAACCCTGTGTGCCAGTCGGAACAAAGTAAGCCGCTGGTGCCAGTCCATGTCGGCGAACAGGCGGCTGTCGTGGAACAGAAAATCGACCGCGTGCCGCTCGCGGAGCGTGAGCACCAGAAGGTCGAAGCAGAAGATCCGCACGTCGTTGATGCCGTCGGCCGCGTCGTGCTCGATGCGGGCGTCGATGTCGAAGCGAATCTGATTCTCGCCGTCGTTGTTCTGTACCACCAGCCCTGCGGGTTTGTCCCCGTAGAACTCTCGGGCGAACCCCCGGAAGGTGTCCATGAGTTTGTCGAGGTGTGGCTTCGCCGTCTTCAGGTACTCGGTCGTCTGAACTGTCGCCTGCCCCATCTGGGCGCGAATCCGCTGAGCCTCCGTGGTGTACTTGTTCAGCAGCGACAGATAGTCCTCGATCCGCTTGGCCTTGGCGATGAGTTCGGCCAGGAAGCGGTTGTTCTCGGTGTACTCGTCCAGGGCTTTGTGCGCCTTCAGGTACTGGAGCAGGCCGTCGAGTTCCGCCTGCCAACCGGCTCGTTGCTTCTGCCAGTCCTGCCGTGCGGCCAGCGCGTTCTTCCGCTCAAGCTCCAAACGTCGGAGGCGGTTCGCCCTGAGCCGCTCCTGAAACTGCTCGACCTCGACAAGGCGTTTCGTCACCGCATCGGGGAGAGCCACCTTCGCCTCGGCGTAGAGTTTCTTCACCCGCTCCGGGGTAACGTCGGGCCGCGTGTTCAATGCGAGGTTGATGTCGGCCAGTTTGGCGTCGAGGATCGCCTCCTCGTTGCGGGCGTCCAGGATCTTGGCGTGCAGTTCGTTCGCCTGGGCCTGCCGGTCGCCGTAATCCTTGGCAACGGTGAACTGGTCCAGGTTCGTGTGGAGTTGGGCGATGCGCTCCCGCAGCGCCGCCATTTCCACCTCGGCCTTCTTCTCGCCGACGTAGAACTCGCGGAGTTCTTTGTCCTTCTTGTACCGCTGGGCCAGTTCCTTCTGCTCGTCTAACTTCTGCTTGGCGTCGTGCTTCTCGATCACCCGCTGGAAATCCAGTCCGAGGAGGAAGCTGGTGTAGAGCAGCCGGTAGTAATCCGTGGTTTTGGCTGAAGCCTGATCCGGTGCCAGGTAGGCACTCCGACCGGGCCGAAGGAAGTATTTGATGAGCGCGCGGAAGGATAGCCCCGGCGTGTCCGGCGGGATGGCGAAGACGCCGAGATCGGTCAACGCCGCCTGGTACGGCTTCAACTTGATCGGTTCGCCGTTGAAGTTGAGTTCGCTCTCACCAATCGTCCGGGTCACCCGGTGTGTCTCGTCGCCGTGCTCGAACGTGAGGGTGAAGTCCCAGCCTGCAAGGTGTTCCTCGAACTGCTCGTTCTTGTTCGCCCCGAGGCAGTAGTGGAGTAGGGCGACGACCAGCGACTTGCCAACGCCGTTGTATGTAGACTGAATGTCCTTCGCTTGCTTCTCAGTGTGTTTGCCGACGATGAGGGACAGCCCGGTCCGGTTGAACCGGACCGTCTTGAACAATGAGCGGGTGGAGGAGAGTTCGATCAGCCGCATCGGAACAACTCGCCGCCGGGGGTCACGTCGACCGAGCCGATGGAAAAGAGGAAGCACAAAGCTAGGACGTAGTTTTCAGCCCCGTGTGCGGCCGGCCACGATCCTCCTACCTGCTGGTCCTGCACCCGCTTCCACAGGTGGTCGAAGGTGATCGGCTTGACGATCAACGACAGCACCAGCCCCGCGAACCCGAGGACCGATTCGGACAGCCGCAGGTGTTTGTCAGGGAGAAGCACCGGGTTTGCCCTTCGACGCCGGTTTGGGGTCGAACACGTCGCACGCCTCGAAGAAGTATCCTATCACGGCATCCACCGCGTTCGCCGTGGCAGTAGTGGCGGATTTGGGGAAGAGGCTGTGGCGAAAGACGGCGAACAAGGCGTCCGCGGTCGCCGCACCGCTTGCCTGAAGTGTGGCGTAGACCGCCTTCCTCGCCGCTTCGTAGATGCCGACCACGTGATCGCGCAGTTCGGTCAGAGCGAACGATGTGTGTCGGTGGAAATAGTCTTCGACCCGACCGGCGAGCAGCGCCCCGTGTTGAATGCGGACGGCGTTCACACGTGAGAGGTGGTTCAACTTGATCTTGTCGTCCAATTCGGGCGGCAGGTCGAGCCGCGTTTCGGCATCGGCCACTTCGCACGCGACGATGTGGCGGATGACCTCGGCGAACACGCCGTAATCCAGATTGGGGATCCGATCCGGGTCGGGAACGGCTCCGCCGAGGATGGGCGTCCAGGCCGACTCGGGGAGGGCGAGAAAGACCTTTTCCAGGTCAGAACATCCGAAGGGCGCGAGGGCGATCCCCTTGTTCTTCGGCCGCAGGGTGTTCAGCGCGGCGGCGATGTCGTTCGGGATACCCTCGTACTTGTCGTTGTAGACGAAGGTGAACGCGCTCACCGCTCGGCCGCCTTTGCCGCCCCACTGCTTCTTCAACTTGGCGAAGTCGGCGGTGAGTTTCTTCGCCGCCGCTCCAGCCTTCTCCTTCGGGTCGAGCGGAGCGTAGAGTTGGAAGTAGTGCTTGTCTGCCGGGAGGTACCCGTCGTTCCCACCGTCCCCCTTTCTGCCCTGCGGGGCGACGGCCTCGAACGCGGTATCGTGTTTCGCCTTCATCACGCCCCAGAACAGATCTTGGAACGCTTTCGCACTGGCCACGATGCACTGGCACTTGAACATGCGCCAAGCCAGGAGGTGTTCTGCTTTGCTGGGCATGAGAGGTCGACTCGGAGGTCATGCGGGGAGCGGGTGTAGGGATTTCGCCATGGCGTCGATCCGAACTATCGCCGAGAGTAATAGAGTCGCTGCACGATAGCGGGTTTGGCGCTACGATAGCGGGATGAGCCACACCGACCGCCTCCGCCGGTCGCCGGGCACGTTCCGGCAACTCACCGGCATCACCCCCGCCGTGTTCGACCAACTCCTGGCCGAACTGGAACCCCGGCATCGGGAGGCCGAGGGCAAACGCCAGACCCGCCGCCCCCGCCAGCGGAAGCCCGGAGCCGGACCCAAGCACACCCTCGACCTGGCCGACCGCCTGCTCATGCTGCTGATGTACTACCGCACGTACACCACCCACGCCACCCTCGGCTTCCTGTTCGGCCTGGACGACAGCAACGTGGGCCGGAACATGAACCCGCTCCAACCGCTCCTGGCCGGGATCTTCCGCATCCCGGAGCGGCGGGTGGAGTTGGAACCGGACGAGGTCCGCGAACTTTTTTTCGACGCCACCGAGCGGCCCATTCCCCGCCCGACTCGGGGGCAGCGGACGTACTACTCGGGGAAGAAGAAGCGGCACACGGTGAAGCATCAGATCGTCGTGGTGCGGAAGCGGAAGACGCCCGGCCAGCCACAGCGGGTGCGGATCGCCGCCGTGTCCGGGGTGTTCCCCGGGAAGACGCATGACAAGAAGGTGTACGACCGGACGCGGGTGGTGGTCCCGCCGGGGGTGAGACGCACCGGGGACACGGCGTACCTGGGGACCGGGTTGGACACCCCCACCCGGCGACCGCGGAAGGGGGCGCTGACGGCCGAGCAGAAGGCGGGCAACCGGCGGGTGTCGAAGCGGCGGATCGTGGTGGAACACGGGATCGGGAAGATGAAGGTGTGGCGGATCGCGGCCGACCGATACCGGAACCCGCGGCGGTGCCACGCGGTAATGATGAAGAACGTGGCCGGATTGCACAACCGGATGTTCGCCTGACCCGACCGCGGGCGACTGGGGAACCCCGCGCATCGCAATGCCGCTATCGCGCAGTGACTCTAATGCCTGTGTGGATTAAATCAAGACTTGAGTAAGTGAACCAGCACTGACGTTCAGGCCATTTCGGCGGACGCTGAGACGCGACGAACCGTATAGCGCGCAGGTCATCGCTTCACCCGCCGCGCATCGCGGATGCGGATCTCCGTGCACGCCGGCACCCGCTCGCCGTTCACCACCAGGGGCTGGTGCGGGATCACTTCCAGGATGCCGGCCACCGACACCGCGACGCCCTCTCCCGCACGGGTGGGGCGAGCGGCACCACCAGGTCCACCCCCGGCCGGCGGAGCACCAGCTCGCCGTCGGCCGCCTCCGCCCCGACCAACCGGTACCGGATATCGGCGAGCGGCAGTCCGACATCGTCCATCAGGTAGCACGCCCCGAGTTCGGCGACGAGTTCCCCGAGGGCGTAGATGTTCTCCTTCTCCGGCCGATCCCAATTCAGGCTGGAAAAATGTTCGGTCCAGTGACAAAGCTCATGACACAGAGTCTCAAAGTAAGACCCGTCCGTGTCGGACCGTCGCCGCTCTGGCATCTGGATGAAGTCTTCCTTCGGCCGGTTGAACGCTCGGTCGCCGCCGTGCCGGATGTCGGCCCACGTCGCCGAGATGAACTGCGGGAGAGGTTCCGAACGTCGAAGCCGTCAAGCCGAAGGACCAGCCCCCCGCGGACGAATCCGCTGGTCCGCCCATCTACCGGCTCTGTGCCAGCGGCAAACTGCCCCACTACAAGTTCGGAGACGGGCAAGGGGCGCTGCGGCTTCGCCGTGACGACCTGCTGGAGTTCATACGGGGCTGTCGGGGCGAGAAGCAGGACGCCGACGCCGGGACGGGCACGCCTAGGATACGAGGCGGGTACGTCTTCAGGCATTTGGACTTGAGGCCCAGGCACGCCTGCGGGGCGGTGACGAAGGCCGAAACGCCCTGCACGGTGCCCTGGTCGACTCCCAGTCTGGCACGGGAACGCATGGCGGGACAGGGTGTAAGCTAAAAATGAGTCGGTGGGTGTCCGGAGGGGTGTACATGGATGAGGGAGAGAACCCGTTGGCCGAGTGCGAGTGGGACCCCCACCTGGTCGGCCTGCTGGTCGCCGGTCTGGTCAAGTCCCTCGTACAGGCCCGGTGGAAGGGAGAACCCGGGTTCCTGCCGGACGCCGACCTGGCCCCCTGGTTCCGGGCCGGCCTTGCCGAGCTGCGGGACGACGCCCGGTCGGCCGGGGCGCACCTGCAGCAGGCGGTGCGGAACGTCCGCCGGCTCCAGGAGGTGGGGTTCCTACCGCGGGTGTTGCAGACCAGCTGCGGCCGAGTGGGCGGGCTGCCCTGTGCTGCCGAGCTGGTGTCGGCGGTGGAACAGCTGCTGGCCGGGAACCGGCACCTGGCCCTCCCCCCGATCCCGGCCGGTGGGGCAGGGGAGGAGAACCCGGTGGCCGTCCTCGCCCGGGTCGACGGGTCGCCGGCCCGTCACTCGGGGTGGGAGCGGGGGATCGACTGGGGCCAGCTGCCCCAGATCCGCCCGCTGGTCGACGAGTTCCTAAAGGTACCCGCCGTCCCCGCGGTGAAGCCGCGGTGGGATCCGGTCGGCAATCGGCTGTGGTACGGCACTCGACTGGCCCGGGTGGTGAGCCGGGGGGCCTCCAACATCCGCGAACTGCTGGGCGCGTTCGAGGCCGCCGGCTGGCCTATGGACCCGATCGGGTCACCGTTCGGCGGAGATGCCGAGGCCCTGCACAACACACTGAAGCGGCTCCGCAAGAGTCTGGAGCTGATTACCTTCGGGTCCGAATCCGGTGTCCAGGTTAAGTGGTGGCCTGTTCCGAGGGTAGGTCCGCCGGCCTGAGCGAATGGCGTTCAGCAGCGAAAGCGGCAACCGGTCGCGGGCCATGCCGGACCGGACCGCCGTCGACACGCTTGAGGCGTGAGGTCACGTTCCGCGCCTGCGGGCGACCGGGTGGCCCGGGCGAGCGGCCCCCGGTCCGAGCTCGGTCGGCACGTGTCAGGTCGGTGTACATCAACAGTTGGCTTCGCCCGGTCGATACTTGTGCGCTCCCCGTCACCGGACCGGGACCGCCCACGTCCGCAGTTCACCTCCGTCCTGATCGTTCGCCGCTGCGTGCGAGCGCACCGAGGCGCACCGAGCGGTGCCCCGTGCGTCCGCCGCCAGCGGCGGTATCGTCGCTCATATCGCCTCATCTCACCCGAGTCGACCGCCATGACCGCCGCCGACCTGCTGGCCGAGGAGCTGATTTCCCTGGCCGCCGCCGCCCGCCTATTCCCCGGTGCCCGCGGGGCTGTCCGGGTGAACCCGGCCACAGTGCACCGCTGGTGTACCAAAGGCACCCGCACGCCGGACGGCAACGTGGTGAAGCTGGAGTTCGTGCGGGCGGGCTGCCGGGTGCTGACCAGCCGCCAGGCCGTAGCTCGGTACGTCGCCGCCTTATCAGTAGCACCGGAGTCAGCCGAGATCCCGACCCGGTCGCCGCTGGCTCGGAAGCGGGCGGCGGACGCCGCCGCAGCCGCCCTCAAGGCGATGGGCGCATAAGCCCGCGCGTTCCGCCATGGAGGTAGACATGCCCGATCCCGCAATTCCGCCCCACCTCCCGCTCCTGGACCGGGGTCCGCGTGACCGGCGGCGGGAGTTTCTGGACAGCTACCAGCTTTCGACGGCCACCGACTTCGTGCTGAGCACGCCGTATGAGCCCGGAGCCCACACCGTCCTCATCCCACGCCTGCCGGCGGCCGTCCGCCGCCACCTGAAGTCGGTCGAGTACGACCGGCGGCTGGGCGACGACCGGGTGACCGGCCGGACCCGCCCGCTGGTCGTCAGCCGGGACGGGCGGGACGTGGTGCCGCAGGGGCTGGTGCCCCTGCTCGCCCAGGCCGCCCGGGCCTGGCGGCCGGAGGAGTCAGCCGCTGCCATCGCCCCGCTCGCTTGCCCGCCGCAGCCGGACCTGCCCGACCCGCTGGTGGCCGAGTCCCTCCGTCGGCACCACCGGCTGGTGGTGCGGCACGCCCACGCCGTCCACCCGGCCGTGCTGATCGCCGGGTTGGTCCAGGCCTATCCGGAACGCCGAATTGTCGTGATCGTATCCAACCGGCGGGACGGCGGGAACCTGGTGCGGCAGCTTCGCGGCCTGGGGGTCGACACCGGCAAGTTCTTCGGGGGGGACCGCGGCGGCCGCCCGCCGCGGGTGGCGGTGGGCACCTCGAGCGGGCTGGCGGCCGTCGCGGGGATGCTCACCAACTGCTCGATCGTGGTCGCCCTGGACGCGGTGAACTTCTGCGGGCCGGCCGGGGTGAGCATCCGGCATGAGCTGGCCTGGCTGAACGCCCACTGGCTGGGGCTGGTGCCGGTCGACCGCGACGCGTCGCAACTGGAACAAGACCGTCTTGTCTGCATGTTCGGACCATCCCGACTCAGCATCCCGGTCCACGGCCACGTCCGCCGGCGGGTGCTGTTCGACGCCCAGCCGATCGTCCTGCCAGCAGGCCGCGGGTACGACCGGGTGGTGACGCGGCTGGCCGCCGCCCTGGACGCCGGGGCGGGCGATTCGGACCGATTCGGTGTGCTACGCCGGGCGACCCGGGCCGGTGTCGGCGGGCCGGTGGTGGTGCTCGCCCACGACCACGACCACCGCGAGCACCTCCGCCGGGCCCAGCGGGCGGCCGACCGGGATGTGGTGCGTGTGGTGACGCCGGACGAGTTGTCCCGGCTGAGCAGCGTCGGCGTACTGGTGCGGGCCGACCGGCGGACCCAGTGTCCGCCGCTGGCCGAACGGGTACTGGTCGAGCTCCAGACCGACCGGTCGCGGCTGGTGGTGGTGGACGCGGTCGGGGCGGCGGACGACCGGCTGATCCGCGCCCGCGGGCAGAACTACCGGGCGGCCGGGTGGGTGCCGCTGGCAGCTGAACTGGGCGGGTACGCGGACTGGGACGCCTGGGTGCATCGACGGCTCGGCAGTGGGCCAGGCGCGTGTTAGTTCTGGATGTTGATTTCTTGGACGCTGGTCAGAAATTGCCGACAGATTTTGGGGTCGACCCCAGAATTTGAACGCCGGAGTGTCTGCCCGTGACGCCGCGATGGAGGGAGTACGACTGCCGACGCTCACGCCGCTCCCGCGGCGGGCGGCGGGCACCGGCGCCGCGGACGCTGGCGGCGGTGCTCGACCCGTTCAACCTGGACGCCGTGATGCGGCGGATGATGGCCCGCAACGGCCAGGAGCCGGGCATCGACGGCATCCGGTACCGGGATCTGTCCAAGGGCGAGTGGTACCAGCTGTTCCGCGACCTGCGGGCGAAGGTGCTCGCCGGCACGTATCGTCCGCAGCCGCTGCGGGAGGTGGTGATCAAAAAGGCGGACGGCGGCGACCGCACCCTGCGGCTGGCGGTGGTCGCCGACCGGGTGCTGGAGCGGGCGGTGGCCGAGGCGGTACTGGCGGCCGCCGAGGGCACCTTCCTGTCCAGCTCGTACGGGTTCCGCCCCGGCCGCGACCGGTTCTGGCTGCTGGCCGACCTGAAGGTGGTGTGCGAGGCCTACGGCCTGTGGGTGATCACCGCTGACGACGTGAAGAAGGCGTTCGACAACGTGCCGGTCCGACTGGCCGCCGCCGCCTTGTCCCTGCTCGGGGCCGGTCCCAACTACCCCGACCCGGCCGTGACCGCCCTGGCGGCGGTCATCCTCCGCGGCGCTCTCCAACTGGCAAAGGAGGTGGCTATTACCCAGGGCGGTGCTCTGTCGCCGCTCGCGCTCAACGCGCTCTTGCACTTCGCGCTCGACCTGCTGATGGCCGCCGCTCGCGACGGCCTCAGCCCGGTGTGGTACGCCCGGTACGCCGACAACGTACTGGTGGTCACCGACACCGCGGCCGAAGGACGGGAACTGTTGGAGCTGATGCGCAGCCGACTGGCGGAGGTGGGGCTGGAGCTGAAAGGGGCCCCGGGCGAACCCCGCGACCTGCTCGCGGGAGAACACCTGGACCTGCTCGGCCTCCAACTCACCCACGCCGACGGAAAGCTCCGGTTCAGCATCCCCAACACCAAGTGGCACGACCTGCAGACCGAGCTGGTCTTGGCCCACGAGGAGGCGAACCCGACCGTCGTCGCCAGGCAACTGGTGGCCGGCTGGGTCGCCGCCCACGCCCCCGCCTTCGGCTCCATGACAACCCGGGAGAACGAGGAGACGGTCAACCGGCTGGTCAACCTGCTCCACAGGATCGGACACCGCGACGCCTACCCCCGGAGGATGGTGGCCCGTCAGGTGACGGCCGCCGCCGCCCGGTGGGCCGAGACGGTGAACCGGACCAGGAACAGGATGACCGACGAGCTGGCCGCGGAGGACGACCTGCCCCAGGACCGGTCGACGGCGTACACCACCGCCGCCGACAGGACCGGGAACAGCTCGGACAGGACGGACGACGCGGGAACGGTGGTCACCGACACGATTAACGGACCGGCCTCCAGTACGGAGCACCGGACGACATCGGACGGGGACACCCGGTCGGGCGAAGCGACCTCACCGCCAGCGGCGAGGACGACTCACCCGTCCCAATCGGCTCCTGCCGCCAGTCCCACGAGCACCAACTCTTCTTCTTCTTCTTCTTCTTCTGAATTCCAGCCGTCCGGCCGGGCCACCGCGCTCCCGGATCCGCCCGCGATCCCCCTGAGCGCCACCTACCGTCGAGCGCCGAACTGTTCGTCACGACCTGATCGATCCCGCTCCTCCCGGACGCCTCCCCGGCCGGCGGCCGCGG
>JALHQU010000051.1 GCA_022841795.1 Fimbriiglobus sp.
GGGGGGGGGGGGCAAGTGTGGGCCAAGATTCCATCTTGCCAGCCGAGGCAAGTTGGAAACTTGCCCCACCCCCGGCTCGTGCTTCGCACTCGCCGACCCCTCCCCGGCGGGGAGGGGTGGTCACAACCACCAGCCCGTAAACCTTGCCCGCAAGTTGATCCGAACCGGAGGGGTCTGATGAACCGCTCGATCCTACTCGCCACCGCGGTGGCCGTCCTCGGAGGGGCTGCGATGAGCGATGCCGCCGACAAGCCGAAGGCCCCGGAGGGCACCCCGCTGAGCGTGACCGTCGAGGGCACCGCGAAGTACACCCTCGACCCGGCCCTCGGGAGCGAGGAGGATCTGAAGAAGGGGTTCGCCGTGGACAAGTTCCCGAACCCGCCGAAGGTGGACCTGAAGCTGGTGGTCAAGAACACGTCGGACAAGCCGGTGCAGGTGTGGACGAGCGGCGACCCGGTGACGGTCGAGCTGAACCTGAAGGGCGACGGGGCGGTGTCGGTGCAGCCGCGGCTGGCCATGACCGCCGACTACCGCTCGCCGCGTTCGACGGAGGTGGCCGCCGGGAAGACGATCGACATCCCGCTCAAGCAGTTGAGCGGCGGGAAGCGGGGGATGGGCCAGTTCTGGTACTGGACGAAGGCCGGCGAGTACGAGCTGACCGCCGTGCTAAACACCGCCGTCAGCCCGGCCCCGGCCGGGGCGGACAAGGCAGACGGCGGGTACGGGCTGGTGAAGGTGGCCAGTCCGGCGTTCAAGATCGCGGTGGAGAAGAAGTGAAGCCGCGAACTGTGAGCGGACTTGGCGAGCCGGGAGCGTGAGCGACCGGAGGGTGTGAATCTCCGGTCGCTCACGCTCCCGGCTCGCCACTCACACCAACTCCATCTTGGCTTCCCGGAACCGATACCCCACGCCCCGCACCGTCTCGATCAGCTCCAGCCCGTTGCCGCCGCCTTGTAGCTTCTTCCGCAGCGTCTTGATGTGGACATCGATGGTCCGCTCCAGCACGATCTGCCCCTCGCCGATGGCCGCGTCCATCAGCTGGTGGCGGGTGAACGCCCGGCCGGGCTGACGCACCAGGCACTCGAGCAGGCGGAACTCGGTCGGCGTGAGTTCCAGCTTCTTGCCGGCGATCGACACCCGGTGCCGCACCCGGTCGATCTTCACCCCCAGGTGTTCGATCACGTCGTTCGCGTCCGCCGCCCCCTCCGTCCGCCGCATCAACGCCTTCACCCGCTGGAGCAGGATCTTGTTGTTGAACGGCTTGGTGACGTAGTCGTCCGCCCCCTTGGCGAACCCCTCGATCTGGTCGGCTTCTTCCGACTTGGCGGTGATCATGATGATCGGGATGTCGCGGGTGCGGTCGCCGGCCCGCAGCTCGCGGCACACGGTCAGCCCGTCCGCCCCCGGCAGCATCACGTCCAGCAGCACCACGTCCGGCAGGTGCGTCTGGGCTTTCCGCAGCCCGTCCACCCCGTCGTGTGCCACGAGCGTCTCGTACCCCTCGCGGGTGAAATACCACGACAGCGTCTGCACCAGCCCCCGCTCGTCTTCGATGATCAGAATCCGCGGCGTCGCCATGCTGCCTCCGGGTCGGGGTCAACCGAATCGGCCCGTGATGTAGTCTTCCGTCTGCTTCTTGTCCGGTTTCGTGAACAACTGCTGGGTGGGATTGAACTCGACCACATGCCCCTCGTAGAAGAACGCGGTCATGTCCGACACCCGCGCCGCCTGCTGCATGTTGTGCGTGACGATCACGATCGTGTACTGCTGGCTCAGGTCGCCGATCAGGTCCTCAATCGCGTTGGTGGACTTCGGGTCCAGGGCGCTCGCCGGCTCGTCCATGAGCAGCACCTGCGGGTCGGTCGCCAGGGCGCGGGCGATGCACAGCCGCTGCTGCTGCCCGCCCGAGAGCGCCAGGGCGGAGGTGTTCAGCCGGTCCTTCACCTCGTTCCACAGCGCCGCCTGCTTCAGGCACCGCTCCACCAGATAGTCCAGCCGGCTGCGGTCTTTCACCCCGGCCACCCGCGGGCCGAAGATCACGTTCTCGTAGATGCTCTTGGGGAACGGGTTCGACTTCTGGAACACCATCCCCACCCGCCGCCGCAGGTCCACCAGGTTGACGTTCGCCGCGTAGATGTCCTGCCCGTCCAACTGCACCCGCCCGGTGTGCTTGCACCCGTCGATCAGGTCGTTCATCCGGTTCATCATCCGCAGCAGGGTGCTCTTGCCGCACCCGCTCGGGCCGATGAACGCCACCACCGCCTTCTCCGGGATGGTCAGGGTGACGTCGAACAGGGCCTGCTTGCCCGGGTACCAGAAGTTCACCCCGGCGAGTTCGAACTTCGGGTTCGCCGCCACCGCGGCGGACGCCGGGCGGGAGGTGAAGATGTCCGAGTACAGCCGGGACACGGGCGGATCCCCTACCCACCGGGGGTGTTAAGTGGTTTCTAATCGTAGCCTATGAAGGATGAGTGAAGATCGCGTGAAGACGACACGGGAGTTGCTGGCATCTTCCGGTGGCGGTCGCCGGGTCGCCCCGGCCGATACAATTCCCCTCACCCCCGACACCGCCCCCCGCCGGGCCGACGCATGACCGACCGCAAGTACCTGTTCCCGCATGTGATCGAGCTGAACCTGGCGGCCGGCCGGCCGCTCGGGGTGAACGTGTACCTGATCGACGGCGGGACGGAGTACGCGCTTTTGGACATCGGCATGGAGGAGTCGCTGGGCGAGGTGATCGACCTGATCCGGCGGATGGACTTCCCGCTGTCCAAGTGCAAGTTGCTGATCGCCACCCACGCCGACGCCGACCACGTGCAGGCGCTGGCCACCGCCCGCGACCGGCTGAAGGCGAAGACCGCCGCCCACGCCAAGGCCGCCCCGGCGATCGAGTCCGGCGACCCGATCGAGACGTTCGCCAGCATCCCGGCGCAGGGGTTCCACATCCCCATGCCGCCGTGCAAGATCGACACCAAGCTGAAGGACGGGGACGTGATCAAGGTGGGTAAGGTGAAGCTGGAGGTGTGGCACACGCCGGGGCACACGCCGGGGCAGCTCAGCTTCCGGCTGGGCAACCTGCTGTTCAGCGGGGACAACATCTACAAGGACGGCGGGGTGGGGGTGATCGACGCGCACCACGGGTCGAACCTGCCGGACTTCGTCACCTCGCTCACCCGCATCCGCGACTGCGACGCCGAGTTCCTGTTGCCCAGCCACGGCCCGCCGTTCCGCCACGACGCGAAACTGATCCAGGCGACCATCGACCGGCTGACGCGGTACCAGACGATGGCCGACTTCGGCCCGCTCGCCACCGGCTGGCCGCTCCAGGAGGAATGGGAACGGGACGTGATCGCCGGCAAGATGCCGGATTTGGCGTGACGTTTCAACCGCGGGTCACTTCCCGTTCGACCCGCCGGACGTGTGGCCGTTCTTCTGCGCGAGCAGCTTCCGCAACCGCTCGACCTCGGCTTCCAACTCGGCCTCGCGCTCGTCCGGGGTGGGCAGCCACTTGCCGGTGGCCGGGTCCCACAGCCGCAGGGCCGGCCCGGCCCGCTCCAGGTGCAGGCCGAGCAGCCGGCTGGGCAGGCGGCCGTCCTTCGCCCGGATCGGCTGGTACTCGCCCGCCCGCAGGCGGAACCCCTGCATGGACGGGGACAGGTAGTCCTCGAACGGGTCGAACAGGAAGTACTCCTTCACCTTCAGCACGTCCCGGTACAGCTCGAACTTGGTGGCCACGTCCTCCCGCCGGGTGGTCTTCGAGGTGAGTTCGATGACCACGTCCGGCCCTCTGCCTTCCTCCCACGTCAGGTAGTTCAGCCGGTCCATCTTGGGCACCCCGAACACCACGAAGCAGTCCGGGGAGACGTGCCGCCGTTTGTCGCTCGGGCGGTAGAAAATCAGCAGGTTGCCACTCACGTAGGTGTCCGGGTCGGCCGCGTACCGCGCCTTCAACTCGGCGATCAGGTGGAACATCAGCTCGCGGTGGTAGTCCGTCTCGGCCATGGGGCGACCGTCCGACGTCGGGTACAGGTGGTTCGAGGTGAACTGTGCGGCCCGGATCATGGCAACTCCCGCCTCACTTCACGAACTTGCCGATCATGTCGAGGAACTCGGCGTTGGATTTGGCTTTGCCCAGTTTGGCGATCAGTTGTTCCATCGCCTCGTCGGCCTTCTTCACCTGGAGCATGCTGCGGCGGAGCAGGTTGATCCGCTCGAGCATCTCCGGCGGGAACAGCTTCTCCTCCTTCCGCGTGCCGCTCTGCAGCAGGTCGATGGCCGGGAAGATCCGCTTGTCCGCCAGCCGCCGGTCGAGCACCAGCTCCATGTTTCCGGTGCCCTTGAACTCCTGGAAAATCACGTCGTCCATGCGGCTGCCGGTCTCGATCAGCGCCGACCCGAGGATGGTGAGGGTGCCGCCCTCGTCGAACGCGCGGGCCGCCCCGAACAGCCGCTTCGGCACCTCCAGCGCCCGGCTGTCCACCCCGCCGGACAGGATCCGCCCGCTGTTCCCGGCGTGCTTGTTGTACGCCCGCGCCAGCCGGGTCAGGCTGTCGAGCAGGATGAGCACGTCCCGCCCCTGTTCCACCAGCCGCCGGCCCCGCTCCAGCACCAGCTCGGCCGTCCGCACGTGCACCGACGTGTCCTGGTCGTTGCTGGACGCGATCACCTCGCCCTTCACCGTCCGCCGCATCTCCGTCACCTCCTCCGGCCGCTCGTCGATGAGCAGCATCATGAGGTGGACGGTCGGGTGGTTCTGGGTGACGGCGGCGGCGATGTGCGACAGCAGCACCGTCTTGCCGGTGCGGGGCGGGGCGACGATCAGCCCCCGCTGGCCCAGCCCGACCGGGGTGAACAGGTCCATCACGCGGGTGGTCAGTGGTTCGGCGCCGGTTTCCAGTTTCAGCCAGCGGGACGGGTCGACGGCGGTGAGTTCCTCCCAGTTGCGGGTCTTGAACTCGGCCGGGGCGACGCCCTCAATGGCGGTGATGGCGGCGAGCCGCGGGCCGTTCTGCCCGCGGGCCGGTGGGCCGACCGGCCCGGTGAGCAGGGTGCCGGCCTTCAGCTTGTACTGGCGGATCAGGTCCGGGGATACATAGGGGTCGGTGGTGCGGGCGGCGTAGTGGCGGGCCGGGTCGCGGAGGAAGCCGAACCCCTTGGGTGTCAGTTCCAGTACGCCGGTGGTCGGGGCAGCAGGTTGAGACATATGACGCGGATTGTACCCCGCCCGGATGCGGAAGGCGAGACGGGACTTGCGGCGAACTATGCGGTTGACCTGTATTCCGAGGCGGATGGCTGCGGTACAATCGGCGAAGTTTGATCGGGCACCTGCCCACAGCCCACGGTATGGGTGCGTCATGGCGATCGGCGAACGGCAAAAGCGATGCATTCAGAATGTCGTGCTGTTCGCTCTCGTGCTGCTCATCATCGGGGTCAGCAGCGTGACCGCGGTTCTGACCGTGAACTCGCGCGGCTCTCAACCGCGTCAACTCACGGAAACGGACCGGAAAGTCCGAGCCATCGTCTCGAAGAGTCCGGCTGCCGAAAGCAACCTCAGCATGAAAATCCCCACCCGAGTGGTGGTGATACCCGAAGAACTCCTGGCGATGTATCAGAAAGACCCAGACGTGATCCTGGATGCACTCATGCGAGTGGTGCAGGAGGCCAAGCCAGTCGATTCGGTGAAGGCCGCTGCCTTCGCATTAGACTTACCGCGAAGGGGTTCAGGCCTGTTGGCAATCCGACAGATCCGGGAGTGGTCGGAAGGGTACGACGAGGTCCAGGAAGGCCAGGACAAAACGAGACGCCAGAAGTTGATCGAGTTGATTCAGCGGTGGAGATACGAATAACGCCCGTTTTGCAACGCACCTCGAATCCGGAACCAATCTGGTGCGATTTCTCTCGGACTGCTTGACGCCCCCGCCGCGTCCGGTAAACTCACTGAGACTGAATCTCAAAACGCCGCCCGCCATGCTCATCCCGCTCGACATGCTGAAGCCCGGCGAACACGCCCACGTCGTCGAAGTGACCGGCGATGCGGCGTGGGTCGGCCGGCTGGCCGAGATGGGCCTGCGGGAGGGGTGCAAGCTCCAGGTTCTGCAACCGGGTTCGCCGTGCCTGCTGAAAGTGGCCGACTGCCGCCTGTGCCTCCGCGGGTGCGAGACGACGCAAATCCTGGTCCAGCCGGTTCCCGCCTGATGACCCTAGCCGAACTGAAGCCGGGCGATCGCGGCCGGGTGGAGAGCCTGGGCGACGACCCGGCGCTGGTCCAGCGGCTGTCCGAACTCGGGCTGTTCGACGGCGAGGTGGTCGAGTTCGTCGGGTCCGCCCCGCTCGGCGACCCGCTCGAAGTCCGCGTGGGCGACACCCGCCTGAGCCTGCGGAAAGCGGATGCCGCGCAGGTGAACGTTTCCAAATTGTCTTCAGTGTAGTCCGCACACTCCGTGTGCGGTCTGACTGAACCCGCACACGGAGTGTGCGGACTACACTCCAAACCCCATGCCCGCCAAACCCGTCACCGTCGCGCTGGTCGGCAACCCGAACGCGGGGAAATCGACCCTGTTCAATGCTCTTTCCGGCCTGCGGCAGCACGTCGGCAACTACCCCGGCGTGACGGTGGAGATGAAGAAGGGGTCGTTCACCGTCGGCGACACGCGGTTCGACCTGATCGACCTGCCCGGCACGTACAGCCTGGCCGCCCGCAGCCCGGACGAGATGGTGGCCGTCGATCTGCTGCTCGGCCGCCGGCCGGAGGAGCCGCCGCCGGACGTGATCGTGTCCATCGTCGATGCGTCCAACCTGGACCGCCACCTGTACCTGACCACCCAGGTGATGGAACTGGGTGTGCCGGTGGTGCTGGCGGTGAACATGATCGACGTGGCGGCGGGGCAGGGGGTGACGATCGACGCGGCGAAGCTGGCCGCCGAGACCGGGCTGACGGTGGTGCCGGTGCAGGCGAACAAGGGGACCGGGCTGGACAAGCTGCGGGAGGCGGTGCGGGCCGCCGCCACCGGCGGGCACGCCCCGACCGCCCCGAAGCTGCCGGACGCGCTGGAGGCGGAAGCGAAGTCGGTGCTGGCCGGGCTGAACGGCGAGGTGCCGGCGTTCCTCGCCCGGCGGCTGCTGCTCGACATCGGTGGCAGCACCGAGCAGTGGTTCACGGCGAAGTACGGCGAGGCGGTGCGGCAGCGGGTGACGGACGCGCGGGTGCGGCTGGCGGCGGCCGGGTGTGCGGTGCCGGCGGCGGAGGCGAAAGCCCGGTACGCCTACATCCGAGCGGTGACGGCGAAGGCGGTGACGAAACCGGCCGAGCGGCCGAAGGCGCTCACCGACCGCATCGACCGGGTGCTGACGCACAGGCTGTGGGGCACGCTCGCGTTCTTCGCCGTCATGTTCGTCATGTTCTGGAGCATCTTCAGCCTGGCCGAACCGCTGATGGACCTGATCGAGGGCGGGTTCAAGTCGGTCGGCAAGGCGGTGGAAGACGGCATGGCCCCCGGCCCGCTGCGGTCGCTGGTCGTGGACGGCATCATCGCCGGCGTGGGCGGGGTGCTGGTGTTCCTGCCGCAGATCCTCATCCTGTTCGCGTTCATCGCCGTGCTGGAGGACTGCGGGTACATGGCCCGCGCCGCCTTCCTCATGGACCGGCTGATGAGCCGGTGCGGGATGAGCGGCAAGTCGTTCATCCCGCTGCTGAGCAGCGTGGCGTGCGCCGTGCCGGGGGTGATGGCCACGCGGGTGATCGAGAACCGCCGCGACCGGCTGGCGACCATCCTGGTCGCCCCGCTCATGTCGTGCTCCGCCCGTCTGCCGGTGTACACGCTCATGATCGCCCTGTTCCTGCCGACCGAGCGGTACTCGGCGTTCGCCCGCGCCGGGGTGCTGTTCGCCATGTACCTGCTCGGGTTCGTCGTCGCCCCGCTGGTGGCGCTGGTGCTGCGGAAGACGCTACTCCGCGGCGAGCGATCGCTGTTCGTGATGGAGCTGCCGGCGTACAAGCGGCCGTCGGTGCGGAACGTGCTGCGGCGGGTGTACGACGCTGGGTGGGCGTTCGTGCGGCGGGCGGGCACGGTCATTCTGGCGTCGATGGTGCTGGTGTGGGCCGCCCTGTACTTCCCGTACACCGACGCCGAGGGGCAGAGCTACGAAACCCGCGTCGCCGAACACACGGAGAAGGGCGAGAAGGCGGAAGCGGCGAAGGTGAAGGCGGAGTGGAAACGGGAGAGCTACCTGGGGCGGGTCGGCCGGGCGCTCGAACCGGCGTTCGCCCCGCTCGGCTGGGACTGGCGGATCGGCGTCGCCACGCTCGCCAGCTTCCCCGCCCGTGAGGTGATCGTCGGCACGCTCGGCATCCTGTACGAGGTGGACGACGCGGAGGAGGACGCCGACTCGTTGACCAAGGCGGTCCGCGACGACTGGGACGCCGACCCGGTGCGGGGCAAGTACGCGGTGCCGGTGGCCCTGTCGGTGATGGTGTTCTTCGCCCTGTGCATGCAGTGCGCGAGTACGCTGGCCGTCATCCGTCGCGAGACGCGGAGCTGGGCGTGGCCGGCGTTCACGTTCGCGTACATGACCGCGCTGGCGTATGTCGGGGCACTGGTGACGTTCCAGGTGGGGAAGCTGCTGATCGGGTGAACCCCGACCGCAAGGTCGGCGGGTGCCAGCCACATGCCCCCGCACCCACGGCCCTTGCGGGCCGGGTTCGCCAAGAGGGTTCGCGATGTCCGCACAACTCGTCTTCGCACTCGTCGCCGTCGGGCTGGCGGTGGCGTACATCGGCCGGGCGACGTGGAAAACGTGGGCCGGCGGGTCGAAGGGGTGCAGTTCCGGATGCGGCAAGTGCGGTCCGGAGGAAGCGGTGCCGGCGAGGGGGCGGGTAAGTCTGCCGCTGGCGGATTGATCCGTGGCACCGGCGGCCCGCCGGTGTTGCCTTTCACCGGCGGGCCGCCGGTGCCACAAAAACTACTTCTTCAACGGCTTCGCCATCTCTGCGTGAATCGACAGCGTCGTCCGCTTGCCGTCGCCGGTGTGCCGGATTTCGAGCGTGTCGAACAGCTCCAACACCGCTAGCCACTCGGTCAATTCCTTCTCCACCGCCGCCGGCTCGGGCTTCGTCCACCCGGCGATCAGCCCGGACAGTTCCTTGCCGCGGTCCCGCAGGTACGCCGCCGCTGCTTTGCACGACACCCGCACCAGCGGGGCGGAGGCCACCTTCGACGTGGCGTTCGGCGGGGTGAACCCGGCCACCGCGTCCGGGTGGGAGGCAATCACCAGGAAGTCGCCCCGCAGCCCGTAGGCCGGCTGCACCCCGGCGGGCAGGGCGGTGTCGTTCTTCAGGTACTTCACCCGCCCGGCGTCGGACTTGGCTTCGGCCAGCGTGAACTGGTCGTCGTGTGTCTTGTTGTACTCCAGCCGCAGCAGGTGCGCGACCGTGTCCAGCCCGCTGACGATGGCGTCGCCCAGGCTGTCGTCGGTGCTGCCGGCGGCTCGCACCCGCAGGGCGAACACGGCCGTCGGCAGCGGCGGGGCGGTCGCCTTCGCCGGCGCCGTCACCCACAGCCCCCAGTCCGGGCCGAGGCCGGTGACGAGCTTCGGCAGCACGTCCTTGCCCACCACCGGGGCCACCCCGCCGTTCAGCGTGTTCTGCACCCCGGTGCGGCCCTCCTCCCCGAGGAACGCGGCGATCAGGTCGATCGACTTGGGCAGGCTGAACCGTCCGGCGACGGCGAGCAGGGCGTCCCGCGGGATGACCGACCACAGGGCGGTGCTGCCGGCGGCCGGGGCGAACAGGGCGGTCAGGTCCTTCGGCAGCTTGTCCGCGTCCACCGCCAGCGTGAGGGCCAGTTCCGCCCCGCGGTCCACCGACAGCGACACGCCGACCGCGTCCGTCGCCGCCCACACCTTGCCGAACTGCGCCAGGAATGCTTTCTCCTGCGCGTTCGCCGCGGCCTTCGTTTTGGCCGCCAGCTCGCCGTCCAGCGCCCGCGGGTCGAACAGCAGTTGCACGGCGGCGGCCGGCACCCCGAGCCGGTCGCGGAGGGCGGCGAACCGCGGCGGGGCGGTCGGCTTCACCCCGGCCTCCACCTCGATCACCGCCTGCACCGCCGATTCCTGAGCGGAGAACACCAGCATCCCGTCCGGGCGGGTGCGGTAATACTCCTTCTTGCCGTTCGTCTCTTCCCGTTCGGAGTACGCTAGCCCGCGGTGCGACCGCTCCCGCACCTCCTTCAACTCGCCGGCCTTCTTCTGCTCGGCGTTCAGGTTGCGGACGAACTTGGCGAGCGTGTCCGGCTTGCGGGCCTTCGTCAGGATCACCCCGGAGTCCGGATCTTGGCCGCGGGCCGGCTGGTAGGCGAACACCACCGCGTCGCCGAACACGTCGTCCCGCAGTTCCTCCGGGGTGACGCCCAGACCGTCGGCGATCGCCTTCATCCCGGCCCGCACCTTCTCCGCTTCGCCGGTGGCCAGTACCGCCTTGCCGAACGCCGACTTCGGGAACCACTCGGCGAACGGCGAGGCGAGCAGCCGCTCGGACTGCCCCCGCAGGTCTTGCACGACGAAGCAGACGGCGGTGTTCGGCGGGACAAGGGCGAAGACGTCGTCCACCGGGGGGGCGGCGATCGCCGGGGCGACCACCGCCAACAGGAACACGACGAGGGCGGCGAAGCGGGGCATGGGGGGTCCTGTGTCGAGCAAAATCCGTGCGGCCAATAAGTAGTAGGCACACTCCGTGTGCCGTTCGGACTGACGGCACACGGAGTGTGCCTACTACTTATTGGGCCGCCGGCTGCAACCCGGTGTCGCGGAGGAACAGGCTGATCGCCCGCTTGGTGCTGCTGGTCAGCGGCTCGACGCTCGCCCGCGCCGACGCCGGCACCGAGGCGAACGACTGCGCCGCCGGGGTCACGTCCGGGGCGACGGCCGCCGGAACTGGCAGCCGGATCTTGTCCACCGAGCCGAACAGAAACCGCGGGCCGCTCGCCTTCTCGGCGGTGTCGCGGGAGACGGCGGCCAGCGCTTCGCCCATCTCGGACAGCGAGTCGCTCAGCTTTGGCACGGGCATCGGGGCCGGCTCGACCGGCGGAGCGACCACCACCGGCGGTTCGGGGGTCCGGAGGGCGAAGTAACCGCCCGCGGTCGTCAGCCCGATGACCACCGCCGCGGCCGTCGCCCACTTCACCCGGCGGACGAACCGCACCCGCGCCGCCCACCGCCCGGCCACGCGGTCAGCGAACCCGGCCGGCACGGTCGGCAATTGGCGGGCTGAATACGCGGCCACCGCCGCGTCGAACGCGGGCGGGGTGGGCAGGTCCGAATCTGGCGTGCGATCGGTCATGTCTTGTCCGGCGTGGTGGCCGGTTGGGGTTCGTCGGTCATCAGCCCGCGGAGCTTGAGGCCCGCCAGCACCGCCTGCCGCGCCCGGTGCAGCCACGTCTTCACCGTGCCCACCGGCCGGCCGATCACCTCGGCGATCTCTTCATAACTGCGGCCGGTCTCGTGGAACAGGACGAACACCTCGCGGTAGTCGTCCCGCAACTCGGCCACGCACTCGCCCACCCCGCGGGCCAGTTCGCCGTCGCCGGTCGGCGGGGCCGCGTCCGGCAGGTCGGCCAGGAACTCGGTCGGCTCCGGCCGCTTGCCCCGGCGGGTGAGGGCGGTGCGGCAGCGGTTGACGGTGATGCCCAGCAGCCACGGCTTGAACGGGCGGGCCTGGTCCCACCGGCCGAGGCTGCGGAACACCCGCAGGAACACCTCCTGGGCCACGTCCTCGGCGTCGTGCCGGTCCCGCAGCAGCCGCACGCACAGGCCGAACACGTCCGCCTGGAACCGCTCCACCAACTCCCGCGGGGCGGTCGCGTCCCCCCGCAGGCACCGGCGGACCAGTTCGCGGTCGGCGGTCACGGTCGGCCCCTTCCGTCACAGGAGTTTACCCGCCGCGGGCGGCGGAGGTTTCACAGGCACGATCCGGGTGCTTCGCCGGCCGGGGTGGGGGATTTGCGTGTCGCCCACACTCCGTGTGCGGTTCTGGTGAACCCGGCCCGCAAGGGCCGCGGGTGTCGTGGTTCGCACCCCCTCCCTCGCGGTCGGGGTTCACCCAGAAAAGACGAAGAACCGCACACGGAGTGTGCGGGCGACACTCCCACCCGACCGCCGTGGCGTAATATTATCCCATAGATCGGCCCGCCGACTCGCTTGCGGTGGGGGACGGGCGCCGCTACAGTTGGGGTGCCCGTGTGAGTGTTCTACCTACCTCCAGGCCGCCATGCCGTCGCTGATCCTCATCAAGTCGCCGACCGGCCAGTCCGGTCCGCAGTCGTTCCCCCTCGATTTCGCCGAGCGGGACAAGTGGGTGATCGGGCGGGAGAAGGGGAAGGTGGACATCTGGGTGGACGACGGCAACCAGCAGGTGAGCCGCCAGCACGCCGTGCTCACCACCCGCGACGGGCAGTTCTTCGTGGAGAACGTCAGCCGGAACGGCACCCTGCTGAACAACCACAAGATCGACAAGCTCGGCCCGCAGGCGCTGAAGCCGGACGACCGGGTGAAGATCTGCGACTTCCTGTTCCGCTTCCACGACGAGCGGGCGGCGGCCCTGCTGCCCATCCCGGACGCCATGCGGCGGGCGCTGCCCGACCCGGACGACGCCGGCGAGATGACCACCGTCCAGCACACCACCAGCCGGGCGGCGGCGCAGCAGTTCCTGGACGTGCAGCCGACCGAGCGGCTGCGGGCGCTGCTGGAGATCAGCACGTCGCTGTCCCGCACGCTCGAACTGGACACCCTGTTCGGGCAGATCGCCGACGCCCTGTTCAGCGTGTTCAAGCAGGCCGACCGGGTGTTCGTCATCCAACTGGACGACGCCGGCCGGCCGTACGCGCGGGTGTCCAAGGCCCGCCGCCAGGGGACGGACGACCGGTTCAGCAAGACCATCATCCGCCGGTGCATCGAGACCGGGCAGGCGTACCTGAGCGAGGACGCGAGCAGTGACGCCGCCCTGGGGGCGGCGCAGTCGATCGCCGAGTTCCGCATCCGGTCGGTCATGTGCGTGCCGCTGATGACGGCCGACGGCAAGCCGCTCGGGGCGCTGCAACTGGACACCCAGGACGTGGGCAAGAAGTTCAAGGAGGACGACCTGAAGCTGCTCACCATCGTGGCCAACCTGGCCGGGGTGGCGGTGGAGAAGGCGCAGGTGGTGGCCGCGCTGGTGCTGCGGGAGAAGGCGCAGCGGGAGATCGAGCTGGCGAAGGAGGTGCAGATCGGGTTCCTGCCGAAGACGCCGCCGGCGGTACCGGGGTACGAGTTCTTCAACTTCTACTCGGCCGCCCAGACGGTCGGCGGGGACTACTACGACTACATCCTGCTGCCCGGCGGGCGGGTGGCGGTGGTGCTCGGCGACGTGGCCGGGAAGGGGGTGCCGGCGGCCATGCTCATGGCCAAGCTGAGCGCCGAGGCCCGGTTCTGCTTCCTCACCGAGCCGAACCCGGCGCGAGCGGTGGCCCTGCTGAACGACCAACTGGTGCGGGGCGGCATCGGGGACCGGTTCGTCACCCTGGCGGCGATGGTCATCGACCCGGCGGCGCACACCATCACGGTGGTGAACGCCGGGCACCTGGTGCCGCTGCGGTTCTGCCCGGCCGGGTGCGAGCTCACCGCGTCGGTGTCGGACACCCTGACCGGCCTGCCGCTGGGTATCATGGACGGGTTCAGCTACGACATGGAGGTGATTACGGTGAACGCCGGGGACGTGATGGTGCTGTTCAGCGACGGGGTGACGGACGCGCGGAACACGGCCGACGAGCTGTTCGACATGGCCGGGGTGCGGGGGGCGGTGCTGGACGACCCGCTGGTGCGGGCCGAGCCGCGGCCGAAGATGGTGGGCGAGCGGCTGGCGTCGGCCGTCCGCCGGCACTCCAGCAACGCCCCGCAGGCGGACGACATCGCCCTGGTGTGCTTCGGCCGGCTGGCCGACGGCATGTCGTCGTACCCGGCCGCCACCGCCACCTCCACCCGCCTGTCCCCGCTCGGGGACGGCCCGGCCGTCCGGGTGTGAGGGTGGTGCCTGTTAGCCCGACGCGCCAGCGAGGGGTGTGCGCTGACCCTCGCTGGCGCGTCGGGCTAACAAACAAGGCCTGCGGCCGTTAGCCCGACGCGCGAGCGAGGGGCCGCCCGGTTGGGATTATCGCCGAAAGAGAAGGACCGATGCCGTCACCCGCCGTGCTGCCCGACGTGGACGTGGACGTTCAGGAGGACTACCGCGTGAAGCGGCAGCCGCCGTACCACGTCATCCTGCTGAACGACGACGATCACAGCTACGCCTACGTCATCCTCATGCTGAAGGAGCTGTTCGGGCACCCGTTCGAGAAGGGGTACGAGATGGCCAAGGAGGTGGATGAGAGCGGGCGGGCGATCGTCCTCACCACCACCCGCGAACACGCCGAGCTGAAGGTGGAGCAGATTCATGCCTACGGCCCGGACCCGGACATCGAGCGGTGCAAGGGGTCCATGTCGGCGGTGGCCGAACCGGCGGAGTAGATCTTCGCCGCGACCTCGGGGGGTAACCCGGCATTTGCTCTGTCGAGATTTCCGTCTTCAGGCCCGAAGGGCCGTTCTCCCTCAGCCCAGAGCCAGTGAGCCGCAGGCGAACGTCGCCCTGGGTCACGATCGGCCTGGAACACAAGCCCCGAAGGGGCGCCCTGTCGTAGCACGCCCCTTCGGGGCTTGGGACAATGCACATCGGGTTCCCAGGCCTGCGCTCGCTCCGCTCGCTCCGACCTGGGCTGAGGGAGGACGGCCCTCCGGGCCTACGAGAAGCTCACACCTCCCCCCAATACCCCGGCAGCGGGGCCGTCATCGTCAGCGGCTGCTTCGTGAACGGGTGTTCGACGGTCAGTCCGCGGGCGTGCAGGGCGATCACCCGGTCGCGGGGCAGCTCGGCCGGCGGGCCGAACGGCCGCGGGGTGGCGTAGGTGGTGTCGCCGAACACCGGGTACCCTCTCCAAGCGCACTGCACCCGCAGCTGGTGCATCCGCCCGGTGAGCGGGGCCAACTCCAGCAGCGTCCCGCCGCCGTCCAACCGCTTCAACACCCGATAGCCGAGCGTCGCCAGCTTCGCCCCCGGTTCCCCCTCGGCGGCTCGCACCGTGCGGGCTTCCTCCGGCAGTTTCCGCACCCAGTCGTCCCAAGTGCCGGCGTCCGGGGTCACGTCCCCTTCCACCATCGCCCAGTACACCTTGCGGACGCGGCGGTCGGCGAACTGCGCATGCACCCGCTGGGCAGCCTTCGTGTTCCGGGCGAACAGCACCACCCCGGACACCGGCCGGTCCAGGCGGTGCGGTACCCCCAGGTACACCCCGGCCGGCTTCTGGTACTTCACCCGGATGAACGACTTCACCGCCGCCTCCAGGCTGGGCAGCCCCGGCGGGGCTTGCGTCAGCAGCGGGGCCGGCTTGTTCACCACGATCAGGTGGTGGTCCTCGTACAGCACGGCGGCCTGGTCGAGTGAAGATGGTGGGGTCGGGTCGGTCATGCGGGGTTGTCGGGTTTGGCAAGTGTCCGATCCGCCGACACCGGGAAACGGAATTCCGACAATCCGCTTGTCCGCGTGGCGGTTCGGGGGAAGGATTCACTTAGCAGGCCTGTGCCAGTTGTCGTGCCGGCCGCCCACGGTCTGCCGGGTGCGGATTTCCGTCCGCAGCCGGAAAGTTTGTGGGAGCCAGGAGTTTTGGCGACGGAACGTGGTCTTTTTCCCGTCGTCTTTGCCCGCCCGGTTCGATCTCCTGCACTACGTTTCGCTGACGGTGTGCGGGACCTCTGGAGGGCGAACGATGCTAACCCCGATGGCGGTGATGACCGTACTTGCCACCTCCGCCCTGCTGTGCGGGTTACTGTATGTGCTGACGGTGCGAACCGCCCCCCAACTGCGGCCGGCGACGGTGTTCCCGTTCGCCCCCGGCTCGTCCGACCCGTCGGCGGACACGCTGGTGGGTGAGGCGAACACCCCGACCGTGCTGGCCGACGACGAATGGCAGATGGCCACCCTGAACCGGCTGTGCGACGTGGAAGATCTGCTCGACTCGCTCGAAGCGCACGGCATCGCCGAGCGCGAAGTGCAGACGATGGGCAACGCCGAGTTCCGCGTCCGCTGGAAGTGAGTTCCACCGAATCTCGCCCGACGCCCGTGGCTACCCCCACGGGCGTTTTTCATTTCCGCAAACGCTTCGCCGCCCTCGCTCGTCGGGATGGGTGAACGACCCCGGCCGGAATTCGCGGAATACGCGGCCGGGGTCGGATTCTGTATCAGTGCCGGTCCTGTCTCCAGTTCCCCGTCTCGACCTCAACTCGGAGGCCCGTCATGGTCGCGCGCCCGTGGTCCCGTCGCGTCGTGTCCTGGCTGTACATCGTCCCGCTGTTCGCGCTGACGTCCGCCGTCGTCGGCTGCGGGGACACGAAGTCGTCCCCGCAAGCGGCGTCGTCATCGTCGCCCGCACCAGGGTACGCGGAGGACAGAGCCCGCAGCTACGACAACGCGAAACGTAGTGGTGGCGCCGACAAACGCGGGATGCCGCCGGCCCCGCCGTTGCCCGGCGGTGGCGGCTTGATGCTCCGGGCAGGCGATGACTCCCCGCACGACGCCCCGCCGTCGGCCGAGAAGTACGTCGGGTTCGAGGACAACGCTTACCAGTCGGCCCAGGCGAGCCCGATCAGCACGTTCAGCACGGACGTGAACACCGCCAGCTACAGCAACCTGCGGCGGTTCCTCGCCGAGAACCGGATGCCGCCGAAGGACGCCGTCCGCATCGCCGAGATGGTGAACTACTTCCCCTACGAATACCCGAACCCGAAGGGCGGCGACCCGGTGGCGTTCACCACCGACCTGGCCCCGTGCCCGTGGCAGCCGAAGCACCACCTGGCCCGCATCGGGCTGAAGGCGAAGGTGATCGAGCCGACCGAGATGCCGTCGCGGAACCTGGTGTTCCTGGTGGACGTGTCCGGGTCGATGGACTCACCGAACAAGCTGCCGCTGGTCCAGCAGTCGCTGCACATGCTGCTGAACCGGCTGACCGACCGGGACGTGGTGAGCATCGTCACCTACGCCGGGGACACGTCGGTGCGGCTGCCGGCCACCCGCGGGGACCAGAAGGCGAAGATCGGCCAGGTGATCGACGGGCTGCGGACGGGCGGGGGCACGAACGGCGGCCGCGGCATCCAGTTGGCCTACGACCAGGCGCGGAAGAGCTTCGTCGAACACGGGGTGAACCGCGTCGTCCTCTGCACCGACGGCGACTTCAACGTCGGCATCACCGACCGGGACGAGCTGAAGAAGCTGATCGAGAAGGAGCGGAACAGCGGGGTGTTCCTGACGGTACTCGGGTACGGGATGGGCAACCTGAAGGATGCCACCCTGGAGACGCTGGCGAACCACGGGAACGGGCACTACGCGTACATCGACACCGCGGCCGAGGCGCACAAGGTGTTCGTGCAGCAGGGCGGGGCGCTGGCGGTGGTGGCGAAGGACGTGAAGCTGCAAGTCCACTTCAACCCGACGAAGGTGCAGGCGTACCGGCTGATCGGGTACGAGAACCGGATGCTCAAGACCGAGGACTTCAAGAACGACGCCAAGGACGCCGGCGACATGGGCAGCGGGCACACCGTCACCGCGTTCTACGAGGTCGTGCCGGCGGGGGTGAAGTTCGACCTGCCGCTGCACGTCGGCCCGGCGTCGGCCGAGTCGGTGTACACGAAGACCGAGCCGAACGCGGCGGCCAAGAGCGGCGAGTGGCTGACGGTGAAGATGCGGTACAAGCACCCGGCCGACGCCAAAGCCCTGGAGGTGGCCGCCGCGATGCCGGCCGACGCGCTCGGCAAGGCGGTGACCGCCGATTTCCGGTTCGCCGCGGCGGTGGCCGAGTTCGGGCTGCTGCTGCGGGAGTCGCCGCACAAGGGCGAGGCGAACTACGACCGCGTGCTGAAGGAGGCGACCGCCACCGTCGGCGACGACCCGCACAAGCACCGCACCGAGTTCGTCGAGCTGGTGAAGCTGGCGCAGAAAGCGGGCGTCCGTTAGCCCGACGCGCGAGCGAGGGGCAGGTGGCGTGGCCCTCGCTCGCGCGTCGGGCTAACAGAACTTACGGCGGGTGAGCGCGAGCGCGCCGTGGACGACCACCTCCTCGCCGAGCGCGGCCGGCACGATGTCGGTCAGCCCGGCGAGGGCCTGCATCCCCCGCTCGGCGACGTACCGGCGGATCGGCTCGAAGAACAGTTCGTCGCCGATGAGCGACACCCCGCCGCCGATGATCACCCGCCGCGGGCAGAGCAGCTTGATGACGGTGCAGATGTTCTCGGCGAGGGCGTTCGTGGCGTCGGCGAGAATGCTAGAGGCGATCGGGTCACCACGTCGAGCGACATCCACGACCGTGTGCCCCGTTATCGTGTCGTACTGTGACAACTCGGTTCGCTGTGAGTCGTCCCACACGGCCGCATTTCTTGCTCGATCCGCGATGCCGGTTCCCGACGAAAAGAATTCCAGAATCTGCGGCCCCTCGGCGCCCATGTACTTGAACCACGGCCGCACGTGTCCGATCTCGGCGGCGCCGCGGCCGACCCCGCGGTAGATTTCGCCGTTGATAATCAGTCCGCCACCGACACCCGTGCCGACCGTGATGTAGAAGATCGGACTCAACCCCTGTCCGGCCCCGTGCAGCGCTTCGGCCAGCCCGGCCACGTCGGCGTCGTTGCAGATGACCGTCGGCAGGCCGAGCAGTTCGGTCAGCCACGCGGCGAGCGGGAAGCCGTCCCAGCCGGCGATGTGGTGCGACTTGACGACGGACTGGGTGGCGTCGTCGGTCGGCCCGCCGAACCCGACACCGATGCCGCGGAGGGCGGACTGGTCCAACCCGGCGGACGCCAGCAGCTCCGGCACCGCGGCCAAGATCTGCCGGCGGATGCCCTCGCCCCCGGCGAGGGCATCCACCTTCCCGCGCCACAGTTTGATAATGTGCCCGTCGCCGCGGCCGATGCCGAGTTGCAGTTTCGTCCCGCCGATTTCGATGCCCAAGTACATGACGACTAACCACGGAGGCACAGGGACACAGAGAAGACGGATTTCTTTGTATCCTCTGTGTCCCTGTGCCTCTGTGGTTAGTCCCCGACTTTAGTCATCCTTCTTCGGCTTGACGTTCACGAAGAACGCCGCCCGCACCGGGGCGGGCATCGGGCTGTCCGCCCCCTTCACGCTCTTCCAGATGATCTCGTTGAAGATCAGGTCGTCCGCCTGGTCCTCCTTCGCCAGGTCCAACTTCTCGCTCTTCGCCGCCCCCCACGCCCCCGGCTTGTTCGTCTCGGTCAGGTCGATGCGGGCCTTCTCCGCCGTGTACGGCGTCAGGTCCGGCTTGGCGGTGAAGCTGTGGAACATCGGCCGGGCGGCGGCGTCGAACTGGCTCATCGGCTTCAGCCCGAGGATCAGCTCCATCGTCCGCAACATGCTGCTGGTGCTGTACAGGGTGCTGTCCACATGGTTCCGCTTGGTGTACGGGCTGATGACCAGGGCCACCACGCGGTGGGCGTCCACGTGGTCCGGGCCGTTCTGCGCGTCGTCCTCGATGACGAACACGGCCGTGTCCTTCCAGAACTTGCTGTTGCTGAGTGCCTCGATCACCATGCCCAGGGCCAGGTCGTTATCCGCCACCTGCGCCCGTGGGGTGGGCTTGCCAACGCGGGTGCCGCTGGTGTGGTCGTTCGGGATCCGCACGATCTGGAGCCGCGGCATCTCGCCTTCCTTTTCGAACCGTTTCAACTCGCTGATGAACCGCTCGGCCCGCTTCACGTCGGTGTAGTCCAGGTCGTACCCGCGGAAGTCCGGGTCGAAGTGGCCTTCGAGCGCCTTCACCGTCGCCTTGCCCGGCTCGAACGTGCCGTCCTTCTTCTTCGCCCCGTTCTCGATCCACTCGCCGTAGCTGCGGTAGCTCACCTTCGCCTCGGCGGCGCGGTCCCACAGGTACCCGCCGGCCGGCCGGGCGGCCTCGTCCACCGCCCCCTCCGCAGGGTAGCCGAACGTCTTCTTCGGGCTGCCGCGGTAGCTGAGCGGCCACAGCTTCTCGACGAAGTCGGTGGCGTAGGCGCCCATGCTCCACTCGTGCCCGTCGGCGCTCACCTCGCCGTCCACATAGATGTTGTCCAGCAGCACGAACTGGTCCGCCAGCTTGTGGTGGTTCGGGGTGATCTCTTCCCCGAACAGGCACAGCGACGGCTCGCCGTTCCCCTTCGGGTTCGTCTTGCGGGCGGCCAGGTCGCCGAACACCTGGTCGTAGGTGCGGTTCTCCTTCACGATGTAGATGACGTGCTTGATGGGCGACGGGTCGCCCACCTTCTGCGGGATCGGGTTGTCCTTCTCCACCGCCTCGGCCCGCACCGCCGCCTGATCCTGGAGGGGAGAGCAGGCGTAGGCCGTCTTCGACAGCTTCGCCATCTCGTCCGGCGACGGCACCGGGATGGCGGTGAGCGTGCCCTGGAACAGCCCGCCGATGTACTCACCCAGGTTGCGGGCGGCCGGCTGCACCGGGTTCGGCCCGCTCGGGTTGGCCTTGCTCACGCTCCCCTTGCCGTTGGAGATGTAGATCGTCTTGTCCAGCTTGTTGAACCGCACGCTGGTCGGGTACCAGCCGACCGGGATGAACCCGAGCGACTTGGCGTTCTTCGGCTCGGACACGTTGAACACGGCCACGTTGTTCGCGTCGGCGTTCGCCACGAACAGCATCTCGCCGTCCGGGGTGAGGCTCAGGCTGTTCGGCGTGTTCCCGCTCGGCGCCTTCGGGTACAGGGCGGCGTTGATCGTCTGCACCGTGTTGCCCGTGGCCGGGTCGAGTACCGTCACCACCGTGCTGTTGCTGCACGCCACGTACAGCACCTTCCCTTTCGGGTCGAACGCCATCTCCGTCGGGTGCCCGGCCGTCTGCCACACCGCCGCCAGTTTGTTCGCCTCCAGGTCGATGACCGCCACCGCTGCTTTCGCCCACAGGCTCACGAACAGCCGCTTGCCGCCCGGCTCCACGACCGCCGTGTACGGGTACGAGTTGTTCGGCGCGGGCTTCACGCCGTCGTCGTCGGCCGGCGGCTTCGGCTCGTCCTTCTTCGGCGGCTCCTTGCGGCCGTCAGGCGGGCTGGGCGGGTCGCCCTGCGGGGCGGCCGGCTTCGGGTCCACCCCGGCGTTCAGCTTGATCACCACCTTGTTGTCCGGGTTGTCGAGCGGCACGCGGATCACCGCGTCGGCCCACAGCCCGCAGGCGAACAGGTCCTTCCCGGCCGGGTCGAGGGTGATCCCGCTCGGCACCGTCCGCTTGCTGCCGGGCATACCGGACACGTCGATCTTGCGGTGGTTGTGCAGCAGCCCCTTGTCGAAGTCCCAGACGTGGATCAGGTCGAACTCGCCGCCGCTGGCGTACACCTGCTTGCCGTCCGGGGAGAACGCCAGCCCGTAGAACGCCTGATCGACCGGCACCCGGCAGACGATCTTCCGCCTGGCCGCGTTCAGGTCGAGGACGTGGACCTCGTGCTCCTTAAACCCGCAGTGCAGCACCGCGGCGTACTGCCCGGTCGGGTGCAACTGTACGTTCACCGGCAGGTCGCCGACCGCGATCGACTGACCGGCCGGGTTCAGCTTCCACTGGTTCGGCAACTGCACGAACCCGTCGGCTTGCAGGCCGGGCAGCACCCGCTTGGGCGGCTTCGGGTCGTCGGCCCGGGTGGGAATGACGACGAGGGTAGCAACGAGGAGCGGGATGGCCGGGAGGTAGCGGGTCATGAGGAACCTCGGGGATTACTCTTCGCCGCGGCCAGCGGGAGCGCGAACCCGCTCCCGCTGGCCGCGGCGAAGAACATGGCCGTATTATGTCCGGGACGGCTGACCCCGCCAGTGAAGAGTTCGCGAAGCCTGGAGGTGCCGGATGCGGGCCGTATTGCTCATCGCGCTGCTCGGAGGTTCCGCCGTCACCGCCGCCGAGCCGAAGCCGCCGAACGTGCTGTGGATCTGCGCCGACGACCTGGCGGCGTACCCGCTCGGCTGTTACGGGAACAAACTCGCTCGCACCCCGAACATCGACGCGCTGGCGAAGTCCGGCGTGCGGTTCGACCGGGCGTACTGCACCTCGCCGGTGTGTACCGCCTCGCGGCAGTCGTTCCTCACCGGCCGGTACCCGCGGTCGCTCGGGGTGACGCAACTCAAGACGGTACTGCCCGACGGCACCCCGACGCTGGCGACCATGCTGAAAGCTGCCGGGTACGACACCGCGTCCGTCGGCAAGATGCACTTCAACAGCCAGTTGAAGCACGGGTTCGATGTGCGGATCGACGCCCCGGACCACCGCAAGGCACTGGCCGCCCGCAGGCCGCAACCGCTGCCGGCCGGCGAGGTGCAGCCGAAGTGGCAGCCGTTCAAGGATCACGCCCGGACGTGGCTGAACTCGGCGGCGTTGCCGTTCGGGGCGACCGACGCCGACATGCCCGGCACGTTCTACGCGACGAAAGCAGCCGAGTACCTGGCGGCGAAGCGGGAGAAGCCGTTCTTCCTGATGGTCAGCTTCTACGAGCCGCACTCGCCGTTCCACTTCCCGGTCGAGTTCCGCAGTAAGTTCGACCCGAAGGAGTTCGCCGTGCCGAAGGTGTCGGCCGAGGACGACTGGCACATCCCGGCCATCTTCCGCGACCTGACCGACGCCGAGAAGCGGGGCATCACCGCGGCATACTTCACGTCGGTGGAGTATCTCGACCGGAATATCGGCACGGTGCTCAAGGCGCTGAAAGAGGCGAAGCGGGAGGAGGACACGCTGGTCGTCCTCACCGGCGACCACGGGTACATGCTCGGCCACCACGGGCGGTTCGAGAAGCACTGCTGCTACGAACCCGCCGTCCGCGCCCCGCTCATCTTCCGCGTCCCCGGACTCACGAAACCGGGCACGCACTCCGCGTCGCTCGCCACGTTCGTGGACGTCGTGCCGACCATCCTCACCCTGTGCGAACAGAAGGTGCCGGACTCCGTTCAAGGAAAGGACATGACCGCGCTGCTGGCCGGGGTGACGGACCACCGGGATTACGTGTTCCTCGAATACTCGGAGAACGAGGAAGCGGCGGTGGTGACGACCGAGTGGAAGCTGATCTACACCACCGGCAGGCGGAAGCGCGAGGACGGGTACGAGACCGGCAAACCGCTGCCCGGCCGGGTGGTGCAACTGTTCGACCTGAAGAACGACCCGGACGAGACGACCAACCTGGCGGCGAAGCCGGAACACGCGAAGCGGGTGGAGAAACTGACCGCCACCCTCGCCGGCCACCTGACGAACACCGCCCGCGAGCCGAAGCTGATTCCAAAGACCGATGACGTCCACGCCCGGCTGGAACACCTGTTGCAACCGCGGGATGTGAAGTGATGAATACAGAACAGAGTTCCCCACAGAGTCACAGAAGGCACAGAGCCGTACAGAGAAGCAGGATTCACCGCCGAGGGCACGAGAGGGTACATGAGGGAAGAGAAAATCCGGTTCTCAGAACATCCTCTTCCCGTCTTTCTCCGCGCCCTCATGTGCCCTCGGCGGTGAATAGTCTTCCTGTTTTTACTGACCGCCTCCGTGGTGAACTCTCCCGCTTGCGAGGACCACCCATGCCGTCCGACCTCGACTTGCTGCTCGAAGCGGCGTCGTTCGCCGCCCGCGCCCACCGGCACCAGCTCCGCAAGGACAAGGAGACGCCGTACGCGGCCCACACCTTCCGCGTGTGTCTGATCGCCCGGCAGGTATTCGGCATCGCCGATCCGAAGGTGTTGGCGGCGGCCCTGCTGCACGACACCATCGAGGACACCCCCACCGACTACGACGACCTGGCCGAGCGGTTCGGGCCGGACGTGGCCCGGTGGGCGGCGGGACTGACCAAGGACATGCGGCTGCCGGACGACGAGCGGGAGCAGGCGTACCGCGACCACCTCGCCCACGCCGAGTGGCAGGTTCTCGTGTGCAAGCTGGCCGACATCTACGACAACCTGACCGACTCACGCCATCTCACAGCGGAGAAGCGGGAACGGACGCTCGGCCGGTCGCGGTCGTACCTGGAGGCGATGAAGCCGGCCATCCCGCCGGAGTTGAAGGCGGCGTTCGAGTTGACCGAAGCGAAGGTCCGCGAGGTGGCGGGGTTATAACCCTGTATCACGTTTGTCGGCGGGTGTTGCTCATCCGCCGCCGTTCTCCCAATAATGCCCACACCCGTTCCCTGCTGGCCGGTGGGATAAGTAGTAGGCACACTCCGTGTGCCGTTCGGTCGAATCACACGGCACATGGAGTGTGCCTACTACTTATACCTGCCCGTGAGGGCGTGAGATGCTCGTTCGCTGTCTGACGGTCGCCGCCGTCCTCCTGTCGGCGTCGCTCGCCGCCGCCTGCCCGTTCTGCTCCACCCAGGGGCAGACGCTGGCCGGTGAGCTGGCGTCGGCCGACATGATCGTGGTCGCCACCCTCAAGTCGTCCGAGCAGGACGCGAACGACTTCACCAAGAGTAAGTCGGTGTTCAAGATCGATCAGGCGATCAAGCCGCACCCGGTGTACAAGGCGGGGGACACGTTCACCGTCGCCCGGTACATCCAGCAGGTGAAGAAAGGGGAGGAGCCGAAGCTGCTGCTGTTCTGCTACGTGAACCACGACCCGGCCGACGCCCAACTGGCCGCCGTCGCCTCGGCGGCGGTGTTCGCCGGCTACCGGAACGTGAGCGTGGACGCGTACCGCGGGGACGAGGTGAAGGCGGACAGCCAGCTGCCCAAGTACCTGGCCGACACGTTCGCCCTGAAGGACAAGGACGCGGCCACCCGCCTGAAGTTCTACTTCGACCACCTGGAGGTGCCCGAACTGTTCGTCAGCACCGACGCGCTGATGGAGTTCGGCAACGCCGACTACAAGGACGTCCGCCCGGTGGCCGAGAAGCTGCCGGCCGACACCCTGCTCAAGTGGATCAAGGACCCGAACACCGCCCCGTCCCGGTTCGGGCTGTACGGCATGCTGCTCGGGCACTGCGGCAAGGCCGAGCACGCCGCCGCCGTCCGCAAGCTGATCGACGACCCGGACAACGCGTACAGCCTGGGGCTGGACGGCATGCTCGCCGGGTACACCCTGCTCGACCCGAAGGGCGGGTGGGAGCTGATTAGCGGCATCGCCGGCGACCGCAAGCGGGACTTCAGCACCCGGTACGCCGCCCTCCGCACCGTCCGCTTCTTCCACGAGTACCGGCCGGACGTGATCAAGCCGGAGCAGATGGTCGGGGTGATGAAGGCGCTGGCCGCCCAGGACGACATCGCCGACATCGCCATCGACGACCTGCGGAAGTGGAAGACGTGGGACGAGACCGGGTTCGTCCTCGGGTTCGCCGGCCAGGAGTCGCACAACACGCTCATCACCAAGCGGGCGCTGCTGCGGTTCGCCATCCAGGCGGGCGAGGCCGGCAAGGCGGACGCGACGGCGTTCGTGGACAAGGCCCGCGCCGACAACCCGGACCGGGTGAAGGAGACGGAGGAACTGCTGCGGGACGAGACGCCGAAGACGGTGACGACGCCGGCGGCGAAGAAGTGAGCACGGCGAGCCGGGAGCGTGATGGCGAGCCGGGAGCGTGAGCGACCGGAGCGCGAACAACACTCCGGTCGCTCACGCTCCCGGCTCGCCACCAGCATCGGCATGGACGCCCCACCCACCGCGAGGATCGCATGCGCCACCTTCCCCCCGCCCTGCTGGTTCTCGCGGTCACCGGGCACGCCCTCGCCTGCTCGTTCTGCGGGCCGAACCTGACCGCCAAGAACACCCTCCGCGAGGAGTTCGTCCAGGCGAAGGCGGTGGTGGCCGGCACGCTCAAGAACCCGAAGGCCAACCCGGACGGGGTGGGCGGCACCACCGAGTTCCACTTCGCCAGCACGCTCAAAAACGCCGGGGTGGTTGAGAACCGCAAGGCGCTGCTGCTGCCGAAATACTTCCCCGTCGTCGGCGACACCCCGCCGGACTACCTGCTGTTCCTGGACGACCGCGACGGCAAGCCGGACGTGACCGGCGGGGTGCCGTCGTCGAAAGCCCTGGTCGAGTACCTGGCGGCGGCGGCCAAGCTGGACGCGAAGGACGCGGCCAAGCGGTTGGCGTTCTACTTCGCCCACCTGGACTCGGCCGACCCGACGGTGAGCGGGGACGCCTTTCTGGAGTTCGCCAAGGCGTCGGACGCGGACGTGGTGCGGGCGAAGACGACGCTGGATGCGAAGAAGCTGCAGCGGTGGCTGGCCGACCCGAAGACGCCGGCCGAGCGGATCGGGGTGTACGCCATGATGCTCGGGCTGTGCGGAGAGAAGGCCGACGCCGCCGTGTTCGCCGGGATGCTCAAGCGGACGGATGCGGCGGCGCGTGACAACGTCGGCGGCATTCTGGCCGGGTACTGCCTGCTCGACCCGAAGGGCGGGTGGGCGGAGGTGCGGGCCACGTTCGCCGCCGTCGGCAGCTTCGAGGAGCGGTACGCGGCGCTGACCGCCGTGAAGTACCTGCAAGCCACCCGGCCGAAGGAACACCGGGCCGACGTACTCGCCCTGTACCGCGACCGGCTGGCGGACAAGGACTTCGTCGACATGGCGGTCGAAGACCTCCGCCGCTGGGGGTGGTGGGACCTGACCGCCGACGTGCTGGCGGTGTACGGGAACGACCTGGGCAAGCCGCCGATCGTGCGGAAGGCGGTGGTGCGATACGCGCTGAGTTGCCCGGACGAGGCGGCGAAGGCGTTCGCGGGCAAAGTGCGGCAGGCCGACCCGAAGCTGGTCGAACGGGTGGAGGAGAGTCTGAAGGCGTGGAAGTGAATTTGGTTTGCCGCGAGGCACCGCCGAGCGCGTCGCAGTCGCGCTCGGCGGTGCCTCGCGGCAAACCGCTTACTTCTTCTTCTCGAACTGCCAGTTCTCGTCGAACAGCCCGGCGGCGACCACCTCGAACCCGGCCGGGTCGTCCTTCGTCGGCTTCGGCTTGAGCACCGCCCAGTCGCCCAGCCGCGGGTACAGCAGCGCGTTCGTCCCCTTCAGGTCCGCCTCCCGGAACGTGTGCCCGGAGTTGATGACGACGTATCCATTGCCCATCGGGTAAATGAGTACCGGCAGGTGCGTCTTCGGGTCATACTTCACCCCGTTCACTACCAACTCGTCTTTCGTCCAGGTGATCGGCAACTCTGGCAACACGAAGGCGATTGTGGGGTTGGATTGCGGGTCACCGAAGAGAACGAAGCTGTTGTGCGTACTTGGGTCAGCGTGTCCGGCCGTGGGGAGATCTCCGCGGAAGTAGCGACTCCAGTTCCTGTCGAACTCTTGATGGCGGGCGGCGGCGAACAGGGCCGGTTCTTCATGCCACGGTTTCCCGGTCGCCTTCACCACCACGAACCGTTCTCTGAAGGCGTCGTCGATCGGCCCTGGACTCGAGCTCCCTTTTATCCGCTTGCCTTCTTTCCAGACCATAACTCCCCACTTGCCATCTACCTTTTCCAGCAAGTCAGGGAACTCCCCTTTCACTTGGGGTATGTTCTGGCCGTCAACGGTGAGCACCTTCCACCCTTCCAACCGCGGGTGGGGGAGGGCGAGCGTCCGCACATTCACGGTATCGACAGTCACCTTGCCCTCAGCTTGCTTCGCATCCACTACGGTCTTTTCGTACTGCTTGAGTTGGGCGATCGGAACGACCCACGTGCGGAGGAAGTTTGTGGAATGGGGTGTGTAAGTTACGAACCGAAACCGTTCCAGCACTGGCGGTCGCGGTTCTTTCAAATGCTTCTGGTACTCCGCTTCTAGTTTCGCCATCCATTCCGGCGGTTGCTTGTGCTCCAACCCCGGCGCGACGAGGTGGGTGAAACTGTGCGGCTCCTTGAAGTCCTTTAGCTTCGTCTCGATCAGGTCCGCCGCCAACTTCTGCTTGTCCTTCTCCCCGCTGTACGCCACCACCGGCACGTTGAACACGTTCTCGGCGTAGTCCACCGCGTCGTAGATGCGCAAGCACTTCTCGATGTAGTCCGGCTGCGGGCCGAACTTCTTCTCGCCGATGTACCCGCGGGTGGTGGTGAACCCGGCCCCCGGCCCGAGGACGGCGAACGTGAACGGGTGCCGCAAGCCGATGTGCCAGGTCCCGGCCCCGCCCATGCTGAACCCGCGGAGGACGATCCGGTCCTGGTCGAACGAGGTGTCCTTGTTGGCCGCCCACATCGCCTCGAACACGTCTTTCTCGCCGGCCCAGCGGTAGGCGTTGTTCCCTCGGCCGTACACCTCCACCTCGAAGTGGTCGAGCGGCTTGCCCGGCTTGGCCGTCTCCTTCGCGTGGATGAACTTCACCTCCGTCAGCGTGGCGTCGCGGCCGTGCAGGATCACGTCCAGCCGGTACTTCTTCTTCGGTTCGTAGTCGTCCGGGTAGCGGATGGCGAACGGCTGAACCGACCCATCCACACACGACTTGTACCCGCGGATGAACGGCTTGCCCCGCACCTTCAGCCACGACTGCTCCTTGTCCGCCGCCCGCTTCAGCCCGGCGTCGAGTACGTCCAACGTCTGTTGGGCCGACTTCTCCGTGTACCACTCGCCGTGCTTGACGATCCACTCGGCCGCCTTCAGGTAGATCGCCACGTCCGGCGACGTTTCTTTCGTCACCAGCTTCCGCAGTTCCGCCGTCTTGTCCGTGATCGTCTTGAGCGTGGCCGCGTCCGGCGGGAACGTCTTCGGGGCGGGGAAGTCGGGCGGCTGGGCCATGACGGCGGACCCGAGCAGGAGAGCAGGCAACACGGCGGCGAGGCGGGGCATGGCGGAGACTCACGGCGGGTGGAGAACACCGTATCCGCACTATGGATGGTACGCAAGCGATTGAATCACCACCGGCGGGCCGCCGGTGCCACGAAGAAGGAAGACCACCGGCGGGCCGCCGGTGCCACGGAAGAAGTGTTCTCTGTTTTTCGTGGCACCTGCGGCCCGCCGGTGATCCCCATACTTGATCCGCCGGATAGAATCCCCCGGTACGTTCGCCCCGCCGTCCGGCGCGGGCTACCCATGAGGCCCGCACAATGACGATCAAGTTCGCCGTTCTCGCGCTGCTGCTGCTGGCGGCCGTCGCCGCCAACGGCGCCCGCGCCGCCGACAAGCCGGTGGTGGTGGTGGAAACCTCCCTCGGCTCCATCGAGATCGAGCTGGACGACGAGAAGGCGCCGGGGACGGTGAAGAACTTCCTGGCGTACGTGGACGACAAGCACTACGACGGCACCGTCTTCCACCGGGTCATGTCCGACTTCATGATCCAGGGCGGCGGGTTCGAGCCGGGGATGAAGCAGAAGAAGACGAAGGAGGCGATCGAGAACGAGGCGAAGAACGGGCTGAGTAACGTCCGCGGGGCGATCGCCATGGCCCGCACCAGCGACCCGAACAGCGCCACCTGCCAGTTCTTCATCAACGTGGTGGACAACAGCAAGAAACTGGACCCGGCGGCCACCATGGACGGCGTCGGGTACTGCGTGTTCGGCAAGGTGACGAAGGGCATGGAGGTGGTGGACAAGATCAAGGAGGTGAAAGTGGGCAGAGCCGGCGGGCACCAGAACGTGCCGGTCGAGGACGTGGTCATCAAGTCTGTGACCCGGAAGAAGAAGTAACCCGGGCCGGGTTCGGGTACAATCGCACGGCCGCCCGGCGTGGGGCGCTCGTGTTCCGTTTCCGGGGGTACACCATGACCGCCGCTTTGCTCGTCTGCTCCCTGATGGTGTCCGCCCCGGTGCCGAAAGTGGCGGCGAAGTCGAACACGGTGGTGCTGGACACGTCGCACGGGGTGATCGAGATCGAACTCGACCCGGACAAGGCGCCGGCGACGGTGAAGAACTTCCTGGCCTATGTGGACGACAGGTTCTACGACGGGCTGACGTTCCACCGCGTCATCCCGACGTTCATGATCCAGGGCGGCGGGTACGACGCCGACATGAAGGAGAAGAAGGGGAACGCCCCCATCCCGAACGAGGCGGAGAACGGGCTGAGCAACGCCCGCGGGACGATCGCCATGGCCCGCACGGCGAAGCCGGACACCGCCACCAGCCAGTTCTTCATCAACACGGTGGACAACAAGCGGTTGGACCGCAACCCGGAGGCGAACCAGGACGGGTACTGTGTGTTCGGCAAGGTGACGAAGGGGCTGGACGTGGTGGACGCCATCGCCGGGGTGAAGACCGGGCCACGGGCCGGGTACACCGACGTGCCGGTCGAGCCGGTGACGATCAGGACCGCCCGGCGGAAGTAGCGGCTACCGGCCGCGCTCGCCCGGCACCACCGACGCCCGCTGCCGGCCGGCCGGCTGCTGGCTGCCGAGTTGCGGCCGCACCCGCTTCACCGGGGCGGCGGTGGCGGCCAGTTCGCGGCGGATGTCCGATGCGGCGCGGGCGGCCATCGCCACCTTCAGCAGTTGCAGCCCGCCGCGGAACACGGCCAGCCCGGCGAACCCGAACAGCACCGCCTCCACCACCCGCTTGTTCAGCAGGAACACGGTGTAACACATGGCGAACATCGCCAGCCCGGTGCCGAGCAGCACCCACCCGGCGATCTCTCGCAGCCACGCGGTCATGATTGGTCCTCACAAATCCGTTGCATGCGGATAACGCGGACTCCGGTGCGGATGAACACGGATCCAGAACAAGATCTTTCTGATCCTCTTCATCCGCGCTGAAATCCGCGTCCTCCGCGTGCCGATTTTGTCCTACCTGTTTACCGGAACCCGCCGGCGCACCCGATCACCACCACCGCGAACAGCAGCATCAGCACCGGCACGCCGAACACCAGGAAGTACGTGCCGAACCCCTTCTTCGGCAGCGTGCCGGCCCGCTTCTTCTTCACCCACCCCCGCCACGCCTCCGGCCGGTTCACGTCCCGCCGCAGGCCGGCCCAGCGGGTGTCCAGGGTGGCCACCCGCCCTTCGTCCCGGCTCATGCCGGCCAGCCGCCAGTACCACATAACGAACGCCAGCAGCCCGCCGAGGGCGGCGAACGCCAGCACTGTGAGAAGCGACCGGCTGATCCAGTTCAGCATCCATATCCCCGGCCCCAGCCGCGACCACGGGCTGTCGTGGACGGTGATCGGGAAGTCGCGGCGGAAGTCCACCTTCAGCTCCGTCACCAGCAGCCACAGCACCTGCCCGGCGACGACGAACGCGGCGGCGCGGGCGAACAGCTTCCACAGCTCCGGGTCGGCGATCGGCTCGGCCGGCCGCACCGTCGCCTTCGCCCCCGGCTTGACGAACTGCGGCGGCGCCTCGAACGGCAGCCCAACGTGGGCGGCGGACAGGTAGCGGTACAGGCCGATCAGGTGGACGAGAGCTGCGGCCACGAACAGCAGGTCGGCCAGGGCGAAGTGGCTGCCCGGGATCATGCTGAAGCCGGCCGGGCCGGCGTCCACGAACGGCAGGCCGAGCGGGAACCGCAGGCTGTACGCCGACACCACCACGAACAGCACCGGGGCGGACGCCCAGCGGAACAGGATGCCGCACACGCCGATGACCAGCACCGCCCCGGCGCCGAACGCCGAGAAGTAGAACAGGTACAGCAGGGTGGCGGACGCCAGTAGCCCGCCGGCGGCCACCAGCGCGTAGGTGCGGGCGGCCGGGTTGCGGACGGCGTCCACGAACGGGAAGTCGGACGGCTTCCTCGGCTCGGCGGCGGGCGGCGGGCTGGCGGGGGCGGAACTCATCGGCGGATCCTCCCGCCGCGGAGTTGCTCCAGCCGCTGGAGCACCAGCGCCACCGGGTCGTCCTGGTTGAACCGGATGACCGACGCCCCGGCCCGCACCAGAGCGGTCCGCACCGTGTCGAACTTGCGGTGGTAGTCGGCCACCAGCGCGTCCTCGATCAGCCGGCCGATGGACACCTTCCGCCGCTTGCCGTCCTGCCGCTCGGCCCGCCGGTCCCGCGGCGGGGGCATGTCGTCCGGCCACGGCAGCAGCACCAGCACCTGGTGGTGCCGGCCGCACGCCGCCCGCACCGCCCGCAGCAGCGGGTCCAGGTCGGCGGCCAGTTCCACCACGTCGGCCAGCACCACGTACAGTTCGTTGTCGCGGGCCACCCCGACCGACCGCACCAGGGCGTTCGCCAGCACCGCCAGCTTCGCCTCCCCGCGGAAGCGGTATTTGCCGGCCGCGTCGTACAGGGCGATCGGCGGCAGGGTGTGGTGGGCGGCCAGGAAGCGGTTGGCGCGGGCGACGAAGAAGTCGTCGTCGTGGATGTACCGCTCGACCGCCGCCGGGGTGTCCGAATCCAGGCCGGCGAACACGGCGGCTAACTGCTTCCGCACGGCCAGGTCCTTCGCCCGCTTGCCGAAGAACCCGCGGACGCCGAACAGCAGCCAGAACCACGCGGTCATGGCGATCGGCAGGAACAGGATGGCCAGTCCGAGCGGGATGAACACGAGCAGGTCGGACGGGTGCCGCGGGCGGACGATGTTGCGGGTGATCTCCACCACCCAGTTGAACCCGCCGCCGAAGAACACGAACAGGTACCACAGGGCCGGCAGCAGCAGCAGCCACCGCGCCCGCGAGTCCATCAGCGGCAGCCAGAACAGGCCGAACGGCCGCGAGTTCACCCGCTTCTCCAGCAGCTCCGGGTACTGCTCGACGGCCAGCGAGTAGGCATACGTTTGGAGGGCGGCCGGGTCGGTGCTGCCCACCTCCGGCTGGCGGCCGGCGGTCTCGGCGAACGTGCGGAGCATCTGCATGCCGTGGATGCGGGTGCGGGCCGGTTTCGTCACCGCCGCCGCCTTCTCGTCGAACACGGTCAGCCCGACGATGTCGCGGGTGGCCGCCGCCGCCTGCGCCACCGCCGCCCCGATGCCCGCCGCCCGCGCCAGGTTGGTGTTCCCCGGGTCGCCCAGTCGCATGCCGTTGGACGCATCCAGGAACAGCACGCACCGCACCGGCACGTCGTTCTCGTACTCCTTGGTGATGAGCACCTCCCGCCGGGCGGACGCCTTCCAGGCGATCATCTTCGGCGGGTCGCCGGGGATGTACTCCCGCAGGTCGTGCAATTCGGTGCCGCCGCCGGCCCGCCGCAGCCGGTGGATGCCGGGCGGGGGCAGGGCGTTCTGCCGCTTCACCGCCCGCCGGCTGGTCTCGTCGTCGGCCAGCATCGGCAGCACCAGGTACTCGGTCGGCAGTCGCAGGAAGATGCGGCGGTAGAACAGCCCGCACAGGTCGGCGATCCGTAGTTCCACCCCCTCGAACCGCAGCACGCCGGGGGCGACCGGGTGGACGGTGTACTCCAGCGTCATCGGCTTGTCGGCCGAGATGCCGCCGACCGCCCGGCGGGAGCCGCTCATCACCAGTTGGCCGGCCGGCAGCTTGTCGGCGACGGCGACGAACGGCAGCCGCCACGCCCCCGGCTTGAGGGCGATCGTGACGCGGACCACCCCGTCCAGCTTGGCCCACAGGTTCGGCTGCTCGCGGCCGCCCTGGAGGATGTGCCGCTCGACGCTGATCCGCCCGGCGGCGGCGTTGGCGCGGGCCAAGAACAGCCCCCACTCGAACAGGAACCAGAGCAGCAGCGACAGCGCGAGGATGGCCGTCGCCGGGGCTTGATGGGATAGCGCCGGCACCGCCCAGAAGGCGACCGCCCCGACGCCGAGCAGGAACCAGAAACCGCGGGCGGTGATCATGAAATGGTGTTCGGGGCGGGTGGTCTTCGCCGCGGCCAGTGGGAGCGGCTACCGCTCCCCCAGGTGGCGGCGCAGACGGGGCAAAAAGTCGGGTTCCAGCACCGT
>JALHQU010000052.1 GCA_022841795.1 Fimbriiglobus sp.
CAACGGGGAGCGCGACCCGAACGCGCTCCCCGTTGGGTCGCGGCTACCAGAAAAAACAAAGCGGCCGGCCGCACCTACCGTGTGCGACCGACCGCCGGTGTATCACGCGGGTCGCGGCCTCTTCCGTTCCAGCCCCGTGGTTCCAGCACAGGACTCGGCGACCCGAGCGATGGGAGAGGAAAAGCAACGCCCGTGCCGGGGCCGAAAATCGCTGCGTGACACCTCGTCACCTCTCCCCGCTGGGGAGAGGTCGGCTCGAACGAAGTGAGAGCCGGGTGAGGGGCTTCCGCCAGAAAATCCAGCCCCTCACCCGCCGGTCGCTCCGCTCCCCGACGACCTCTCCCCAGCGGGGAGAGGTGTTGATGACCGGCACTTTCTTCCGGCCGGGCTGTGCTGCCCTGCAACTCTTACAACCGGCGGCGTGCAAGAAAGCGGCGTTGATTTTTTACCGCACCAGGATCACCCGCACGTCGGCCACGTTCGTACCTGTCGGCCCGGTGCGGATCAGCCCGCCGATGGCGTCGAAGAACGGGTAGGCGTCGTGGCGGGCCAGGTGGTCTGGCACGGACTGCCCGGCGGTGGTAGCCTTCGCCCACGTTTCGCCGTCCGCCACGGCCCCGGCCGCGTCGGTCGGCCCGTCCTCGCCGTCGGTGCCGCCGCTCAGCACGGCCGCGTCCCGCATTCCGTCCGCGCCCAGCCGCTCCAGCATCGCCAGCACGAACTCCTGGTTCCGCCCGCCTTTGCCGGGATTATCGCCGAGCGTCACCGTTGTTTCCCCGCCGATGAGGATGCACGCGGGCGGCGGTATCGGTTCGCCCCGCTCGCGGATGTTGCGGACGATGCCGGCCACTGCCGCCGCGACGTACCGGGTTTCGCCTTCCACGAACGGCCCGAGATCCAGCACCCGATACCGCAACTGCTCGGCCGTGCGGCGGGCGGCGGCGAGGGCGACGGCGTTGGTGCCGATGACCACGTTCCGCACGTTCGCCGGCAGCGCCTTCGGCGTGTCGGGGATCAGGCCGTCGCACCCCTTCTGAATGTGGGCGGTCACGTCCGGCGGGCACTTCGCCCACAGGGCGAACCGTTCGAGGACGGCTTTGGCGTCGGCGAAGGTGGTCGGGTCCGGGGCAGTGGGACCGGAGGCGATCACGTCGAGCGGGTCGCCGACCACGTCCGAGATGATGAGCGAAATCAGTTGCCGGCCGCGGAACGCCTCGGCCAGCCGCCCGCCCTTCACCCGCGACAGGTGCTTGCGGACGCAGTTCATCTCGTGGATGGTCGCCCCGCAGCCGGTGAGCAGCTTCGTGACGGTCAATTTCGAGTCGAGCGACACGCCGTCGGCGGGGCAGGGGAGCAGCGCCGACCCGCCGCCGGAGATCAGGCAGATGGCGGTGTCATCTGGTCCGGCCGACGCGAGCAGGCGGAGCATCTCCTCCGCACCGGCGACCCCGGCGGGGGTGGGGAAGTTGGACGCCGCCGGCCGCGCAGGGTGCAGGCGGATTTTGCTGGTCCCCCTCTCCCCCGGCGGGAGAGGGGTTAGGGGTGAGGGGGCGGGCACATTCATCCACCCCACAAGCCCACCCACGGCCGTGGGTGGGCTTAGCACATCCTCCACCCCCGCCGCCATCTCCGCCCCGGCTTTGCCGCAGCCGACCACGATTACCCGGCCCGACAAGTCCAGCGCCCTCACTGCTTCGGCCACCAGCAGGCGGGGCATGACGGCATCGACCGCCGCCTTCCAGATCGTCAGCGCGTCGTCCCGGAGGCTCACTTCTTCACCGGCTTCGGGTCCAGGTTCGCGGCGATGTCCTCGTCGCTCACGCTGGACGCCACCCCGTCCTTCGGCACGTCCACCTTGCAGATCCATAGGAGCGCGTTCAGCACCACCTTGCGGAAGTTGTCGTCCTTCCAGTTCTTGTGGTGGTGCCCGCCGGTGAACCCGCACCCGCGGCCGCCGTCCGCCCGCTCCGTCACCCACATCATGTGTTCCGGGTTCCCCTTCGCCTCCTGGATGTGCTTGTACGGCCCCTTCGGGTACACATACGGCCCGTTCCGCACCTGATCGCTCGGCACCGCCGTCAGGATCGGCGTGACGCCGTCCATCTTGTCGCGGAACCGCATGTTGAAGTACCACTCGTCGCGGACGCTGAACGGCTTCACCCCGTTGCACACCGGGTGCTTCGGGAACTCCTTGTACTCGGGCGACCACATCGGGTTGCACGAGAACTCGTGCTCGTAGCACCCGCCGATCCACTCGCGGAACTCCTTCGCCCCGATGTCCTTCGGCACCTCCACGCCGAAGTGGGCGCACATCAGCCCGACGCCCTTCTTCATCAGCCCGCCGATCCGCTCCAGGTTCTTCCCCTTCAACAGCGGGTGCCCAGCTCCGCCGTCGGCGTAGCACAGAATGCCGGCCGCGTCGTCGAGGATGGTGTCATCCTTCGGGTAGCCGTTGTTGACGACCACGACGTTCAGTTCCTTCACCCCGGCGAGGCACTTCGCCAGCAGCTTGACACCGGCGTTGAACTCGTGGTCGCCGGGGCCGTGGCTCTGCGACCCGCCGATGAGGACGAGCTTCTTCGGTTTCTCGTCCGCGGCTCGGGCCACGGTAGGAAGAGCGACGGCCGCGGCGGACGCGGCCAGGAATTCGCGGCGGGAGAGGGACATGGGGAACCTCTTGGTAGGTGCCGCGAGACGAGCGGCACGGTCTTACTCGTTACTCGTTCCCATGCTCCGCGTGGGAACGCACGGGTCCGACGCTCCGCGTCGGTGATTTACGGCGACGCAGAGCGTCGCGGTCTTGCGTTCCCACGCGGAGCATGGGAACGAGGAGTTACTTGAGCTGCGTCTCGGCCACTTCCAGTGCTCGCATCAGGCCCATCGCCTTGTTCACCGTCTCCTGGTACTCGGCGTGCGGGTCGCTGTCGGCCACCACCCCGCACCCGGCCTGGATGGACGCGGTGCCGTCCTGGATGACCATCGTGCGGAGGGCGATGCAGGTGTCCATGTTCCCGCCGAAGTCGATGTACCCGACCGCCCCGCCGTAAGGTCCCCGCCGGTGCGGTTCGAGTTCGTCGATGATCTCCATCGCCCGCACCTTCGGTGCCCCGCTCAGGGTGCCGGCCGGCAGCGCGCTCCGCAACGCGTCGAACGCCGTCAGCCCCGGCTTCAGCTTCCCCGTCACGGTGCTGCTGATGTGCATGACGTGGCTGTACCGCTCCACCACCATCAGGTCGGCCAGCTTCACCGACCCGAGTTCGCACACCTTGCCCACGTCGTTCCGCCCCAGGTCCACCAGCATGATGTGCTCGGCCCGCTCCTTCGGGTCGGCGAGCAGCTCGGCGGCCAGCCGCGTGTCGTCCTCCGGCGTCGCCCCGCGGCGGCGGGTGCCGGCCAGCGGGCGGACGGTCATCTCCCCGTTCTCCACCCGGCACATGATCTCCGGCGACGCCCCCACCAGGGTGGTGTCCCCGGCGTCCACGAAGAACATGAACGGCGACGGGTTGATGACCCGCAGCGCCCGGTAGATGTCGAACGGGTCGGCGGTGGTGCGGGTCTGGTACCGCTGGCTGGGCACGAACTGGAACACGTCGCCGGCGCGGATGTACTCGATCCCGCGGGCGATCATCGCGTTCCAGGTGTCGGGGGTGAAGTTGCTTGAGTATCGGGTGTCGGGTGTCGGGTAGCGGGTGTTGAGGTCGATGTCTTGCAGCGACGGCTCGGCGGTCGGGGTGTTCAACCGGCTCACGAGTTCATCGATGCGAGCACAGGCCCGGTGGTATTCATCGTCGATACCCGATGCCCCAGACCCGATACCCGTCACGTGGGCGAGAACCACCGCCAGCACCGTCTTGTTGATGTGGTCGAAGATGACCATGCGGTCGTAGAAGCCGAAGCACAGGTCGGGGATGTGGCGGTCGTCCGGCGGGGCGTTCGGCAGCCGCTCCACGTACCGCACGGCGTCGTAGCTGGCGAACCCGACCGCCCCGCCGCAGAACCGCGGCAGCCCCGGCAGGTGCGGGGCGATGTACGCCGCGATCCGCTGTTCGAGCAGCTTGAGCGGGTCGGGGTGGGTGGACTCGGTCGGCGGGTTCGCCCCGACCTGTTCGCGGACAGTGGTGCCGGACGCCTCGAACCGACGGAACGGGCCGGCCCCGAGGAAGCTGTACCGCCCGACCCGCTCGCCGCCGACCACGCTCTCGAACAGGAACGCCCACCCGCCGGCCCGCAGCTTGCGGAACGCGGACACCGGGGTGAGGGTGTCGGCGGCCAGGGTGCGGAACACCGGCACCACGGTGTGCGTGGCGGCCAGGGTGGCGAACTCGTCGGACGACGGGCGGTAGCGCATGGGGTTGGTCTATCGGCGGTGGTACAATGCGGCACCCGGAGAGACCCCATGCGCGTCGTTCGATCCGAGAACCGCCGGCCGAAGAAGGCCGACGCCGATGTCGCCGCGGTGCTGCGGGGCGTTTCGCCGGACCGACTTCGCCAGTTCGTCGAGATGATCTCGTTCCCGCGGCACGCCGTCGCCGATCGGCGGGCGAACGTCGCGGCCCGTGATCTGCTGGTGCAGCAGCTCCGCGAGTTCGGGTACGCCCCGCGGCTCCAGGGGGTATTCGACAACATCGTCGCCACGACTGACGGGGCGGGCCCGTTCGTGCTACTCGGGGCGCACTACGACTCGGTGCCCGGCACCCCCGGTGCGGACGACAACGGCAGCGCCGTCGCCGTCGTGCTGGAGTGCGCCCGGCTGGTGCGGGAACACTGCCTCGGCCCGGTGATGGTGGCGTTCTTCAACCGCGAGGAGGACGGGCTGCTCGGCAGCCGCGAGTTCGTGGCCGGGTTGAAAGGAGAGGTGAACGAAGCGCACATCTTCGAGATGGTCGGCTACTGCGACCGCACGCCCGGCTCGCAGCGGATGCCGCCGGGGTTGCCCGGCGTGGTCGCGCCGGATGTCGGCGACTTCCTGGCACTGCTCAGCAACCGGCACTCGAACCCAGTGGCCGAGAAACTGGTGTCGCTGTCGGCCACCTATGTGCCGCAACCGGCCGTGTTCGCGCTGAAGGTCTTCATGGGCGTCGAGAAGTATTTCGGGCACCTGCTGCGGAGCGACCACGCCCCGTTCTGGCAGGCCGGCATCCCGGCGGTGATGTGGACCGACACGTCCGAGTTCCGCAACCCGCACTACCATCAGCCGACCGACACGCCGGACACGCTGGACTACGAGTTCATGGCCGGCGTCACGCGGCTGGCTCTGGCGCGGGTGGCGACCCACTCGTAGGGTGGGCACCGCCCACCGCGCCTGAAAAACGCGGTGGGCGGTGCCCACCCTACGAAGTCTTCCCCGAACGGGTTCACTCCTTATCCCCACGGCCGACTGTACGCGCCGCCGGGGTGTCCAGCTTCTCGATCATCGCCTTCACCTCCTTGCTCGTCGCCCCGCGGCCGGCCCGGAAGATGACGCTGTTCGTGCGGTCGTCGGCGGACACGGAGAACGCCGGCGTGGAGAGGCTGCCCAGCACCGTATTGTGCGTCGGGTCGTCCACGAACAGCTCCCGCAGCGTCTTCGCCAGCTCCGTCGCCTTCGCGTGCTTGAGCGGCACCGTCTCGAACCCGCTCGGCAGCTTTGCCGCCGGCTTCGGATCGCCGCCCGCCGCCGGGTCGCGGGTCGTCGTCTTCGGCGGCAGATCACCCGGCGGTAGGGCCGGCAGCGTGTTCCCACCGGCGGGGGCCGGGGTTGTGGAGGTCGGGTCGTTGCTGCTCGGGACGAGCGGGTTGTTGCCGGGCAGAGCCGGGAGCGTGTCGGCCGATCCGTACCGGGGTGACGGGGTCGGGTATGTGGCCGTCGGGATGGTGCTGGTGGCCCCGCCCTTCGGCCGCTTGAACACCAGTTGCTGTTTGGCCGGGTCGGCGACGGAAATCGTTCCGACGTACTCCCACCCCTGTTTCTCCTGCTCCTGGAACAGACTCCTCAGCGACTCGGGCGAAGCCGGGGTGTTCACCACCAGGTGTTCGAACCGCTGGATGCTCGAAGCCGGAGTTCGGCTGGCGCTCCGCGGCGCCGGCGTTGCGGTCGGGTCCGAGTCCGCCCCCGGCGGGAGTTCAGGCTCCGATCGCGTGGTGTCGGCCGTGGGTGGCTTCGGGGCCGACGCCGGCGGGGGCTTACTCGGCCGCTGCGCGTCCGCCGTCGGCAGCCCGCCGATCGCCACCAGCAGCCCGCCGGCCATCATCAGTGAACCGACCGTCCACTTCATCTTCGTCATCATCCCCTCCGTCGCCCCGCGGGCGAGTTCGAGTACCGTGGGAGACAGCCCGGACACGGCGTCCGGGCCGATCGTGTGCATCGCCATCGCCTGATCCGCCAGGGCCGCCGGCAGCCCTGCCCCGCCGACCGCGCCGGCCACCGCCAGCGGGGTCAGCCCGCGGGCGGTCAGGTTCTTCAACAGTTGCTGCCGCGCTCGGGTGAGCCGGCCGGACAGGGTGCCGAGCTTCCACCCGAGCAGGGCCGCCGCGTCCGGCTGCCGCACCCCTTGCAGCTCGCACAGCACGAATGCTGTCCGCAGCGCCGCCGGCAGGCGTTCCACTTCCTCGTGAACCGCCGCATGCAGGTCGGCCCACTGCGGCTCCGCGCCGGCGGCTTCCGGTTTGGCCGACGCCCGTTCGCGTTGCTTGCGGCGGATCGCCCCGCGGCGGAGTTGCAGGCACGCCCGCACCGCCACCCCGTGCAGCCACCCGCCGAGCGAGTTCACCCGCCCGAGTTGGGCCGCCGACCGCACCACCGCCAGGAACACCGCCTGGAAGGCGTCCTCGGCGTCGGCCGGGTTGGGCAGCATCCGCCGGCACACCGCCCACACCATCGGCCCGTGCCGGTGGATGAGCACGGCGAAGGCGGCGTCGTCCCGCGCGGCCCCGCACCGGTGGAGCAGGTCCGCGTCGGTCGGGCCGTCGGTCAGTGCCTCCGCCTTGCGGAGGATCGTGCTCAGCAGCCGGTTGGTCATCCGCCTCCTCACCGGGATGTTCCCGTGCCATGCCGGTTCCTACAAGGCGAAAAAAAATCCGCCACCGCGGTTGACCCGTCGGAACTGGTAACGGTACACTAGTTCACAGTGTTGAAAATTTCACATTCAGGTGCGCCATGTCTACCACCCCCGCCGACCCGCTCCGCACCGCCGCCGAGCGGACCGCCCTGCTCGCCCTGGAAACGCTCGCCGACCAGATGAAGTCCGGCGACAACGCCCGCGCGCTGAAGGCCGCCACCGAAGCCCTGCGGATGTGCAACGCCCTGTTCCGGCACGGCAAACTGCCGGACGATCCGGCGTGTGCGGACCCGCCCGCCGCCGGTATCCTGACAGAACTGTCGCCCGCCGAGCCGACGCATGCCGCAGATTACGGTGAACTCCGAACCCCGCCGGTTCCCGGACCCGCTCAGCGTGGCGGACCTGCTGGCGGCGCTGGGCCGCGACCCGAAGAAGCTGGCGGTGGAGGTGAACGAGGCGGTGGTGCCCCGCACCGACCACCCGTCCTTCCCGCTGCGGGACGGGGACCGGGTGGAGATCGTCACCCTGGTCGGCGGGGGGTGATCTCGGCCGGCACGCTGAAGGCGAACACCCTCACCTCGTTCCTCGGCCCGAACAAGACTCCGTCGGGGCTTTCCCGACCCACCGGATAGACCGATGACCGTGACTCCTGCTCTGCCGCCCGACGCCCCGCTCCGCGTCGGCCAGTTCACGTTCCGCTCCCGGCTGTTCACCGGCACGGGGAAGTACACGTCGTATGTCCTGATGCGGCAGTGCATGGAGGCGAGCGGGTGCGACGTGACCACCGTGGCCGTCCGCCGCGAGCGGCTGATCGACGCCGAGGGGAAGTCGATCCTCGACTTCCTGGATTTGTCGAAGCTGACCATCCTGCCGAACACCGCCGGGTGCTTCAGCGCCGAGGACGCGATCCGCCACGCCCGACTCGCCCGCGAACTGCTGAAGGGGCTGGAGAACCCCGGCGCCGACTGGGTGAAGTTGGAATGCCTGGCCGACAAGCGGACGCTGCTGCCCGACCCGATCGACACGCTGAAGGCGACCGAGCAGCTGGTGAAGGAAGGGTTCACGGTGCTGGTGTACACATCGGACGACCCGGTGCTGGCGAAGCGGCTGAAGGCGGCCGGGGCGGCGAGCGTGATGCCGGCCGGCAGCCCGATCGGCAGCGGGCAGGGGATTCTGAACCCGAACAACATCCGCATCTGCCTGGAGTACCTGAAGGAGAACGACCCGGACTACCCGGTGATCGTGGACGCCGGGGTGGGCACGGCGAGCGACGTATCGGCGGCGATGGAACTGGGGTGCGACGGGGTGCTGCTGAACACGGCCATCGCGAGTGCGAAAGACCCGTTGCGGATGGCGTGGGCGATGCGGCACGCGACGGACGCCGGCCGGCTGGCGTACTTGGCGGGCCGCATCCCGAAGAAGCTGTACGCGACGGCGAGCAGCCCGACCGAAGGGATGATCGACTTGAAGAAGGGATGAGGAGAAGCTTCATGGCCGAAATCATCGTGAACCCGACGGTCGAAGAACTCGATGACGCCGGGTTGTTCGAGATCGTCAACGGCGTGAAAGTGCCGATGCCGCCGATGAGCGTGGAGTCGCAGATTTTGGCGTCTCGGCTCGCGTTCCACCTGTCGAACTACTCAGAACCGCTGGGTTTCGGCGCGGCGTACTCACTCGTCCTGATCCCGGTCGCACCGGAACGGAAACGGTGTCGCCGTCCGGACGTTCTGTACGTGCCGTACTCGCGATGGCCCAAACGAAAGCGGTTCCCGGCGACGGATGATTGGGACGTGCTGCCGACGTTGTGCGTTGAGGTGGTCAGCCCTTCGGATCGGGCGGAAGACGTTTACGGGAAGGTCGTGGAGTATTTCCACGCTGGGGTGCAACAGGTTTGGGTGATACACCCGAGGCAGCAACTCGTGTTCGTGTACACCTCGCTGAACAACGGTCGCGGTCTCATCCGTGCCGACACGCTCGATGGCGGGGACGTGCTGCCCGGATTCTCCCTGCCGCTCGCTGAATTATTTCCCGAACCCGAAGCGAATGGCGAGGCGTAGTTACTTCACACGAAGCTCACCCCGGTCTTCGCCACCGCCTTCCGCAGGCGGCGGAGGTACTCGGCCCGCGGGATCTCGACCGCCCCGAACTGGCGGGTGTGGTCGTTGATGATCTGCGTATCGAACAGCTCGAACCCGCGGTCGCGGAGCCGCGTCAGCAGGGCCACCAGCGCCACCTTGGACGCGTCGCGGGCGCGGAAGAACATGGACTCGCCGGCGAAAAGCCCGCCCACCGCCACCCCGTAGGTGCCGCCGACCAGGTCGTCGCCCAGCCACGCCTCCAGGCTGTGCGCGTGCCCGCAGCGGTGCAGTACGGTGTACCCGTCGATCATCTCGTCCGTCACCCAGGTGCCCTCGGGCCGGTTGTCCCCGCAGGCCCGGATGACGTCGCGGAACCGCTTGTTGACGGTGATGCGGAACTTACCCTGGCGGACGGTGGCGGCGAGGCGGCGGGGGACGTGGAACGAGTCGAGCGGGATGACCGCCCGCGGGTCGGGCGACCACCAGATGACCGGGTCGTCCTCGTTGAACCAGGGGAACACGCCGGAGGCGTAGGCCAGCAACAGGGTGCCCGGCCGCAGGTCGCCGCCGACGCCGACGATCCCCTCCGGGGTGGCGTGCTCGGGCGGCACCCACGGCCGCTGGCGGCCGGGCCAGTCGTCGGACTCGAACGGCTCGTTCACGCCCCCATCATCCGCGATCACTTCATTTCGTCCAACAGCTTTTTCGCCTCGGCCGCGGACGCGGTGGTCGGGTGGAACTTGGCCACGTACTTGAGCAGTGGTTTGGCGTCCGTCGCCTTGCCGTCGGCGATCAGTTTCTTGGCCGAGTCCAGCTTGCCGCGGGCGGCCTTCTCCTCCTCGGCCGCGGCCGGGTCGGTCGGCTTCTTCTCGTCCGGTTTGGTGTCGGTCTTCGGCGGGTCGGGTTTCTTGTCGTCCGGTTTCGTCGGGGTGGTCGGCTTGGCGCCGGGCTTGGGGGCGTCCTTCGGCTCGGTGCCCGGTTCGTACCCGCGCGCGTCGCCCTTCACCACCTTGATCCAGCCGTCGTAGCGGTCCTTGTCCTTGGACACCACGACATACCCGTACCCGAGCGGCTTGAGCAGTTGGTCGAGCGCCTCGTCGCCGGGCACGTCCTTCGCGTCCACGGTGACTTTGGAGTTCAGGTTGATGCCCGGTTCCGTCTGGTACGAGAGCGGCCCGAGTTTCAGCAGCTCGAACTGGCCGGAGATGTCCGTGAGCACGTCCTTCAGCGTGTTGTTCTTCGCCTCGACCGTCACCTTGCCCTTCAGCTTCCTGGTGCGGGTGTAGTCGGCCGCCTTCGTGTCCTTCGACGGGTCGGCGGCCGTCGCCACCAGCCCGACCGCCATCGTCGCCACCGCCCACAGATAGCGGGTCATGACCGCCCCTCCGACCGGATGTGCGTTGCCGCGAGCTTACCCCATTTCGTCGGCTGACGAGAGGGAATGGTTCCGCGGAGCAGTTTTGGCGAACCGCGGGTGTCAACCCGTGAGTGGTTCAAACCACCCAGGCGGCTCACGCCGCCGGTTCGCCCAGAGTGCTGAAAATGGTTCCTCAGATGAGGTCTACGGGCATGGTCCGGCGGGGGCGAAATCCGTAAAATTCCAGGATGGGTTGGGGTCATTCAGCCGGCCGTCGGCGATCACCGTAACCCGTTGACACAACGAGACTTCTTTCGGCCCGCCGGGCCGCGAGCAGGAGGTCGGTTTGGCCAAAAAATCCCCCCCGCCGAACGGACCCACCGATCCGCCGCTGACCGCCCTCGCGCTCGCCCCGATCGAACCGCTCGACATCGTTGACGAACTCCGCGACAGCTACCTCACCTACGCCCAGTCGGTCATCATCAGCCGGGCGCTGCCGGACGTGCGGGACGGGCTGAAGCCGTCCCAGCGGCGGATCCTCGTCGCCATGAACGACCTCGGGTTGGGACCGGCCAGCAGCACCAGCAAGTGCGCCGGCATCATCGGCGAGACGATGAAGCGGTACCACCCGCACGGCGACGCCAGCATCTACGACACGCTGGTGCGGATGGCCCAGGACTGGGCCATGCGGGAGCGGCTGGTGCACGGGCAGGGGAACTTCGGCAGCATCGCCGGCCTGCCCCCGGCCGCCCACCGCTACACCGAGGCCCGGCTGACGCCGGCGGCGGCCGAGCTGCTGGCCGACCTGGAATCGGAGACGGTCGATTTCATCGACAACTACGACGGCAAGTACCGCGAGCCGCTGGTGCTGCCGGGCAAGTTCCCGAACCTGCTGGTGAACGGGGCGACGGGCATCGCCGTCGGCATGGCCACCAAGATCCCGCCGCACAACCTGATCGAGGTGTGCAACGGCATCATCCGGCTGATCGACGACCCGAACGTGTCCCTGCACGAGTTGATGGAGATCGTCCCCGGCCCGGACTTCCCCACCGGCGGCATCATCATGGGCCGGCAGGGGGTGGTGCGGGGCTACCTGGGCGAGCCGAGCCGCCTCACCCTGCGGGCGCGGGCCGAGGTGATCGAGGAGGGGAAGGGGAAAAGCCCGTCCATCCTCATCCGCGAGGTGCCCTACGAGGTGACGCGGAACGGGCTGGCCGAGAGCATCGGCAACCTGGTGCGGGACGGCCGCATTGAAGGCGTGAGCGGGGTGCGGGACGAGAGCAGCGCCCGCAGCGGCGAGCCGGTGCGGCTGATCGTCGAACTGAAACGCGGGGCCGACCCGCACCTCGTGCTGAACCAGCTCTACCAGTACACGGACCTGCAGCGCACGCTGCCGGTGGCCATGCTCGCGCTGGTGGACGGCCGCCCGCAGTACCTGACGCTCAAGGCGATGATGCAGAAGTACCTGGACCACCGCGTCCAGGTGATCCGCCGCCGCACCGAGTTCCTGCTGCGGGAGGCGAAGCGGCGGGCGCACGTGCTGGAAGGCCAGCTCATCGCCCTGTCGTCGCTGGACGAGGTGATCCGCATCATCCGCAGTTCGCCCAGCCGGGCGGACGCGAAGGTGCAGTTGCAGGGCATGGCGGTGGCGGCGAGCGTGATGAAGGCGGCGCTCGGCGAGGCGGCGTTCGCCGCCCTGGCGGCCGAACTCGGGCTGGCCGCCGAGTACCGCATGACCGAGGCCCAGGCCGAGGCCATCCTGCGGATGCAGCTCGGCCAGTTGGCGAACCTGGAGCGGGACGAAATCCTGAAGGAGTATAACCAGCTCCGCGGGCACATCCGCGGGTACGAGGAGCTGCTGGCCGACGACGCCCGCGTGAACGCCGTCATCCGCGGCGACCTGGAGGTGATCCGCGATCGGTTCGGCACCCCCCGCAAGACGGAGGTGAGCGACGACGGCGCCGACGTGGACATCGAGGACCTGATCGCCGACGAGCAGATGGTGGTGATGATCTCGCACGAGGGGTTCATCAAGCGGCTGCCGGTGGAGACGTACCGCACCCAGGGCCGCGGCGGGAAGGGGGTGCAGGGCGGGCTGCGGGAGAACGACTTCATCCGCCACTTCTTCACCGCCAGCACCAAGAGCTACCTGCTGTGCTTCACCGACCGCGGGCAGTGTTACTGGTTGAAGGTGTACCGCGTGCCGGAGGCGAGTCGCACCTCGCCCGGCCGGGCGCTGGCGAACGTGCTGCAACTCAAGCCGGACGAGAAGATCGCTAGCGTCATCCCCGTCCGCGAGTTCGAGGACGGGGCGTACCTGCTGATGGCGACGCGGCAGGGGCTGGTGAAGAAGACCGGGCTGATGGAGTACAGCCGCCCGCGGCAGGGGGGCATCATCGGCATCAACCTGGAGGAAGGGGACACCCTCATCGACGTGTGCCTGACGCGGCCCGGCGACGAGGTGGTGCTGAGCACCCGCGAGGGCATGGCCATCCGGTTCGACGAGGCGGACGTGCGGGCGATGGGCCGCGGGGCCACCGGCGTGTGGGGGATCAAGCTGGACAAGAAGAAGCAGGACGTGCTGGTGGGCATGGTGGTGGCCGACCCGGACGGGTTCCTGCTGACGCTGTGCGAGAACGGGTTCGGCAAGCGGACGCCGTTCGGGGCGAACACCGTCGGCGTGGCGGACGAGGGCGAGGAGGAGGCCGAACCGGCGGACGAAGCGAGCCGCGACCGCGAGGGAGCGGGGGCTGAAGCGGACGGCGAGCCGGCCGAGGTGGAGAAGTCGGCCCTGCGGTACCGCAAGCAGCGGCGGGGCGGGAAGGGGGTGAAGGACGTGAAGGTGACGGCCAAGAACGGGCCGGTGGTGGGCATCGCGCCGGTGCGGGACGGGGACGAGATCATGGTCATCACCCAGCAGGGGATGGTGGTGCGGACGAGCGTGGCCGCCATCCGCATCGTCGGCCGCAACACCCAGGGGGTGAAGGTGATGACCCCGACCGACGGGGACAAGATCGCCACCATGGCGAAGCTGGCGAGCGAAGTGAAGGACGAGCAGGACTAACCACAGAGGCACAGGGACACAGAGAAGACGAGATTGATCGAAACAGATCCTCCTGTCTTCTCTGTGTCCCTGTGCCTCTGTGGTTCAAACTTCTGGACAGAACCATGCGCGTGCTCATCACCGGCGGGTACGGGTTCATCGGGGCGTGGATCATCCGCACCCTGCTCGCCCGCGGCGATGCCGTGTTCGTGTTCGACCTGAAGGAAGACCCGCGGCGGCTGCGGCTCATCCTGCCGGACGCGGACGTGAAGAAGGTGCAGTTCGTGCCCGGCGACGTGACCGACCTGCCCGCCCTCACCGCCGCCCTGCTCACCTTCCAGATCACCCACGTCATCCATTTGGCCGGGTTGCAGGTGCCGACGTGCCGCACCGACCCGATGCTCGGGGCGAAGGTGAACGTGCTCGGCACGCTGGCCGTGTTCGAGGCCATCCGGGCGGTGGGGAAGCAGGTGCAGCGGCTGGTGTACGCCAGCTCGGCGGCGGTGTTCGGCGCGCCGGACCTGTACCCGGCCGGCCCGCAGCCGGACGACGCCCCGCTCGTGCCCAGCACCCACTACGGGGTGTTCAAGTGCTGCAACGAGGGGAACGCCCGCATCTACTTCCAGGACCACGGCATCAGCAGCGTGGGCCTACGGCCGTGGACGGTGTACGGGGTCGGCCGCGACCTGGGCATGACCAGCGAGCCGACCAAGGCGATCAAGGCGGTGCTGCTCGGCCGGCCGTACCCGATCAGCTTCGGAGGGTGGACCGATTTCCAGTACGTGGCGGACGTGGCGGACACGTTCGTGAACAGCCTGGACCGGCCGTACTCCGGGGCGAACAGCTACAACCTCCGCGGGGCGGTGGTGACGCTGAAGGCGTTCCACGAAACTCTGTGCCGGGTGCTGCCCGAGGCGGAAAAGCTGGTGACGACCGGCACGACGCAAATCGCCATCGCCTACGACCTGGCCGACGACGGACTGCAACGCGATCTGGGGCCGATGCCGAAGACCAGCCTGGAGGACGGCATCCGCGAGACGGTGAGGCTGTTCCGGCAGTTGCAGAGCGAGGGTCGGCTGGACACGGCCGACTTGGACGGCCCGAAACCAGCGCCGGTCACGGTGGCGGTGGAGACGTGATTGGTGAACCGGCGGCGTCTGCCGCGTGGGTTCTGAAAAACCACCCAGGCGGCTGACGCCGCCGGTTCACCCGGTCACACGTCCCACGTGCCCGGCTTCTTCTTCCGCTTCTTCACCGGCTCCGGCTTGAACGCCGGCAGCTCGGTCGTCCGCTCCGGCTTCTTCGGCGAGGCGTCGTCGGCCGGGAACTCGGCGTCCTCGTCGTCCTCCTCCGGCTCGTCGATCTGCTGCGGCCGCACGTCGTCGATCGGCTCCTCGTCGGCCAGGTGCGGGATGACGTCCGTCTCCTCGCCCGCCCGCAGCGCCGCGGCCTCCGCCTCCAGGAACGCCCGCCGGTCGGAGAACGCCGACGCCTCCCCCTTCGACTTCAGGATGAACCGCACCGGCACCTCGCCGAACGCGAAGCTGTCCCGCACCCGCTTGGTCAGGTACTTGACGTACGTGTTGTCGAACAGGTCCGGGCCGTTGGTGACGACCACCACCGTCGGCGGGTGGGTGGCCACCTGGGAGGCGTAGTACAGCTTGGGCACCCGGTTGTTCCGCATCGGCGGGGTGTTCGCCAGCAGGGCGTCTTGCAGCACCCGGTTCAGCTCGCCGGTCTTCGCCCGCTTGCCCGCCTGCTTGTGCAGCTGCTGGGCCAGGTTGAGCAGCCGGTACACGTTCTTCCCCTTGGTGGCGGTGACGAACGCGATGGGCACGTAGTCGAGCATGGGGAACACCTTCCGCAGGTAGTCCGCCCACTTCTCGGTCGGCAGCGTGTCCTTCGCCAGGTCCCACTTGTTTACCACGAACACGGCCGGCTTGTGGTGCGCCAGGATGTACTCGGTCAGCTGCTTGTCCACCCGGCTGACCCGCAGCCGCGGGTCGAAGAAGTGCAGCACCACGTCCGCCCGGCGGATGCTCCGCTCGGCCCGGTGCAGGCTGTAGAACTCGATGTCCGTGGCCAGGCTCTTCCGCTTCCGCACCCCGGCCGTGTCGATGGCCACGAACGCCTTGCCGTCCCGCTCGAACCGCACGTCCACGCTGTCGCGGGTGGTGCCGGCCACCTCGGACACGATCACCCGCTCGGCCTGGGCCAGGCTGTTGATGAATGTACTCTTGCCCACGTTCCGCCGGCCGACGATGGCGATCTTCAGCTCCGGCGACTCGGGGGCGGCGGTGGGGGCGTCCGGCAGCTTGTCCAGGACGGCCTGCAGCAGTTCGTCCCGCCCCCGCTTGCTGTTCGCGCTCACGCAGATGGGGGCGCCGTACCCGAGGCTGAACAGGTCGCCCACCCCGGCGTCGATCCGCGGCTCGTCCGCCTTGTTCGCCACGAAGATGACCGGCTTGTTCATCCGGCGGAGCTTCTCGGCCACGTGCTGGTCGAGCGGCATCACCCCGTCCCGCATGTCCACCACGAACAGCACCACCGCCGCCTCGTCGATGGCCGTGCGGATCTGCCGCTCCACGTCCTCGGTCAGGTTGTCGTGGTCCTCGATGCCCATCCCGCCGGTGTCGGTCAGTTCGACGAACCGGTCGCCGACGGCCAGGGTGTACCCCACCCGGTCGCGGGTGACGCCGGCGGTCGGGTCCACGATGCTGATCCGCTTGCCGGCGAGCATGTTGAACAGCGACGACTTGCCGACGTTCGGCCGGCCGACGATCGCAACCACGGGCAACTTCATGACGCACGGTCCGGGGAGGGGGCACGGGTATTGTGAAACTTCCGCCACGCCGGCGGTAGAGGGGCGGGTGCTTTTGAGTGGCAGGCACACTCCGTGTGCCGTTGCTGGTGACGGCACACGGAGTGTGCCTGCCACTCATAAGCGGCCGCCCGGAGTGCGGATCGCCGGGGCGGCTGTTACCGTTCCGAATTGTGTCCGGGCGTTCCGGCGGGTACCATGCCGGTTGCCCGTCCGGAGTGTCGTCATGCGGTTCAGGTTCACGCCAGCACTTGTACTCACGCTGGCCGTCGGGTGGGTGTCGGCCCCCGCGGCCCCGGTGCCGAAGAAGAAGACGACGCTGGAGGACAAGCTGGTCGGCACCTGGCGGCTGGTGCGGGAGAAGGGGGAGAACCCCGGGTACACCCTGTACGTGGAGTACAAGGCGGGCGGGGTGCTGGAGGTTCGGTACGAGTACGCCGGCGACCTGCTGCCGAAGGAGACGTACACCGGCACCTACAAGGCGATCGAGCCGGACGACGCGAACCCGCTGGGCAGCATCGACTGGACGATCGACGAACCGACCGGCCCGCGGTCGGAGGTGGCGAAGGTCTCGACGCTCACCGCCGACGAGTTGACGGAAGTCGATCCGAAAGGGAAAGCCGAGCGGTTCGAGCGGGTGAAGCAAGCGGCGAAGGACAAGTGACCAACCGGAACCAACACCCCGAGGAGGGCAAACCCATGCGTGCGACGCTCGTTCTGCTGGCGGCGGTCGGGCTGGCGGCGCTGTCCGGGGCAGCCGCCCCGGTGCCGAAGGCGAAGGCGAAGACGGTCGAGGACAAGGTGCTGGGCAAGTGGAAGATGGTGGCGTCGCGGGGGGAGGCGGTGCCGACGCCGTACTTCCACATCGTGTTCAAAAAGGACGGCGAACTGGAGTTCCGCCGCGAGTACGCCGGGCGGGAGCCGTCCGTGTCGCCGGGCAAGTACAAGACGGCCGAGCCGGACGCGGAGAACAAGTTCGGCACCATCGACTGGACGGTGAACGAGGGCGGCCGGGAGCGGGGCGAATTGTCCCGCATCACCGAACTGTCCGACGACATCCTGGAGTTCAAGGACCCGGACGGGGTGGTCGAGCGGTTCGAGCGGGTGAAGGAGGAGAAGGACGGGAAGAAAGAGGAGAAGAAGGACAGGTGACGGCGACCGTTACACCATCCGGGGGTACGTCATGTCTCGCCGAACCGTTGCGACCGTGGTTCTACTCGGAATGCTGTTCGCCGGCGGGCGGGCGACTGCGGACGATGTGAGCAGCCTGCGGCGCGACCTGGCCGCGCTGCGGGCGAAGGTGGAGGCGCTGAAGAAAGAAGTGGCCGCGCTGAAGGCGGCGCCGTCCCGCGCGAGCATCGCCGCCCGGTTCGACGCGGCATCGGGCCTGAGCGATGTGTCCGAGAAGCAGCGGGTGTACGCCGTCCTCGGTGTGGACGCCGCCCGCGTCGGGGACGGCAAGCTGACGAAGAAGGCGCTGGACGGGATCAGCGACGTGAGCGTCCGGCAGAGCATCACCTACCGGGCGGCGCTGATGCTGGCGAAGGCCGGGCAGGGGGAGGACGCGGTCGCCCTGGCGAAGACACTGTCGGACGTGACCCAGAAGCAGACGGCGCTGGCGAAGATCGCCAAGGGCGAGTTGGACGAGTGACGGCGGCACATCCACATCGGTTCCCCAAGGGAGGTGCGGCGATGACGACTTCCGGTGTTCGGCCGCGGCGCGGGTTCACGCTGATCGAACTGCTGGCGGCGATGGCCCTGATCGTGCTCATCATGAGCGTCCTGAGTCAGGCGTTCCTGACCGGACTAGCCACGTTCGGGCAGTTGAAGGGGATCGGCGACCTGAACGAACGGCTGCGGGCGGACGCCGTCGCCCTCCGCGACGACGTCCAGACCGCGAACCGCCAGGCCGAGCAGTTCATCGCGGACACACAGCGGGACGGGGCCGCCGACCCGGCCGCGGCGGCCGGGCTGACAGTTCGGTACGCGGCCATTGCCGCTGACGCGACCAGCCTGGAAGACCAACTACGGGGGGTGGAACGGGACACGGTCAACCCGATCGCCCGGCGGCTGTTGCAGTGGGTGATCGGCAACTTGATTGGGGTGAAGATCGGCGCCGCGAGCATGGTCGATCTGCTCGACCAGATCGTTCGGTTGGAGGAGTGAACTGGGTGCGTCGGGTGAACCGCGGGCGTCAGCCCGCCGGGTGTGACCCCACCCAGGCGGCTCACGCCGCCGGTTCACCCACACCTCACACCAGGGGCTCGAACCGCCCGCGGAACTCGTCCGGCGTCAGCTTCACCGCCGTCGCCAGCATGGCCAGTCGGTCCGGGCTGGTGAAGTCCTCTTTCTCCAGCCGGGTCATGTACTGGCGGGCGCACTCGTACGTCACGCTGTTCACGTCCACGTCCCGCGTCTGCATCCGCTTGGTGGCCGGCACGATCATGTCCTGGAACCGCAGCGGCACCAGCTTGCCGCCCACCACGCTGACGATCGCCCCGTACTTGCTGGCCTCGTCGGACAGCAGGAACTTGACCGCCCCGTACCCCAGGTCGCGGGTGTACTCGGCGTCGAACGGGATGGGGTCGGCGCACCGCAGCTCGTACCCCAGGTCCTTGTCGATCATGGTGGTCTTCAGGCCGAGCGGCTCCATCCGCTTGCTCAGCCGCTCCCGCACCATCCGCCCGAACTCGATCTCCCCCAGCCGCAGGTGCCCGTGCGGGTCCTTCTCGATCTTCCCGTAGGCGTGCATGTTCGCCTCGCCGATGGCCTCCACCAGCCCCTGCTCGCCGATCGACTCGATCAGCCCCTCGGCCAGGATGACCAGCCCGTAGCTCTTGCCCTCCACCTTCCGCTTGGCCATCGACCCGATGATCAGGTCGCACAGGCCGTCGAGCGTCAGGCCCTTGCCGCGGAACTCCTCGCGGATGAGCGTCAGGGTGGCGGCGGCTGCCTTGCCGATGCCCAGCGCCAGGTGCCCGGCCGCCCGCCCCATGCTGACCACGATGTACCAGCGGTTGGTGGTGCGGGCGTCCTCGTGCAGGCTGCGGGCCAACTGCACCCCGTAGTGGCGGGCGGTCTCGAACCCGAACGTGGGGATGCCGGGCGGCAGCGGCAGGTCGTTGTCGATCGTCTTCGGCACGTGCGCCACCCGGATCGCCCCGCCCGCCCGCTCGTACACCTGGCTGCCGCTGAACGCGGTGTCGTCCCCGCCGATGGTCACCAGGTACTTGACGTTCAGCTTGGTGAACGCGTCCAGCACGTTCTGCATGTGCGCCGGGTCCTTGGCCGGGTTCACCCGGCTGGTGCCGAGCAGCGACCCGCCGCGGATGTACCACGGGCCGACGTCGTTCGCCCCCAGCACCTGCGCCTTGCTCGTGTCCCCGGTCACCAGGTGGCTGAACCCGCCCCGCACCCCGATCACCTCCAGCCCGCGGCGGATGGCCTCGATGGTGACGGAACTGATCACCCCGTTGATGCCCGGGGCCGGCCCGCCGCCGACCACGATCGCCAACCGCCCGCGGTTCGTATCCGCCATGTCCTGGTGCCTTACCTGGGGGAAAAAGAAGCCCGCGCCCGGCGGGCGCGTTCACGGTTCAGGAAACGAACCCGCCGGCTGAATTCAAGGGTGACAAACGGCGAACCCCGACCGCGAGGGAGGGGGTGGCGGAGAACCACCCCCTCCCTCGCGGTCGGGGTTCATCAGACCTGCGGGTTACTTCTTCGGCATGGCCCGCCGGATGTCCTCGATCGCCCGCTCCAGCCGTTCCATCCGCTCTTCCAGGTTCGGCCGGCGGTCGCCGCCCTCACGCCGTTCGGCCGTCGGCCGCGGGCCGCGGTCGCCGCCTTCGGGCCCGCCGTCCCGCCGCACTTCCCGCACCCGCACTTCCGTGGTCGGTCCGTCCCCGCCCCGCATCTTCGCCATCAGCTTGCGGAACTGCTCTTGTTCGTCTTTGGACAGCCGGTCGAACCCCGGCGGGGTGCCGTCCCCGCCCATCCGGGCGACGCCGAACCCGCCGCCCATCGGCGGGCCACCCTGGCCGCGGAACACTTCGAAGTTCCCCATCCCCATCGACCCCCGCGGCCCTTGTTGCGGCTCGGGCTTCTTATCGCCATCCTTCTTCGGCTCGGGCTTTTTGTCGCCGTCGAGCTGGATCACAAACACGCCCTTGCCCGCCTCGCCCTTCTTGTCGCCGTCCAGCTTCAGTTCGATCACCCCGTGCGGGCCTTCCTTGCCGGTGCCCTTCTTCGCCTCGCCGTCCTTGCCCACCACCACGACCTCGACCTTCCGCTCCTCGGTCTTCTTGTCGCCGTCCTTCTTCCCGTCCTGGGCCTTCAGCCGGGCCTCGATCGCCCGCAGGCGTTCGGTGAGAACTTGCAGTTCGCGGAGGGTGTCCTGGTTGGCCGACGGCAGGGCCGGGGGCACCGGCGGGCGGGGCGGCAGCGGTTGGCTCTGGGCCAGCGCCGGCAGGCCGAGCGCGACGGCCAACAGGGCGGAGAGGGTGAGACGCATATCGACCTCGGCAACGTGGGGAGATACCGGCGCCACGTCGGACGCCACGCCTAACACTTTAGGTCATGAGGGGTGAAGTGGAAATGAGTAACGGCCGGGGCTGGCCCGGCCGTTACAAAACCGTCTGGTGAGCGCGACCGCCAGGGAGCGGGGTGCGTGTTCAGCACCCACGGCCCTTGCGGGCCGGGTTCACCAAGTTACGCTTTCGCCTTCGCCGCGTGCTGGGCGGCCAGCGCCGGCGGCAGGTTCTTCTTCGCCAGTTCGACCAGCTTGTCGAACGTGGCCGGGTCGTGGATGGCGATCTCCGACAGGCTCTTGCGGTCGAGCATCACCAGCGCCCGTTGCAGGCCGGCGATGAACTCGGAGTACCGCAGCCCCCGCATCCGGCAGGCGGCGTTGATGCGGATGATCCACAGCTTGCGGAACTCCCGCTTCTTCACCCGCCGGTCGCGGAAGGCGAACGCCCGCGCCCGAATCAGGGTGGTGTGCGCCTGCCGGAACAGGTTGTGCCGGCTCAGCCGGAACCCCTTGGTCAGCTTCCGCATCCGCTTCCGCCGCTTCGCCTGCAACTTGCCGCTACCCGCGCGAACCATGATCGTGATCCTCTACTGGTGGGATGTGTGTGGTGGGAAGTGGGTTACTGCTCGTTCATCGCGATCAGGTACTTCTCGGTGATCTTCACGTTGCCGACGATGCCGGCGTTGCGGAGCTGCCGCCGCCGCTTGGCGGTGAAGTGCGCGTTCAGGTGCCGCTTGCCGCACTTGCCGTGCTTCAGCTTGCCGGTGCCGGTCACCCGGAACCGCTTCTTCACGCTCTTGTTGGTCTTGTTGTGCTTAGGCACGGATCCACTCCGGTTGTGGGATGCTAGGGGGGGGCGATCAAGTCGCCCCGCTTCGTGCCCCGACCCCGACACGCGCCGCTCCAGGAACGGCGGACCCGAAAACAAGGGAACCCGGACGGACCGGGTTCCGCTGTTGGGAATTCAAGATTGTAGGACCGGCGGCGGGGCCGGACAGGGGAATCTCAGGAAGCCGGCGGGGCGGCGGGCGGTTGCGGCGGCGGGGCCGCCGGTGCCTGGGCGGCCGGCGGCTTCGGGGCGGGCGGCGGCTTCGGCTTGTCCGACTTCGGCTTGCCGGCGGACGGGCCGGACCCCTTCGGGGCGAGCAGGGCGGTCATCTGCTTGCCCTCCATCCGCGGCGGGCTTTCCACCTTGCAGGCGTCTTGCAGGTCCACGATCATCGCGTCGATGATCCGCCGGCCCTCTTCGATGTGCTGCATCTCACGGCCGCGGAACTGCACCTTGAGCAGCACCTTGTCCCCGTGTTCGAGGAACTTGCGGGCCTGGTTCACCCGCGTGTCCACGTCGTGGTCGCCGGTCTTCGGGCGGACGCGGAGCTCCTTCATCTTCTGCTGGTGCGTCTTCTGGTGCTGCTTCTTCGACTGGGTGTACTTGTGCTTCCCCCAGTCCATGATCTTGCACACCGGCGGCCGCTCCTGGGCGGCGATCTCCACCAGGTCCATGCCGACCTCGCGGGCCATGTTCATGGCTTCGGCGGTCGGGACGATGCCGTGCTGCTCGCCCTCCGCCCCGATCAGGCGGATCGGGCTGATCCGGATTTGCTCATTCAGGCGGGGGCCGGCCGGGGCACGAGGCGGGCCGCTACGATCGAACGGTGGGATACGCGGACTCCTGGGTCAGGAATGGGTGAGGCGGGTGCGGTCAACCCGAACCCGAGTTTCGCCTTAGTTTCATACTCTTAACTGGTTCCGGCGGGCGCGTCAACCAGAGCGGGCGGGAAAATCGTCCCCGACCGGCTTGACCGCGGCCCCGCCCGGCGGACAATCGCGGCGTCGGGGCGGTCGCCCCGGCCGCGGGCGAGTTCCGCCCAAGTACCGACGGAGAACACGCACACATGGTTCGCACGACCCGCTGGGTGGTCGCCGGGCTGGTGGTCGGGCTGCTCGCCCCGCTCACCGCTGCCGACGACTCCACCCTGAAGGTGAAAGTGGGGGACAAGTTCCCCGACTTCAAGCTGCCCGCCACCCAGGCCGGGCTGGTGAAGAAGGACGCCAAGGAGGTTTCGCTCGCCGACCTGAAGGGCAAACATGTGGTGATCGCCTTCTACCCGAAGGCGCTCACCGGCGGGTGAACGGTCGAGTGCAACGGGTTCCGCGACGTCCTCAAGGACTTCCCCGCCGGCACGGTCGTGCTCGGCGCTAGCGCGGACGGCCTCGACAAGAACCAGGAGTTCACCGACAAGAACAAGTACACCTACCCGCTGCTGTGCGACCCGGACCTGAAGCTCATCAAGGACCTGGGCATCGTGAACGGGAAGATGGCCAAGCGGGTGACGTTCGTGATCGACAAGGAGGGGAAGATCGCCCAGATCTACGACAAGGTGAAGCCGGCGGACCACCCGGCCGAGGTACTCAAGTTCGTGAAGGAGCTGGCCGCGAAGTGACCCACTCGAACAAGGTGACGGCGTACCCGTCCGGGTCGCGGAAGGCGGCCCGGCGGTAGCCCTCGGGGCTGGTCTTCAGGTCGGATTCGGGGTACACGCCGAAGGCAGCGAGGCGGTCGAGTTCGGCGGTCAGGTCGGCGACCAGGAAGTGCAGTCGAACCCCGCTGTCGGCAGGTGGTGTTCCCTTTTTGATCGCGAAGCCGCGAGCGGCTTCGCTTGAGCCGCTCGCGGCTTTGCCAGTGAACAGCACGAACCCGTTCGGCTCGTCCGACAACTCCACCGTCAGCCCGCACACGTCCCGGTACCACGCCACGCTGCGGGCCACGTCCGCCACCGTCAGCTCGACCATGTGCAGCGTCATTCGGCATCCTTCCGGTACGCCGCCTTCAGCCACCGCTTCACCTCGGCGGTCACGTCCGTCGGCGATTCCAGGGCGATGATGTGCGTCAGCCGGTCGCCCTTCTTCACCCGCTGCTCGTTGACCTTCAGCACACCGGACTCCGGCACCTCGCCGAGCGCGAGCGACAGGTCCACCCGCGTGCGGGTGGTCGGCTTGATCTCGGCGAACACCCGCGAGCGGTACAGCGGCACCATCGTCTTGCACGGGCACACGAGAACGTCGTCGCCCAGCGCCCGGCCGGCGTCAATCAGCCTCTCGAAGATCGGGAACAGGTGGGCCTTCGCCCCGGCGTACAGGGCGGCGACGTAGTCATTCGCGGCCCGCAGGTAAGTCTCCGGGTCGGCGTCCCAGGTGGCGGTGCCCTCGGCCGCCTCCACCACCCACATGGCCATCACCGTACCCATGCCGTATTCGGCCTTCATGTGGTCCCGCTTGTCCTTCGTCGTCGGCAGCTTCAGTTTCCGCACCACCTCCGCCCACTGGTCGAGTGTGCGGCCGGTCTTGGCCGGCAGCTCGGCCACCCACTTCTGCACCATCGCCACGCCGGGGTGGACGTCGAACCGGGGCAGGGCGGGGGCGGCGGTGGGCATGACTGCGATCCGAACGGGGGTGCGTATCGGACTCGTCGGCAGCCGGCGGACGAAACTTGAGGTGAACCGGCTGCGTGAGCCGCCTGGGTGAAGCATACCCACGGGCTGACGCCCGCGGTTCACCGATCAGCCCTCCGGCACGATGGCGTCGGCCTCGATCTCCACCAGCATGTCCGGGTCGATCAGCTTGTTCACCTCCACCATCGCGGTGGCCGGGCGGATGGTGCCGAACACCTCGCCGTGCGCCTTCCCGACCTTCTCCCAGTCGGCGATGTTCGTGACGTAGATGCGGGTGCGGACGACGTGCTCCAGCTTCGCCCCGCACTTCTCCAGCGCGGACCGGATATTCGTCAGCGTCTGCACCGTCTGAGCGTGCGGGTCGCCCTTGCCGACCAGCCCCTCGGGGGTGGTGGAGGTGCAGCCGGACACGAACACGAACGGCCCCACCCGCACCGCCCGCGAGTATCCGACGATCGGCTCCCACTTGCTGCCGGTGCTGATGTTCGTGCGGGTCATGGGGTCTCCGGTGTTTGGTGAACCGCGGGCGTCAGCCCGTCGGGTGTGATCCCACCCAGGCGGCTCACGCCGCCGGTTCACCAATCAAGTGCTTCAACTCCGCGAACTCCTGCAACACCCGGTCCGGGCCGGCGGTGGTCGGGTCTTCGCTCCCGGCCAGGCCCACATGCACCAGCCACACCCGGATGCCCGCCGCCTGCCCCGCCTGCACGTCCACGATCATGTCGCCGACGTACACTGTTTCCGCTGGCGTTACCTCCAACCGGCGGCAGGCTTCGAGCAGCATGGTCGGGTCCGGCTTCGGCTTCCCGTCGGCGTCCTCCGGGCCGAACACCCCGGCCATCACCTCGCCCAGACCCAGGTCGCGGACCAACGCCTTCGTGAACTGCACCGCCTTGTTGCTGCAAACGCCGAGCTTGATCCCGCGGTTGTGCAGTTCATGCAGGGTGTCGGCCACGCCGGGGAACAGCTTCGTGCCCGCCACCATCACCGTCGGGTGGTGTTCGCGGTACCGCCGCACCCCCTCGTCCGGGTCGGAGCCGGGGCACAGCTCTTCCATCAGGTTCCGCAGCCCGTGGCCGACGTACTTCCGCACCTCGGCCACGCTCATCTCCGGCAGGCCGAAGCTGCGGCGAACGTGGTTGGTGCTGGCGGCGATGGCGGCGAAGCTGTCCGCCAGGGTGCCGTCGAAGTCGAACAGGGCGGCGCGGACGGGGGCGGCGGACATGCGGTCATGATACGGACGCTGCCGCGGCGGGCCGCCGCGTGGTATGATTCATCGGTATCTCTCGGTCCTGCTCGGGGGCGCACATGGGCGTTCGGTTCGCGGTGGGTTGTGTGGCGGTGCTGGCGTCGGTGTCGGCGGCGTGGGCCGGCCCGCTCACCCTCGACCCGGAAATGAAGGCGATGTACACCTGGCGGGTGGTGGTGCAGGTGAAGCCGCACCCGACCCTCGGCGCCGCCGTCCGTGCCCAACTGATGAAGGACCTGCGGGCCGCGCTCAACCCCGTGTACGGCACCGACCTGGGCACGGTCGAGGTGATCGACCTGGACGCGGTGCCCAAAGGCAATTGGGAGCCGCTGTGGACGAAGTTCGCCGCGGTCGGCTGGCCGGCCCTGGAGATGGACGAGTTCCGCAAGCTGACCGGGGTGAAGACGCACTTCCTGACGGTGGGGTACGAGAACAAGATCAAGAAGTACGTCCTCGAGAGCAAGCAGCACGACGGCTGTTGCGGGCTGGCCAGCCCGCAGGTGCGGACGCAGACGCTGCCCGACCTGGACAAGATCGACCGCGGGGCGGCGCTGCTGGTGGGGAACGACTTCGGGCCGGTGGGCACGGTCGAGCCGCTGCCCGAGACCAAGACCACCTGCCTGCTGAAGATCCGCGGCGGGGAACTGCCGGGCATGGACAAGATGGTCAAGCCCGGCGACGTGTTCGCCATGTCCGTCGTGAACGAGCGGGTGCGGACGGTGCCGAAGGTGGACGGCAAAGGGAAGGACGAGACCGTCACCGAGCGGGTGGCCCAGCCGCAGTCGTACACCCTGCTGCGGGTGCTCGACCTGGTGCAGCCGGGCATCGCCAAGTGCGAGATCCTCAGCCGGTTCGACAACCCGCTGGTGGACCGCCGCGGGCTGATCGGGTACCGGGCGCGGAAGCTGGCCACCCGCGACGACCGGCTGACCATCCGCATCGTGGACAAGGACAACAAGCCGCCGGCCGCGTCCACCCCGCTGGAGGTGTGGGCGACGGACAACGGGTTCCGCGACACCCCCACCCCGAGCGACACGCTGTCCGCCCAGAAGGACCGCTTCGTGTCCGGCCGCAACCTGCGGGGGCTGGCGTGTGTGAACGTCAAGCTCGGGTCGGGCGTCCGCACCCGGTACGTGCTGCCGGTGCTGGACGGGGCCACCCCGCAGACGCTCACGTTCGTGTTCGACGAGACGGCGGTGCGGGCGGCCAACTTCGAGAACGAGTGCGAGCGGGTGATGAACCGGGCGATCGACGCCCGGCTGGCCCAGGACGAGTTGTTCGTCAACCTGAAGGGGCTGATCGAGAAGGCGCAGAACAAGGTGGCGTTCGACCGGGCGACGAAGGGGGTGGAGACGGCCAAGGCGACCGACGCCGAGCTGTCCAAGCAGGTCGAGCGGCTGCGGGCGGACACGCAGGCGGCGGACGGGCGGGCGAAGCGGCTGCTGGACGCCGCCGACCAGTGGCTGGCCAACCTGAAAGGGCGGGTGCCCGAACTGGAGCGGCGGATCGACGACCTGAAGGTGTCGCTGGAGAAGGCGAACAACCCGGCCGAGTTCGAGAAGACGTTCCGGCTGAAGGAGCTCACCCGGCAGATCGACTACCACGTGGACCGCGGGGAGGTGCCGGAGGCGCTCGACCTGCACGACAAGCTGTACGCCGAGACCAAGGACGAGGAGGTGAAGACCCGCAAGCAGAAGCTGGAGGCGGAGTGGCGGGCGAAGACGCCGGAGCAGGAGAAGGCTCGCGCGTTCCTGTCCGACGAGTGGCCGAAGCTGGAGAACCTGGAGGGCATCAAAGGCGGGGTGCCACAGTTGAAGGCGGCGGTGGACACGCTGACCGCCAACCAGGACCGGCTCGGGCTGAAGTTGGCCATCGCCCGCATGCAGGGCGGGTACGCCCGGCTGAACGAGCTGCTGAACACCCTCGACCCCGAGGGGCTGGTGCAGGACAAGGTGATCGTGGCGGACATCAAGTCGCTGTTCGACACCATCCGCAAGATCGACGAGGCGGCACAGGCGGAGGTGAAGAAGTTGGAGGGCAAGAAGTAGCTGCTGGCGGAGTTTCGATCGTTAGCCCGACGCGCCAGCGAGGGGTGCGTGGAATCCCTCGCTGGCGCGTCGGACTAACAAAGGCAGCACCGGCATGCTACCGAGCTTGCGGTCCGGCCGTAGGCCAGACACCATACCCCCACCCGCCGGGCACGCCGGCGGGGTTCTCTCACGGAGTCGAGACATGACGCGAACGCTGCTGCTCGGGGTGGCGGTGCTGGTGGCCGGGGCGGTCGGCCGGGCGGACGACGCGGCGAAAGCCAAGGCGATCGTCGAGAAGGCGGTGAAGGCGGCCGGGTGGGACAAGGACTGGCCGACCGTGAACCAGTCGTGGACCGACAAGGGCAAGTTCACCGCCGTCGGCATGACCATCGACTACACCGGCAAGTGGTGGTACAGCGGGCCGGACAAGTACAGGTTCGAGATCAAGCTGACCGTCGGCGGGATGGATCTGGACATCGTCAGCGTGGTGAACGGGGACAAGGCGTGGGAGTCGGCGATGGGGCAGGTGCAGGAGGTGACGGGGGAGAAGCTGGAGTACGTGAAGGAGCAGGTGTACGCCTACCGGGTGTACTCGCTCGCCCCGCTGCTGTCGGACAAGGGGTTCACCCTGAAGCCGGTGGCCGGGGTGAAGGTGGACGCCGCCGAGACGGACGGCGTCGAGGTAGCGATGAAGGGCAAGCCGACCATCACCCTGTACTTCGACAAGAAGACCGGGCTGCCGGCGAAGGCGGCGGGCATGGTGAAGAACGAGTTCGACGGCTGGAAGGAGGTGAAGGAGGAGACGTACTTCGGCGGGTGGAAGGACGGCGAGGGGAAGCGGAAGGTGTTCGCCAAGCTGAAGATCGTCCGCGGCGGGGAGACGCTGCTCGAGAGTGAGGAGGCGGACCAGAAGGTCCACGACAAGCTGGACGCGAAGCTGTTCGAGGCGCTGAAGTAACAAGTAGCAGGCACACTCCGTGTGCCGTCCGCCGGCGGTGAACAGCAGCGGGCGGCACACGGAGTGTGCCTGCTACTTATTTCCGGAACCGCGCCCGCAGTTGCTTCGCTGCCTCGTCCACCAGCTTCTCGCCACTCCCTTCCGCGCACCGCGCCGAGATCACCTCGTAGTTCCCCTGGGTGTACGCCAGCTTCGTCGGCACGTACCCGACGCTGCCGTTCGCCAGCTCGTTCAGCATCGTCTGCCGGAACGGCGACCCGGCTTTGATCTGCAACCCGAGTTCGACGAAGACCTCGCCCGGCAGGCTGACCCACGCCAGTTCGTCGCCGAGCGAGATCACCTGCACCTCCGGCGTCAGCGGCTTGCCCAGCCGCTCGGCCACCTCCACCACCTGGAACGCCTTCACCTGGTCGAGGAACTTCGGCGCCGGCTTCACCTCGTCCGCCACCAGTTTAACGACCGCCTTCGCCGGCTCCACCTCCGCGGCCGACACCGGCGCCAGCGGCAACTCGACTTTCGCCGAAGTCACCACCAGCGGGCCGTCGGCCGCGGGCGCCAGGTTGTCACACACCCGCAGCACCTCGCCGGCCAGCCGCCCGCCGAGCCGCGCCGCCTCGGCGTGCCCCTTCTGCGGCCGGCCGTGGCTGACGTCGATGTGGTTGATGTCCCCGCAGGTGCCCAGCCCGAACACCGTCACCGCCTGCTCGCCGTGGACCTTCGCCAGCGTATCGGCCAGCACGCCCATGTAGTCGGCCGAGAAGTACAGCCCGCCGACGGTGTCCGCGTGCATGGTGAAGTTGACGTATGTGGCGATCATCTTCGGCTCTTTGTCGAGCGTCACGAACTGCACCACCGGCACGCTCGGGTCGGTCGGGCCGGCCGGCTTGAGGACGTTCGGGTTCAGCTTGCCGGGGTTCCAGCCGACCGTGCCGTCTTTCATGTGGAAGCGGCGGTTGAACGCCAGCCCGTCCTCCTTTCCGACGCCGCGGAACACCTTGGCCGGCTTGCGTGCGGTGTCGGCTTTGGCCACCGCCTCGGCGATTTTCTTCGGCAGCTCGGCCATGTAGTCCACGGCGATCTTCTGCTCCCCGCCCATCGCCCCGGCCCGCGCCGCCGCGTCCGACAGCACCGGCCCGGTGTGCGAGTGGGTGGCGAACAGCATGACGCTCCCGCCGGGGATCTTCGTGTCCGCCTCAATCAACTTCCGAGACTGTTCGGTCATGCCGAACGTGGTGCCGATCAGGTCGAGGCTGACGAGCGCCGCCTTCGTGCCGTCTTTTTCCAGCACCACGGCGCGGGCGAACAGCTTGTCGTGCGTGCCCTCCGCCCCACGGGCCGAGTAGTACCCGGCCATCGGCATCCCCTTCGGCGGGGTGATGTCGGTCTGGGCGGCGCCGACGGTCAGGTCGGCGGCGGGGAGGGAGGTGCTGAGGAGTAGGAGCGGGAGGAGGGAGCGCATGGCATCTCTTGGTGAACCCCGACCGCGAGGGAGGGGGTGTAGTTGGCACCCGCGGCCCTTGCGGGCCGAGTTCGCCTATTTCACAGTCACCGCGTCCGTGAACCCGTGGGCCATCGCCGCGCACTGCTCGACGGTCATCTCGCCCTCCTGCACCCACACCCGGTACTTCAGCTTCAGCGGGGTCTTCGGGGTCAGGTCGAACTCGAAGTAGTCGCCGAACCGGCCGTAGTCCCGCTCGCTGCCGCGGGTGTCCTTCGGGTTGTCCGGGTGATTGACGCGGAGGGCGGTGTACCGCTTACCGTCGGTGACGAAGCTCATGGCGTTCCACGGCAGGTTCACCGTCTTCGGGTCCTTGCCCTTGGCGTCCCAGTTGCGGGTGTCGCCCTCCTTCCCCTTGCCGTCCGGCCGCAGGTAGTACGTCTGCTTGGCGGTCGTCTTGGACACCTCCTGGGTGGCGCGGAAGTGGAACCCGGCGTGCTGCGGGTCGCCGTCCAGCCGCACCTTGTCCAGTTTCGTGGTCACCTCGGTGGACCAGTCGAGCATCGTCCCGCCGGGCACGTTGTACACGACGACGGTGCGGGTCTCGTCGGCGAACGGCTTGCCGTCCGGCCCGTGCCAGGAGATGTTCGCGGTCTGTTTGGCGAACACCGCCCCGGCTTCCGCGTTGGTCGTCTTGTCGGCGGTGCTGAACACGTTCTTGGAGCCGTGCCAGATGTCCGCTTCCAACTTCTTGCCGCCCTGCTCGTAACTGATCTTGTTGAACCCGAAGAACAGCCCGCGGTGGTGCGGGAATTTGAACTCCGGCACGTTCGGGTGCGCCCCGCTGCTGAGCAGCGTCTTGCCGTCCTTCGGGTCGAACACCTGGTGGAACGGCTTGAACGTCAGGTAGTGGTCGGCCTCGGAGCGGGGCTTGTTGACGTACCGCAACACCGGCTGATCGCCGATGAGCAAGTCCACATGCTCGCCCTTTGTCTCTTTGAACTTGAACAGCGACGACGTTGGATAGACCGGTTCTCCAACTGACACTCCCCACTCGGCCGTCTCGCCGGCCTTCAGTTTCGGAACCACGAACACCATGCCGGCTGAGGTGTTCTGAACTCGGGCATACGCAGGTTTCATGAACACTCCGGCCCCGACGATGCCAGGTGCTGTTACCACCACGTTCGCGGCGTCGTGCTTGCCGCCGGTGACGGTCACTTTCTGAGCGAGGGCGATAGGGGCGGCGAGCAGGAGAGCGGCGAGTGCGGAACGCATGGCGGGTTCCCTGGGGCGGGGTAAGATGGAGACGCCCGAACGAGGAGGGACACCCGTGAGCGTATCCGCCGCCGATCTGACCGCCAAGAAGTGTACCCCGTGCGAGGGGAACACCCCGGCCCTCACCCGCGACGAGGTGGCCGCCCGCCTGCCGGCCGTGCCGGAGTGGACGCTGGCCGACGACGGCAAGCTGATCCGCCGCAAGTACAAGTTCCCGGACTTCGTGTCGGCGATGGCGTTCCTGCAGAAGGTCGGCGAACTGGCCGAGGACGAGGGACACCACCCGGACCTGCACCTGACCGGGTACAAGAACGCGGCGGTGGAACTGACCACCCACGCCATCGGCGGGCTGTCCGAGAACGACTTTATCGTCGCCGCCAAGATCGACCGGCTGGGCTAACGGTCGGGGCTACTTGGTGAACACGAACTTCTTCGGGTTGCCCGGCGCGAGGGCGGTGCCGGCCGCCGGCCGATAGAGTACCACCTCTTCGATCTTCTTCGCCAACTCGAAATCCTTGTCGGTGATGCCGCCCGAGTCGTGGGTCGTCAGCTTCACCCACAGCTTGCCCCAGGTGATCTGCAAGTCCGCGTGATGCCACGCCGCCTCGCACAGGAAGGCGATGGCGTTCACCGCCAGCAGCGTCTGCGGCCAGCCGTCGGTGTTGTACTTGCGGCGGATCCAGCCGCCCTCCAGGTACCACTCGGTCAGCCCGTGCTCGGCCAGCTTCGCCGGGATGTCGGCGTCGGGGTAGGTGCGGTCGGCCATGTATGCCTCCGAGAAGGGTTGATCGGCAATAAGTAGTAGGCACACTCCGTGTGCCGTTGCTTCCACTCCGAACGGCACACGGAGTGTGCCTACTACTTATTCCGGGCAGAACCCGCGGGGTGTTCCGGGTGTCGGTGTTGTTGTAAGCCAGACAGCGGAGAACGACCGTGGAGACCGCGTGCATGACCGCCGAACGGCCGGTGGAGAACGCCCCGTACCTCACCCACCACCACGCCGGGATGACCATCGAGGGGTGGAGCCGGGCGGCGGTGCAGAGCTGCTGGCGGGTGCCGGAGTTGAAGCTGCTGTTCGACGTCGGCGCCAGCCCGTGGGACTTCATGGGCGTGCCGAACCTGTTCATCAGTCACACCCACCTGGATCACGTGGCGGCGCTGCCGGTGTACGTCGCCCGCCGGCGGATGATGAAGATGGAACCGCCGGTGGTGTACGTCCCAGCCGAGAACGTGGACGACGTGCAGCGGCTGCTCCAGATCATGCAGCGGCTGGACCGCGGGCGGCAGGTGTGCGAACTGGTCGGGCTGGAAGCCGGGGCGGAGGTGGAGCTGAGCCGCGAGCATGTGGTGTCGGCGTGGAACACCGTTCACACCATCCCCAGCCGCGGGTTCGTGGTGTGGGAGCGGCGGAACAAGCTGAAGGACGAGTACGTCGGCCTGCCGGGGGACAAAATCCGCGACCTGAAGTTTTCCGGGGTGGAGATCACCCGCGAGGTGCGGACCCCGCTGCTGGCGTACACCGGGGACACCAGCCCGGCCGGGCTGGACGCCTGCCCGGCGGCGTTCGAGGCCAAAATCCTCATCACCGAACTCAGCTTCATCCGGGCGAACCACCGGCGGGAGAAGATCCACAAGTTCGGGCACATGCACCTGGACGACTTCGTCGAGCGGAAGGACCGGTTCCGGAACGAGCTGATCGTCGCCGGGCACTTCAGCACCCGGTACCACGGGAACGAGGTGAAGCGGGTGCTGGAGAACAAGCTGCCGCCGGAGCTGAAGGCGAAGATGAAGCTGTGGGTTTGATTGGTGAACCCGGCCCGCAAGGGCCGTGGGTGTGAATCTGTCGCCCCCGCACCCACCGACCTGGCGGTCGGGGTTCACCAAAATCCACTACGGCGCTTGCGTTCGCTTTTTCCGCCGGTTACAACTCCCCCCACGTTTCCCGCCCGTCGGCCGTGAGGACCGCGTCTAGATTCTTCACTCGGGTGGCCCGCTCTCTCCGAGAGCGGGAGAAAAAGCACCGACTCTCGGAGAGAGTCGGCCACCCTGTGGATGGCTGATGTTGCGTCAGCCGAGCGCATGGCTTGCCATGCCACCCAGCGAAGGCTGTTCCAGTTCCGCTTTCGGTGCCGGTGCGGCGCCGACACTGTAGGACTGGTTCAACCCCGCGGATCGTGGTTCCTACAGTGTCGGCGCCGCACCGGCACCGGCGGAACCGTGAGCCTTCGGTGTCCCAGGTCGAGAGGTAGACGCACTCACGGTCGGCGGCGGGAAACGTACTTTGTCCCCCTCTCCCTCGCCGACGTGCGGCAGTCGTGGGACACCCG
>JALHQU010000053.1 GCA_022841795.1 Fimbriiglobus sp.
TGGATTTCCGACGGCCGGGGTGAACCCGGCCGCTCACGGCTGCGATGTGGTGTCCCGTCACTTCTTCATCGGGTCCGTCGCGGCCGGCTTAGCCCCGGCCCCGCCCGCCGCCGCCGGCGGTTCCGCCGCCCCGCCCAGCGCCGGCAGCCCCGCCTTCGGCTGCCCCTGGCGGAACGAGGTCATGTCGTGCCGGCGGATGGCCACTCCGCCGCCGGCCTCGTTCGCCCCCATCGTGTACACCCCGAACTTGCCGGTGGTGGTCTCGGCCACGTACAGGGCAGACTGGCCGGAGCTCACCCACCCGGTGGTCATCAGGAAGTGGACGTCCTGCTTCGGCGCCACCTCGAACTCGCTCACCAGGTCCACCTCCGCCCAGCCGACGATCTTGCCCTGCGCCTTGTCGATCACCGTGCCGAGCAGCTTGCCGCTCTTGTAGTCGAGCAGCCACACCCCGTCGGACTGCACCCGCGGGTTCAACTGCACCGCCCCGGTGGTCATGACGAAGTCTTCGTGCCGGTCGTTCGACCCGGCCGACGCCGCCTTCGGCTGGCCCAGCACCAGCACCGCCGCGAACGCCCCGATCCCCAGCCCCGCGGCCAGCCCGCCGAGTACCCCTCGCATCGCGGTCCCCTCCGTGCGCGATTATGGGTTCACCCCAAGCGGCGGACGATAGCGTCGGCGGCGGGCGTGTCTAGGCGGAGTTGGGCGTTTTCACTCGCACACCGGGGCGAGCGAAAACGGCTGAAAAACCGCAAGTGGGCCAAGAGGGCCACTTTTGCCCTACACCCCCCCCATCGGCCATCTTGTTCCCTGGCCGAACGTCGGAACGATCCGACTGGCACGATTTTCGGGGTCGTGCCTTCCAGCCCCGCCCGGTATGCTGATCCCGTCCACCTCTCCCGTCTTCCGGTGTTCCATGCCCCGCAAGTCGTCCGCCGTCAACCAACAGACGGTGACCGCCGCCGTTCAACTATTCCTCCGCCTGCCGCGAGCGATGCGGTGGGGGCTGGCTGTGTTGGCGGTCGCCGGCGGGCTGATCTACATGTACACGGCCGGGCACCACGCCGGCCCGGACGCCGCCGCCCAGCAGGGCATCGCCGCCGACGGCGAGAACGAGTTCGTGTTCTGCTTCTGGAACGTGGAGAACCTGTTCGACGACAAGGACGACAAGCGGAATAACATCGACGAGGAGTACGACAACCCGTTCGCCCTGAACCCGAAGCTGCGGGAGCTGAAGTACGACCGCATCACGTCCGCCCTGCTGAAGATGAACGACGGCAAAGGGCCGGACGTCATCACCTGCTGCGAGGTGGAGAGCGTGCGGGCGGCCGAACTGCTGCGGGACGCGCTGAACGCCAAGCTGAAGGAGGCGAAGAAGGACGACAAACTCCAGTACAAGTTCCTCGCCATGCAGAACCTGGAGGCCGGTCGGCACATCGCCCCGTGCGTCATCAGCCGGGTGAACGTGGACGTGCGGAACGTCAAGCTCATTAAAAAGCCGCTCCGCATCCTGGAGGCGCACCTGTACGTGAACGGGGCGGACCTGTGCATCCTGGCGGCGCACTGGACCAGCCAGCTGAAGCAGCGGGACGGGAGCGACGGGGACAGCGGGCGGGAGAAGTACGCCAACACCATCTACGAGCGGTTCCGCGAGCTGAACAAGAAGGACCCGAACTGCGACGTACTCATCTGCGGCGACTTCAACGACACCCCGGACGCCGACCCGGTCGCCAAGAACCTGGGGGCGACCGCCGACAAGACGAAGGTGAAGCCGACCACCGACCCGAACAACGAGCCGTTCCTGCTCAACCTGATGGGCGGCAAAGACCCGGCCAAGTTCGGCACCCTGTGGTACAGCGGCAAGCCGCTCATCTACGACCAGATCATCCTGTCGCCGGGCATGCTGGACACGAAAGGCTGGAGCGCCGACCCGGCCAGCGTGGCGACGATCACCGCCGGCCTCACCCGGCCGGGGGCCACCCGCCGCGAGCCGTGGCGGTTCGGCGACCCGGACAAGGAGGTGAAGGACGCCGACCGCGGGTTCGCCGACCACTTCCCGGTGGTGGTGAAGATCAAGGTGGAACCGCCGAAGAAGTAACGCCCGGGTGCCTCAATGCCCTTCTTCACCACCAAGATGACGCTCGGGGGGAAGCTGTCCCTCTACCTGATGGTGACCGTCACCCCGGTCGCCCTGTTCGATGCATGTGCAGGCCGTGGCCGCGTGGCCGAGTGGGTGGTGATGTCGGTCGGGTTCCCGCTGATGTACATCCCGTGGTTGGTCGAGCGACTTCACTTCGAGAAGACCGATTGGGAGTGGGTTCCGAGGTGGCTCCTGTTGCTGATGCACATTCTGCTGTGGGTCGGCAGTTGCTACCTGTGGGGGCATGTCATCGCCGCGGGTGTCTGGCTGGTTCGACCGCTGCTCGGAAAAGATGGCGACGAGCCGGTGGAAGGCGACGGTCAGTAGAAATACCCCGCCGGCTCCTTGCCCCCCCCCGGAATCGGCTGGTATATTGCCAGTGGCCGTGTCAACGACCGGCCGCAGGCCGGGTGGGTTCACCTTCGACCTCCTCCCGAAACCGTTCCCGCGTCTGACTTCCGGAGGATGGCTATGTTCGCGTTTATTCCCGGCCTCGGCGTCCCGGAGATGATCGTCCTGCTGCTGCTGGGCGTGCTGCTGTTCGGCCGCAAGCTGCCGGACATCGGTCGGTCGCTGGGCAAGACTGTCACCGAGTTCAAGAAGGGGTGGAGCGGACTGGAAGACGAGGTGAACACCGGGGCGTCGAAGGGGGCCATCGAGCCGGAGCCGGTCCGCCCGCCGCAGCGGGTGACGCCGTCCGGCGCCCCGAAGTTCGACGACGCCCCGGCCCCCGCGTCCAACCTGCCGCCGAAAGTGTGAACCTTGACGCCACGGCGGGCGTCTGCTATCAAACGAGTCCGGGGTTAGCCCCGGACCCAACGGGCGATTAACTCAGCGGCTAGAGTGCGTTCTTCACACGGACGAAGTCACAGGTTCAAATCCTGTATCGCCCACTCGGCCGAAGCCCCTGGTCCCCAGGGGCTTCTTCATTTCCCACCCAACTGCCACCGACCGCGGCCTGCCGTCACGGGCGGGTAAGCGTCCACCGGGACGGCTGACCGTTCGGCAGGCCGTCGCACAGCAGCAGCACCTCGAACGTGTTCCCCACCTCACTCAGCACCACCAGCCCCTCCGGCCGGCCTCCGCCGGGTGCGTCGAACTCGCCGAGCAGTTGCGGGCCTGGGCCGTTCTCCCCGGCCGGGAGTTGGTCGTTCCCGTCCCAGAAGTACACGCGGAACGACTGGTCGCCGTCCCCGACCGGGCCGGCCAGCACCAGGAACCCGCCGCTCACCGCCGTCAGGTCGCGGAACCCGCGGCCGCCGAGCCGCACGTAGCGGACCTGGGCCGTGCCCTTCGGGTCGTCCCACGTGCAGGACAGGACCGGCACGAACCCGTACCGCAGGACCGGCCCGCGGAAGCCGAAGTGCAGCCGGCCCCCCGTCACCGCCAGCCCTTCGACGTCCAGCCCGTTCTCCTTGCTCGCGCCGAGCATGAACGGGCCGAGGACGGGGTGGCCGGCGAGGAACGGCGTGAGCGACTTCGGCCCCTCCACGGGGCCGGGCGTGCCGTCCGGGTTGAGCTTGAACCGGAAGAACTGCTCGCGGGACTCTTTCCGCTTCACCTCCTCGATCCCCCCGTCGATCTTCCGCGCCCGGCAGTGCGAGCCGGTGAGGTACACGGTGCCGGTCCCGCGGTCGGCGGCGACCCCTTCCAGGTCCACCTCCTTGTCACCGGCCGGGAGTTCGACCCGCCCGACCCGCTTGTACCCCGTGCCATCGCGTTTCAGCACCTCCGCGTAGGTCGGCTTCTTTGTCTCGTCGGACACGAGGACAAGGAGGTCGCCGGTCGCGTCCCCGCCGCTGACCGCGTTCAGGAGTTCCTCCTTGCCATCAAACAGTTTGCCTGCGAACACCACGGCCGTGCCGTGCGAGGTCGCCCCGGCGTGGTTGGTGAAGGTCGGGCCGGCTTGAGCCGCCGGTGCGATCGCCGGCGTGGCCGCCCCCGCGCCGTACTTCAGGCGAACGACCGACGCCTGGTTCGCGGCTTCCACCGTGACCACATACAGGTTGTCGAACGTCTGGAGCGGGGGGAACGGGAACGGGGCGCCAAGGAGGGCTGCGATCATCTGCGGGACGGTGTTACTGTGTCCGACGACCAGTGTTACGGAGCCGTCCGCCGTTGACGCAACGAACGGGGGGAGGAGCGCGGGCGTCACCGGTTTCGCCACCACGCCGAGCGCGGTGGCTAACGGCGCGGCCGTCTGCTGGGTCCGCTTGACGCCGCTGGTAAGAACGGCGGTGACGCCGGCCGAACCGGCCACGCGGGCGAGTTCCGTGGCTCGTGCGTGGCCCTCCGCGTTCAACTCGATCAACTCGTCGGGGGCGGTCGGCGGCAGGTCGATGTCCGCGTGGCGAACGAAGAGGACGGTTTTCATGGGGCTATCCGGGTGTGGTTCGAGCCGGCCCCGCGGCGGAGCGGGCCGCCGCGGGGCATTGAGTCCGCGCGTCAGTCGGCCGCGAACGCGTCGGCGGCGGACGGGAGCAGCCGGTTGACCGGGGTGTGCCCGTTCGAATACCCGACCGCCTCGGCCGCGACCGGGACCGCCGGCTCGCTGGCGACCGACACCCCGCCGGCGGCGACGTTGATGGTCACGCGGGACGAGTTGATGGCGATGGTGACCCCGCCGTCCGCCTTGACCGCCTCGGCCGGCCGGACCGTCTCGTCGGCCGCCGGCGGGGCGATCGGTTGCAGTTGGGCGATGATCTGCCGCAGGTTCGGCCGGTTGCCGATCCGCTGTGTCTTCGGCCGGCCCGGCGCGTCCTGCTGCGGCGAGCCGGTCGCCCGCAGGATGGACCGGGCGCCGGCCGGGGTGAGCAGCGGGCGGCCGCGGGCGCGGAGGATGCCCTGGGCGCACCCGAGCACCCCGACCACGATCGGCGACGCGCTGGACGTGCCGCTGAACGTGTCCGTGTACCACCTGTCCTTGTCGGCCCCGCCCTGGAGGTCGCCGTACCCGGTGGTGGTTACCTCCCGGCCCCACCCCTGCGCGTCCACCCGGCGGCCGTAGTTCGAGAACCCGAGGCGGGAGCGGTCCGGGCCGTGGTCGCGGCCGTGGGTGCCCGGCGGCGGCGCGCCGGCCCCGACCAGTACCGCCCCGGACGTCGGGTTGTTCACGTTGAACGGGTTCCGCCACGCCGCCGGGAACCCGGCCCCCGGGGTGTTGTAGATGGCCGCGTCCAGGTTCCGCGCGCCGTTTCCGGCGGCCTCCACCACGATCACCCCGCGGGCCACCGCGTACCGGATGGCCGCCAGGTCGTCCGGCCACCACTCGATGGCGATGTACCCGTCCTGCCCGACCCCGCTGCCGTCCGGCCCGCGGCGGTGGATCTCCAGCAGGAGGATGTCCCCGCGGTTCAGCCGGTCGGCCGCCAGGCGGATGGCCTGGGCGGTGGGCACGGTGGCGAACGACGCGGCCATCACCCGCGCGTCCGGGCAGATGCCCTCCACCCCCAGCCCGTTCCGGTCGCCGCTGATCTCGCCCAGCACGGCGGTGCCGTGGTTGTCGTCGGTACTGGCCGAGCCGATCACCACCCCGCCCTGGTTCACCTTCAGGTCTTCGTGGTTGAACCGCCACCCCCACTCGCAGTCGATGACGTTCACCCCGCGGCCGCGGCCGCCGGGGATGGTCCAGGCGTACCGCGCGTCCACCCCGGCCGGGGCCGGGTTCAGGTAGATCTGCCGGGCGACGAAGTTCGGGGTGACGGCCGGCGGCTCGTCGGCCGCCGGCGCCATGTCGGCCAGCATCTCCAGGTCGATCGCCACCGGCGGCTCGCCCGGCGGCTTCACGTACGCCCCGGCCACCCCCTCGGTGTCACGGAGCCGCTCGGCCAACTCCTCCAGGTCCGCGTCCGGAGCGGACACGTGGTAGAACGCCCCCATGTCCGCCTCGCCCGCGCCCGGCATCTCGGCCGCCCGCGCCCGGATGCGGTCCTCGGACACCCCGAACAGCGGCTCGACGGTGACGCCATCGCCGGCCAGCACCTCGGCCAGACCGCCCACGTCAGCCCCGCCGCGGGACTCGAACCCGGCCGGGGTCATCCGCAGGTCCGCCCCGGCCTCGGCCACCAGGATCAGTTCGGCTCGACCCGGAGCCGCCCCCGAGGCCGCCGGTCGGGCCGGGGTCTTCTTGCGTGCCATGTCATGTCCTCTTCAGGAGAGTGCGGCGGACGGCGGGCCGTCGGCCGGCTTGGGGTACGCCGCCACGACGGCGGGGTGTGCGAGCAGCCGGCCGCAGACGGCGTCCGCCGCGGCGTCCGGCACGTCGGCGGAGAACTGGCCGACCAGGTCGGGGTCGGTCGCCCGCGGGTGAAGCGGGGTCAGCTTCACCCCGAGGCGGGCGAGTTCGTGCGCCAGGCCGGCGTCCGCGTCGGGCGCGGCGGCCACCGCCGGCGTCAGGTGGACCGTGATCCGCATGGCCGCCTCCCCGAACGGGTGGTGTCACAGCAGCACGTCGGCCACGGAGTCGAGTGGCCGCACGTCCGCCGCCGCCGTCGCCTCGGACCCGGCGAGCGGGTCGAAGTCGGGCAGGTTGCCGAACGACAGCCCGGTCAGGTTGCCGACGCGGGTGATCGGCACCTGGTACGTGCGGTACTGGCCGAACACGAACGGCGCCTCGAAATCGTCCACGAGCGACCTCTGGGTGAGCACGTAGGCCGTGGCGGACAGCCGCCCGTTGGCCTTCAGCATCACCACCACCTTCCAGTAGTCGAGCGGGATCCGCACCCCGCGGTACACCGGGTCGGCCGGCCCGAGCGCCGGCCCGGTGAACACCGACACCTTCAGGTTCCGCTGGTCGGCGTTGGTCAGGATGTAGTCTTCCAGGTCGTTCCACGTCCGCTGGTTCAGGTGGGCGTGCTGCGGGCAGGCGTTGGTGTAAAAGAAGGTGTCGTCGTTCGCCGCCCGCGCCACCGCCGCCGGCCCCCACACCGGGTCGAGCCGGCGGACCATGTGCCCGCGGTCCAGGTTGTTGTTCCGGTACAGCTCGTTCCCGCACTGCGAATCGGCCGGGATCCGCGGGTCCAGGAACCAGTTGTCCGCCCGCCGCAGGTTCACCGACTGGTTGCCGTCGATGTTCACCGCGGTGAAGTAGCACAGGCGGCGGGACCGGCACATGACCACCGAGAAGTGGGTGTACGCCAGCACGAAGTCGGACCGGCCGGGCACCGGCACCGCGTCCTCCTCCTGGGCGGCGGACAGGACCGGCAGCCGCACCCGCCGGCCGGTGCCCAGGAACTCCGGCCGGTACCCCTCGCGACTGGCGAGGCTGGCGGCGGTCGGGGCCTCCGCCCCGCCCGCCACCTGGACCGACGTGCGGCCGGCCGGCAGGCGATCGAGGACCGACCGCACGACCTCGGCCTTGACCGCGTAGTTGGCCGTCTTGAACCGCCCGCCGAAGTGCAGCCCGACCGCCGCCCCGGACTGCACCTCCAGCACGGCCGACCCGGAGTTCCCGCCCAAGGTGGAGCAGTTGTGCCGGATGGTGACGGCGTCCGCCGACGGCATCAGGTAGCCGGGGGCGAGCCGCTTCACGTCGTAGATGTCGCGGAAGATGTTCCGCATCGCGTCCTCGCCGTTCCGCGAGTCCCACGCCGGGTACCCGACGACGGCGACCGGGTCGGTGGTGCGACTGTTCGCGGCCAGCCGCACCGGCGGGGGCAGGTCGGCGGCAGCGCCCAGTTCGAGGACGGCGATGTCCGGCTGGCCCGGCCCGTCCGGCGCGACGTACAAGATGCGGGTCAGCGGCAGTTGCCGCTCGCCGTCCCCCTGATACTCCTCGCGGAAGTCGATGCGGGCGGTCATGGTGCCGCCGAGCGGGCTGGGGCGGAACACGAACCCCTGCCCGTGCTGGCGGGCGAACACGTTCGCCACGTGCCGGTTGGTGACCACCAGCCGGTCCCCGACCACCCACCCGGTGCCGACCCAGTCGTAGGTGGCGTGCCCGGTCAGCTCGACCCGCCCGACGGACCGCAGGGCGGCTTCGAGCGGCCCGCGGTGCGGGTTCAGCCGGGACTTCCAGTACTCGAACTCCGGCTCCTCGAACTGGTCGTCCCGCACCAGCAGCGACGGGCGGCCGTCCACCAGAACGATCGCCTCGCCGTACTCCTGGGCGGTGGGGTCGGGGAGCGTGTGACCCTCGATCACGGCCCGGTAGTCGGCCGCCGGGAGGGCGATCTCGTTCGCGTCCAGGACCGGGCGGTGGGCGGTCAGGGCCTTCTTGGACCGCTCGCGGACCTCGGCCATCAGTTCGGGGTCGGCGACGACGGACGCGAAGGTGCGGGACTGGGAACTCATGGGCGGACCTTCCGGGTGGGATCGGCGACCGGGTTACGACAGCCGGTCGGTGGGAAGAGGGAAGTCGGTGTCCGGCTCGACAGACCCGACCCCGGGCAGTGCTCGCAGGGCGGGGACCTTGGCGGCGTCCGCCGACCCGGTGATGATGCCGGTGGCGGACAGGATCTGGTCCACCGCCATCCCGGCGGCCACCACCCGGCCGACCACCGCGTTGATGTCGGCGTGGGCCGCCGGATCGACGGTGACGACTATCCGCATGCGCGGTCCCCCTTGTGTCAACCGGACGCGGACGTGCGGCGGAACCGGGCTGTCGCGTGGCCGGCGTGCGACCCCGCCGGTAGAGCGACGGGGCGGAGCGGGCGGTCGGCCGTTTTCAGATTTTCTTGCTGAGCCGACCGAACTTGTTGGGTAACATCACACCTGAACGGCTGGTCTTGTCTGGAGCCGTGACATGCAACCGCCCCCAGACCCGGTGCAAGTGTGGTTGGACCGGCACCGGGCCGGCCTGAAGCCGCCGGTGAACGAGCTGTGCACCCTGTGCCAGGAGCGGGTGAAGCAGCTCGTCCGCCCCCGCCTCCGCACCTTCCCGCTCGTCACCCAGGACTCGCAGACGACGGACGTGGCGGACGAAACGTTCGTCCGCCTGCTGAACGCCCTCGGGCGGGGCGTCAGCCCGCCGTCCATTCTGGACCTGGAGAGGTTCCTGGCCCGAACCGTCCGGCTCGTCCTGCTCGACATGCACAAGGCGATCCAGCGGCGGCGGCGGCGGGTGGGCGAGCTCGGGGACGCACCCGTCCCGCAGCCCGGCGACACCGACGACGACCTGATGGTGGCGTTCCACCAGTACGTCGAGTCGCTGCCGCCGGACGAACAGGCGCTGTTCGACGTGTTCTACTACCAGGGGAAAACCAAAGCCGAGGCCGCCGTACTGCTCGGCCTGCCGCCGACGACCGCTCACACCCTGTGGACCAAGGCCCGGCTCCGGTTGAGCCGCAAGCTCGGCCGCGACCTGACCGAATGACCCGGATTTTTTTGGACCGGCGGGCGGGCGGCCGTCGCTCTCCCGGCGAACCGCCATGACCCTGACCGACCTGACCGACGACCTCGCGTTCGACCTGTTCGCCCGCTGGGAGGACGAAAAGGCCAAGGGGCACCACGTTTCCCTGGAGGAGGTGTGCGCCGAACACCCGGAGGCGCTGCCCCACGTCCGCGAGATCGCCCGCCGGCTGTCGTCCGTGGCGGAGCTGTTCCCGACGGAAACCTGGGACCCGGGCCAGCCCCCGAGCGGCGGGTCGCCCGCGCCCCCGGCCGGCCACCCGGCCGGGTGGGTGGAGGTCGGCCGCGGGGCGTCGAGTGTCGTGTACCGCGGGCACGACCCCACGTTCGGCACCGCCGTGGCGTACAAGGTGCTGCACACGCACGGGCGGCTGTTCACCGCCGACGACATCGGCCGGCTGATGAAGCGGTTCGAGCAGGAGGCCCGCATCCTCGCCCGGCTGAAGCACGACGGCATCGTCCGCATCTTCAAGACGTTCAGCCTGGGCGGCCGGCCGGTGCTGGAGATGGAGTACCTGCCCGGCAGCCTGGCGACGCACGCCGACGCCATCCGCCGCCGGGGGGCGGCGGCGGTCGGCCGGTTCGTGGAGCGGGTGGCGGCGGCCGTCGGGTTCGCCCACGCGCACGATATCGTCCACCGCGACCTGAAGCCGAGCAACATCCTGCTCGACGCCGGCGGCCGACCGTGCGTGACCGACTTCGGGGTGGCGAAGCTGCTCGACCCGAGCGAGCCGGTCGGCCCGCCGGTCGCCCCGGTCGCCGACCCGGGCGGGGACACCGAGCCGGAGACGGCGTGCCTGACGGCCCTCGGCCGCCAGCCGGGAACCAAGGCGTACATGGCCCCGGAGCAGTTCGACCCGGCCCGCGGGCCGATCAGCCCGGCGACGGACGTGTGGGCGATAGGGGTGATCCTGTACGAGCTGGTGAACGGGGCCCGGCCGTTCGCCGGCGGTACGGCCGACGAGTGGCGGCGGGCGGTGTGTGACGGCCCGCCGCCCGCGCGGCGGTGCGGGCTCTGGCGGGCGGAGCGGCGGCTGGAGTCCATCGCCCTGCGGTGCCTGGCCCGCGACCCTGCGAAGCGGTTCGCCTCCGCGTCCGAGGTGGCGGCGGCGGTTAACGCGGCCATCCGGCCACGGCCGAGGCGGCGGGTGATCGCCTCGGCCGTGGCCGTCTGCGTCGCGGCCATCGCGTTCGCCGCCCTGAACGCCCCTGCCCCCAAACCGCCACAGCCTCCTCCGACCAACCAAGATGCGGAGGCGCGGGCGGCGGTCGAGCGGGACGCCCTCGCCGCGTTCCGCCAGTGTGCCGACGGGAACGTGTCGAAGGGGCTGTTCGCGTTCGCCAAGCTCCTGAACCACGTGCCCGCCGACGCCCAAGACCTGCGAACCGCGATCCGGGCGAACATCGCCGGGTGGGCCGACTCGCTCGCCACGGTGGACGGCTTGTACACCCACCCGGAGCGGGTCACGGCCGTCGCCGCCAGCCGGGACGGGCGGTGGGTGGCGGTCGGCGACGACCGCGGCGGGCTGGTGATCTGGGACGCCCACGCCGCCCGCGTCCACAAGCGGTGGGCCGGCCATACGAAGGAGGTGAAGGCGGCGGCGTTCAGTTCGGACGGCCGCTGGCTGGTCACGGGGAGCATGGATTGCACCGCCCGCATATGGTCGGTCGAGAGGCCGGACACCGCGGCGGCCAACGAACTGTTCATCGGGGAGTGGGTGTTCGCGGTCGCCCTCACCCCCGACGGCGAGTACGTCGTCACCGGCACCGCGTACGAAAAACACGCCGGGGTGAATTTCTGGAATCTGAAGTCCGGCAAGCGGGTCGGGACACCTCCCACGAAGCGGCAGGTGAAGGCGTTCGCCGTCGACGCGAGGGGGGGGCGACTTCTGGCCCTGAACCTGGATAACGAGACCGAACTGTGGGATCTGAAACGGCGTCACCTGCTCGGCCCCCTCGCCGACGGGAAGGGGACGAACACGCGGTCGGCGGCCTTCTCCGCGGACGGTCGGACCATCGCCACCGGCGGCGACAGCCTGCTGTTCTGGGACGCCGACACCCGCGAGCTGAAATCCGAGGAAAGCCGTGAGGCGACAGAGGTGTTCGGGTTCGCCCCGTGTGGTGCCGTCGTCGTTCAGACGGGTGGTGCCGTCCGCCTGTGGCAGCCGGAGGCCAACTGCTTCGACCCGCTGCCGACCCCGCGGCCGACCGCACCGGAAATCCGGGTCGTGTCGAACACCCACCTGATCGGGGTGGAGGACAAGCGGGTGGTCGTCCCGCTCCGCTGGCCGGCCGCCGCCGTCCGGTCCCTTCCGCTCCCCCGAACGTGTCTGGCGATGCACGTCGTCAGCTCGGACGACGGCATGTGTGTCGCCGCCCGGATCACCCCCGACAGCGACATCGGCCGGGGCAAGCCCGGACAACGTCACGCGGGCATCCAAGTTTGGGACATGCGGAACAACCGGGCGGCCGGGCCGCCGATCCGCACGCCGGGTCTGTCCGCCACCGTGGCGGAGCTGACCGCGGACGGCCGGCACCTCGCGCTCCAACTCGGTGTCAATCCGGATCGCCCGCTGGACCCGCGGCCGGTGCATGTGTTCGAGGTCGCGAGTGGGGGGCAAATCGGCACGTTCTCGGGGCACCTCGGCGACGTGTTCTGTATGAAGCACCTCGTCAGCCGGTCGGCCTGGGTCACCGCCGGTGAGGACGGGTGGCTGAAGGTGTGGACGCCCGAAGGGGCCATCGAACACGCGACCCGGTTCCCGGACGAGGTGAGGCGGCTGCACGTCGACCCCGGCGAACGCTCCCTGGCGGTGGCGTGTAAAGACGGGAGCGTCGCATACCTCGACCTGTCGCCGAACGCGGTCGAGGAGAAGTGGCGCCGCCCGTCGGGGGCGAAGGTGGACAAGCTGGTGATCTCCCCGGACGGGTCGACCGTGGCGGCCCTCGGCCGGGATCGCCGTCTCCGCGCCTGGGCGGCCGCGGACGGGACACCCGTCCCCGTCCCGGACGCCCTACACGACCTGAAGGACGTGCTGCCCAACCCCGGCGGGGAGGGGTGGGTCACGATCCACCTGAGCGGGGCGGTGCGGTGGTGGCCGGCGCTCACCGCGGACAAGCCGAGGCGGGAGTGGCAGTTGGCCGCGGGGCTGTCGTGTGTCGGGCTGGACCCGACCGGGACGGAGCTGGTCACCACGACCGCGGACGGCCAGGCGCAGGCGTGGTCGGTGCGGACGCGGTTGCCCGTCGGCCCGCCGGTCCGCCACCGCCTGCCGGTCCACCACACCGCCTGGGGGGGCGGCCGACTGCTGTCCGTGAGCGAGAAGTCCGCCCGCGTCTGGTCGCCGGCCACCGCCGCCGCACTCCCGGACGAGAAACACCTCACCCCCTGGTTGTCCGCCGTCACCGGCACGACGCCGGACGGTCCGCTCGCGGACACCAGGTGGCTCGAACTCCGGCCGGTCGTGCGGACCGGCCGCGAGATGAAGTAGCCGGTGCAACCCTCCCTCTCACCCTCAGGTGTCGCATGAGTACGCCGACCGACCCGCCCCCCGCCCGCGACGTGAAGCCGCCGAGCACCATCGTGTACTGCAAGCTGCCGTCCGGGGGCACCATCACCACCACCCTGTCGCACTGCGACGTTCTCGGCGGGGAGGTGGTGGGGAAGGAGGCCGCACCTCAAAACGCCGTGCTGGTCGCGTGCAGACTCGGGAACGGCAAAACCGTCAGCACGCTCGCGGCCGACTGCACGCAGAAGCTGTACGGCGCCGTCGAGGGCGAGGTGCCCTAGGAGCCGATCGGGTCCGCCGGGCGGACGGGCAGGAGACAGGCCGGACGGATGCCCACCCAGTCGTTGCGGCGGACGACGGACAGCCGGCGGCGGTGGCACGCCCGCAACGTCCGCGGGCCGGACCGCTTGAACGCCCCGCCGCGGACGGCGGCGGTCGGCGATGTCACCTCCGGGTGGACGGGCGGGAACTCGCCGGGCTTCGTCGGGTCGCCCGGCTGGCACCACGTCGAGACGTTCCCGGCCATCTGCTCGCACCCGTAGGGGCTGCGAGTGCCGGGCAGCACGCCGACGGCGGCGGTAGTCCCGATGTCGAACTGCGCAACCGGCCGCGTCGCCCCGCGGGGGCCGGACCGCGGGGCGGCGTTCCCCCACGGGTACGCGCGGCCGTCGGTGCCGCGGGCCGCCTTCTCCCACTGGTACTCGCCGGGCACGCTCAGCCCGGCCCACTCGCAGTACGCCAGCGCGTCCAGGTACGACACGAACACCACGGGGGTTGTCGGCACCGCCCGTCGGCGAATGCCCGCCGGTCCAGTGTTCGAGGAACTCGCCGTTCGGGTCCGCGCCGGAGTTGCCGTGTGGGGTGTACAGCGAGTCCGCCAGATACAACTCGAACTGCTCATTCGTCACCGGGTGCCGGGCCAGCGAGAAGCCGGCCATCTCGACCGCCACGGCGTCCGGCCCGAGGCGGCAGCGGCCGGGCGGGACCCACACCATCTCCGTCCCGTCTAGCGGGTTCACCCACGTCGGGTTCGGGTGCCGCTTCGGGTCGCCCGCCCCGCACGGGACGACGAACCCGCCCTCCAGGGCGTAGTCGAGGACGGCGAAGAAGTCCGGCTGCCGCTGGGCGGCGGTGACCAGCCGCCACGCCGCCGCCACGCACCCGGCGTCGGGCGGGCCGGCCTTCAGCCGCTCCAACTCGACCAGCGTTTCCCCGGCCGCCTTCGGAGTGTTCATTCCCCGCCCCCGTTGGGAAAGTAGTAGGCACACTCCGTGTGCCGTTCGGATGACGGCACACGGAGTGTGCCTACTACTTACTCCGGTGCGGCCGCGCCCGGGCCGAGCAGTTCGTCCACCTGCCGCAACAACTCGGCCCCCTCGTCCGGGTGGACCATGTGCAGGTAGCTGGCGAACCCGCGGAGGTACTCGGCGAACCGCGGGTTGCCGCGGGCCTGCGACGCCACCCCCAGCTTGCGGCAGTTGGACACGACCGCCCGGAACCGCCGCCGCTCCTCCCGCGGCACCCGCACCCCGTCGTTCACCACGATGCCCGTCACCAGTTGCCGCTGGCTGCGGCGGATCACCCGGAACTTGCCCTGGTTCACCCGGAACCCCTCCTGGTGACACACCTGGTCCACCCACCAGCGGAACCGCCCGAGGTTCACGTCGGCGGCTTTGAACGAGAACGTCAGGTCGTCGGCGTACCGGGTGTACGTGCCGGCCAGCCGCTTCGCTAACCCGCTCAGCCGCGAGTCCAGCCGGCGGCACACCAGGTTGCTGAGGGCCGGCGAGGTCGGCGCCCCCTGCGGCATGTGCGCCTTCCCCCACGCCTGCGGGTGCGGGGTGTAGCAGCACAGGCGGGCGAGCACCGGGGCCACCTGGCGGGCGGCGTCGGCGGTGCCGAACCGGGCGTCGCCGACCGCGTACCCCAGGCTGGCGAACAGCCCGAGCACCCGGTAGTAGTGGACGGTCGGGAAGAAGTCGGTCAGGTCGAACTTCACCACCACCGCCGCCCCGACGTGCGCCGCCGCGTTCGTCACGATGCTCCGCCCGTCGATGAACCCGTGGGCGGCCGGGTGCGCCGGCACGCCCCGCAGGATCCACTCGTGGATCCGCCGCTGCACCCACTTCAGCTGCGGCTTGGGCGCGCAGATCACCCGCTCGCCGCCGCCCCGCTTCGGGATGGCGAACGTGGTGTACGGCCCGTCCTCGTGGTCGGACGCCAGCAGGAAATACCCGAGCTGCTTCTCCGACCGGACGGCGAGCAGTTCCCGCAACTGCCCCAGGGTGGCGATCGGCGGGACGTGGTTCCGCTCTTGCGCCGCCTTGCCGACTTTGTGCCGGCTCAGGTCCACGTCGGCGGTGCCCTTCAGCCAGCCGACCGGCGACCACGGGCCGTCCTTCGTGGCCGGCAGGGCCACCTCCCGCACCCGCCCCTGCTCCACCACCTTCCGCACCGCCCGGCGGACGGCCGGGGCCGCGTCCTTCGCCAACCGCCGGCAGACCCGCCCGGCCGCCTCCGGCACCAGGTGCTCGACCGCCAGCTCGATCAGCCGCAGCTTGGCGATCGTCTGGTCGCTGCCGCACACCGGCTCGACCGCCGCCCACACCGCCCCGGAGATCAGGTTCACGGCCGGGTCGTACTCGGCGAACGACTGCACGGCGAGCAGTTCGACGAACAGGCTGTTGATGGCGGCGTACACCGCCCGCGGGTCGGCGGCAGTCAGGTCGCCGCACGCCTTCGTCAACCGCTCGTTCAGTGCCGCGTCCGGAACGGCGTTCGCCGGCAGCGGGCGGAGCAGCCAGTCCGGGGTGTCGGGCAGGGGCACGGGTGGTCTCGGCGGCGGCGGGTGATATTGCCAAACGGTAGCCGACGACCGGCCGCGGGGCAATCTGCGATGCGCGTTCCCGACGACCACCCGCTGAGCGTCACGCTGGCCCTGCGGAAGCCGGACACGGCCCTCGCGGCGATCGAGGCACTGCGGCCACTGATCCCGGACAAGGTGACGATCGACGGGCTGGCCGAATTGGTGTTCGCCGACCCGAGCGCGAAAGCGGTGGCGGCGGCACTGGAAGCGATTGCGGACGTGGATGACCCGGTGTTACCGATCGTGATGCGGCGGGCGCTCACCAGCCGGTTCGCCCAGGTGCGGCTAGCCGCCGTGCAGTGGTGGGGGCGGGGGGTGCCGGATCCCGGCGTGGTGCAGGTGCTGCGAACCGACCCGTCGTGGCCGAACCGCCGCGCCGCCCTGTTGGCCCTTGCCGACCAGGACGACGACGACCGCTGGCAGGTACTTGCGGCGGCCGACGACCCGCACTGGCGGGTGCGGCACGCGCTCGTGCGGGTGCTGACCGGGTGGGGGAAGGATGACAGGCGACGAGAAGAGATCGAACGACAGCTCGGCACCAACCCGACCCCGCGGCCCACCGCCCTCCTCGCCTTCCTCCGCTACGCCTGGACCGGCGCTGAGCCGGCCGACTGGTCGGCGTTCACCCCGCCGGACCGCCACGACGACAGCCCGTTCTGGGACTGGGACCCGGCGGTGCTGGGGGTGAAGCTGGCCCGCATGACCACCGAGGACCTCGCCGCGAACATCGACACCATGCCGTTCCTCGCCGGGCACGCCGACGAGCGGGTGTGGAAGCCGGCGGTGGACGCGATCCGCGCGTCCGGCGAAGTCCGGCATTACGAGGCCGCGCTGGCGGGGCTGGCCGATCCGCGGCACGGGGGGCAACCGGCGATCGAGCGCCTGCTGGATGGGTTGGAGGAAGAGCATCGCGAGAAACTCCATTGGCCCTCGACGCAGGGCCGCGAAATCCGTCGGGAGACCTTCCTTCCGACCCTGTCTGGTGCCGCAAACCTGACCCCCGCCCGTGCCGCGGCCATCGTCGCCGACCCGACCACCGAACACTCCTGGGCCGTCATCGAGTCCGCCTGCCGCATCGCACGAGTGCCGCTGTGGGAAGTCGAGCCGGCGAACCCGTGGACGCCGCCGCCGAAGCTGCCGCTCGCCCCGCAGCCGCTCGCCGCCCCGCTCGGCGTCGCCCCGCACACGGCGTCGCTGGGCCCGGATTCCCTCCGCGTGTCACGGGTCGGCATCTCGGGGCACTACCTGCTGCCGGTCGAGGGGTTCGTCCGTGCCGCCGAGGCCGGGGTCAACTGGTTCTTCTGGGAGCCGAACTACACCACCCTCACCGCATTCGGCACCCGGCTGTCGGCCGCGGACCGGCGGCAGTTCCACTTCGTGGCCGGCACGTTCGAGGCCGACGGCCGCCGCCTGCGGGCGGACGTGGACCGGGCGCTGCGGACGCTCAAGGTCGAACAGCTCGGGCTGTTCCTGGTGTTCTGGGTGCAGTCGTGGGAGCGGATGACGGACGACCTGCGGGACGCGGTGGCGAAGCTGACGGCCGAGGGCAAAGTGCGGTCGGTCGGGCTGTCGTCGCACAACCGCCCGCTGCTGGTGCGGGCGATGGCCGATGGCTGGAACCCGGTGATGGCCCGGCACAGTCCGGCCCACCGCGGAGCCGAGACCGGGGTGTTCCCGTTCGTCCCGCCGGGCACAAGCCTCATCACGTTCAACAACCTGTGCTACGGGCGGATGCTGCGGCCGGTGGGTGGGATGACGCCGCCGACCGCGGCCGACTGCTACCGCTACACACTCAGCTTCCCGCAGGTGACGGCGTGCTGGAGCGCCCCGGCCACGCTGGAGCAACTGGCGGAGAATCTGGCGGCGCTACGCGATCCGGCGCTGAGCGCCGAGAAGCGGGAGGAGTTGGAGCGGTTCGGGGCGGCCCTGTACCGCGAGGAGAAGGTGTTCGAGCGGCTGATCCGGATGCTGTGAAACGAGACACCCCCGCCCGCCCGGGTACTGACCTCCCGTCATGACCCCCTCGGTCCATCTTGACCTGTCAAGATGATCGGCGGGGGAGGAAGCCCGCAGGGCTTCCGAGTGTGTGTCCGGCGGCCCGGACTCATCCGCGGCGTAACGCCGCAGCAAACGCTACCTCCGGGGCGGGCGGGAGCGCACGGGAAGTATATCCGACCCGGCCCGCGGCTGCGAGCCCGCCGGCCGCCACCCGTGGGCCCGAATCCTCGTCCTCGCCGCCGGGCACCGTTTCGCCTTCTCAATCGGCACCCTCCAGGCCACGGCGCTCGTCCACGAGGCGTACCTGCGGCTGGTGGGCGAGGACGTGAGCAAGAAGCGGGACGGCCGCGGGCACTTCTTCGCCGCCGCCGCCGAAGCCATGCGCCGCATCCTGGTCGATCACGCCCGGACCAAACACGCCGACAAGCGCGGCGGGCGGTAGTCGCGGGTGGAACTGGCCGACTGGCACAACGTCGCCCAGCCGCCCGAGCAGGTGCTGGCCCTGAACGAGGCGGTGGACCGCCTCGCCGCCAGCGAGCCGGAGAAGGCCCAACTCGTCACCCTGCGGTTCTTCGGCGGCATGACCCTGGAGGAGGCGGCCGACGCCCTGGGCGTGTCCCTCCGCACGGCCGAGCGGTGGTGGCTGTTCGCCCGCTCCTGGCTGTACGCCGAGTTGCAGGACGAGCCGTAATTGCCGGAATCCGTGGCGGCTTTCGGGAGCGGATTCCGCATGGTCCGGAGGTCACCTCGCCCGGAGCCGAACATGTCCGACACCGCCTCCGCCGAGTCCCTCTTTTTCGCCGCCCTCGATCTGCCGCCGGCCGACCGCGCCGCGTACCTCGACGCCGCCTGCTGTCGTGGCGACGCCGGGTTGCGGGCGCGGATCGAGAAGATGATCGCCGACCGCCTTCTCCCAGGTGTTCGACCTGCTCAGCGGCAAGCGGCAGTGACCCGCCGCCGCCACGTGGGGAGCGGGTGCGACGGCCTCCGCGCCAGTCCGCCGGAACATCCTCCGAACTGGCCCTCAGGGGCTACTTCATTTTCCACCCGACCGTTACGGGCCGCGCTCGCGGACCAGATTCCCACCCGCTGCCGGGCGAACGGGTCAGGTTCTGACGACCGGGCGTGTTACAGCGGGGCGGGACCGGATCGCCCTCGCGGATCGGTGCGAATGACCAACGCCGGCCGCCCGGTCTGGCGACGATATGTGCATCACCCGCAGACGCACACCGACGCCATGAACACCACGCTCCTCCTCCTGGCCGGCGCCACGACCCTCGGGCAATGCCCGACCCCTTCCCTGTCCGACTGCCTCAAGGCGTGCCCGCCGGCCAACGACCACGCCCCGTTCCTCCGCACTCCGTCTGTGGAGCCGGTCGGCCCGTGTCAGGGGGCCGCGGCGTGCGACGAGACGAAGAACGTCTGGAAGCACTCGTTCCACAAAGCGGCGGCGTTCCCGTTCCCGCGGTTCGGCCAGTGCGGGGAGCCCGTGGAGGCGGACGGGCTGGTGATCTACGAGGGGATGCGGCTGACGGTGAACAAGGAGACCGGGGTGTACGACCTGTCGTTCACCGCCACCGCCCCGCCCACGCCGGTGACGCTCCGCCTGCAACTCGAGTTCACCCTCGAGAAGCACCCGGCTGTCCGGCTCACCCTTCCACCGATCGAGATCGACCCGGTGCCGACGGCCGACCCGCTGCGGCCGAAGGCGGCCACCGTGCGGGTGAGCCACCGCGGGTTCTCCGAACTGTTCTTGGACACGGGGCGACAGAGCGACTCGTTCGACCTCAAGACGAAGGGGGCGTTCCAGGTGACGAAGTGCTGGTCTATCAATCGCAACGGCACCGCCCGGTTCGGCTCCGCCATGCCGAACTCGGACGGGCTGAACCGCTGACGCCTCAACTCCCCTTCCGGGCGGTGGACCGGCCCCGCCGAGCGGGTGGCCGTTTCGGCTGTCGATTCGCCGTCCCGTCGCGGGTCGCCCCGCCCGCCCCGGCCGGGGCGACCCGCGGGCCGCCCGGCGGGATGAACACTTGCACCCCGATCTGGATGAGGGTGCCGGCGTCCTGGGCGGCTTTGTCCTCCACCCGGAACAGCCACGCCCCGCTGCACTTCTTCCCGGCCAGGGCGGCCAGCTTCGGGGTGTTCGCCGGGTCGTACTGCATGTCCAAGTCGCGGCGGTTGCCGCCCGCCCGGTTGTGCAGCACCACCGGCCCCACCCCGGTGCCGGTCGGCGGGACGACGGTGATGACCAGGTCCCCGATGTAGGTGTGGGCGAGGCGGACGGACACCACCACCTTCTCGGCGGCGGCGGTCTCGGTCACGTCCACCGTCTCCTCCGCCTGGCCCAGGTCGGGGATGGGCAGGTTCACCAGCTTGTTCGCCACCACCAACTGGCCGAGTTTCGCCTTCGCCAGCTTCACCGCCGCCTCCGCGTTCAGCCGCCCGAACCCGTACTTCTTGCTCCGCCCGCTCGCGTCGTACTGCCCGCCGGACGGGTCGATGCGGTCGCAGCACTGCTTGAGCACGTCCCGCACCTCCGCCCACGTCAGCCCGCCGTTGGCGGCCAGCACCAGCGCGGCCACCCCGGCCGCGCCGGGGCACGAACTGGACGTGCCGCCGAAGCTGTTGGTGAAGTTGCCGGCGGCGTCGCCGGCCACCTGCCCGAACCTGTTCGGGTTGTACCCGGCCTGGTTGCCCACCCGGTCGGTGGTCCAGATGCCCGTGGTGAACGGGTCCGGGTGGTTGAACGGCGGCCAGCCCTGGTCGCCGCTGGGGAACGCGCACCACACGGCGTTGCCGAAGTCGCTGTACACGCTGCGGGTGCTGCGGTCGTTGCACGCGGCCACCGCGATCACCTTGCCGTAGCTGGCGTACCCGTCGTTGTCCACGCTCTCGTTCCCGTTGCCGGCGGCGAACAGGATGACGCACCCCTTCCCGTTCCGCCCGTTCGTCACGCAGTAGTCGATGGCGTCCCGGATGTTCGGGGACAGCCGCTCGACGGCGGTGTGCAGCGGGTCGGTCGGGTCCCACCAGTCGCCGTCCTCCGGCCCCCAGCTGCACGAGATGACGTCCGCCCCGTGGTCGGCCGCCCAGCGGAACGCGTCCGCCTCGTCCTGCGACCCCAGCCCGGACCGCAGCAGGATGGGCATCAGCCGGGCCTTCGGCGCCACCCCGCTCGCCCCGTGCGTGCCGTTCCCGCACGCCACCCCGGCGCACGCCGTGCCGTGGTTGTCGCCCCGCACCGGGCCGGTGCCCCGCAGGTCCATCGGTCGCGGGTCGTCCGTCTTGCGGGTGGCGTTCCGCGGGGCCACCACCTTGCCCGCCCCGGCGAACTCGGGGTGGTCGATGTCCACCCCGTCGTCGATGACCGCGATCGTCACCCCCTCCCCGCGGGTCAGGTCGTGGGCCGCCGCCACGTTCGCGTGGGCGTCCACCGTCGTCCCGTTCAGCACGGTTTTGGCCAGGTGCCACTGCTGCGGGAAGATGCCCTTCTGCGCCCGCTCGCGGATCAGCTCCGGGTGCGCGTACACCACGTCGTCCCGCTTCAGCAGCTTGTTGGCCACGTCGAACACCGCCTGGCCGGTGCCCTCCGGGGCGGCGGCGAAGTACGCGTTGGTGGCGTAATCCACCGCCCGCTTCACCGTCAGCCCGTGTTCCCGCAGCACCGCCTCGCACTCGTCCGGGTCGGCGGTGGGCACGAACCGCACGTACACGTTCTCGGTGTACAGCACCGGCTCGCGGGACTTCGGGTCCACCAGCACGCTGCCGGCGAACCGCACGTCCGGGGCGGCCCGCAGCGCCTGCTTCCGCGCGTCCACCGTCCGCCCGCCGCGGCCGACCGGCACCCGGTACACCTCCACCCCGGCGTCCGGGAACTCGGCCACCAGGGTGCCGTCGCCCACCTCGTCGGACAACGGCGAGCGGACATTGCCCACCGGCCGGGCGACCGACTGCCCGCTGCGGGTGCGGACGGCGATCAGGTCGCCACTCTCTTCCAGCTCGAAACCCGGCTCGTTCTTGGTGCCGAAGTGTACGGTAGGCACGGCTCGCCCTCGGTGCGGGTGTGGCGGTGGCCGGAACCGGGAGAGGTTCCGCCCCGGATGTCTGTCATCCGGGATGCGGATTATGATCGCACGAACGCCGAACGGCAAGGAAATTGTGGCGACGGTCGGAGCGTTTCCCGGTGAAGGGCCGGCGGTGGATGCGGACACCCCGCTTTCGTCACCCGGCCGCCGCGTCGAGGAGGGGACCAGCCATGTTCTTGGGCAGCGACAGGTGCCCGTCCGTCGGCGTGAGGTAGCGGGTCGCCGTCGGCAGGCGGGCGGCCAACTCCTCGGCCATCCACGGCCGCGCCCGGCGGTCGAGGGCGCCGTGGAAGACGGACACCGGCACGCGGACGTCGGCGAGCGGCAACCCCCACGGGCGGGCGAGCAGTTGTAGCTCGCTCACCACCCCCATCGCCCCGTTTCGCATCGACTCCGTGAACACGCCGGCGGCGAACCGCAGGGTGTCCGGGTCGTCGAACCCCCGCTCCTCATCCGGCGTGAGCGGTTGGATGATGCGGACCAGGCTCCGCGGGCACCGCTCGACCTGCCGCTTCTGGGCGTTCAGCCCCGCGGCGGCGAGGAGTGGAGTGGCCGACACCGCCCGCCACCCGCGGACGCCTTCCCCGAGATCGTGCCGGTGGCCGCGGGTGATCTCCGCCGCCGGACAGCCGAGGGAAACGGCCGTCACCCGGTCGCGGAGGCGGATGGCGGCGGCCAGTGCGAACGGCGTTCCGGCCGAGATGCCGGTCAGCCCGAACCGGCCGAGGCGGAGGGCGTCGGCGCAGGCGGTCAGGTCGCACGCCCAGGACTCGAACGACGGGTGGCGAACCGGGTCGGACGCGCCCACGCCGGGGCGGTCGAAGGCGATCAGGCGGACGTCCGGCCGGCGGGCCAGAGCGGGGAGCAGGACCCCGGCTTCGAGGCGGCAGCACGGCTGCCCGTGGTGGTAGATCACCACCCGCGACCCGGTCGGGTTGCCGTACTCGGCGTAAGCCACCCGCCGCCCGTCCCGCAGGCGAACCATCCCGGTCGGTGGCGGGATGCGGAGGCAGTTGCCGGCGTTCGCACTACCGCCGGTGCCGGCGGCGAGTGCCCCGGCCGCGACCGCCAGCAGGCCGCGGCGTGTGAGGAGGACGTCTTCCATGACCCACCTGCTGTGTGCTGTGGAGCGGGCACACACGACCCGTCACTCCTCGATCGCCGGGAGCGGGCGGCGAAGGCTGTTCACCTTCTCGGCAGCGCGGTTGAACAAACCCTCCGCCCCGGACTTCACCCGCTGAAACCCCTGCGAGGCGCCGGCCGTTTCGGCCAGTTCCTGGGTGCGGTCGGCCGTGTGCTCGGCCAGGTTCCGCACCTTCTCGCCCAGCACCGTGCCCTGGCTGTACGTCACCCGCGGGCAGCCGAGCGCGCCGAACGTGAGCGTCACCGACTGCGGGCCGTAGTCGTAGCGAATCGACTTGCCCGCGTACGTCACCCGCGGGGCGCCGGGCGGCAGCGTCACGGGCACATACACCCGCTCCAGCGTCTTCGGGTGGTTCGCCGCCACGATCACCGGGCCGCCGGGCAGGAACTGCGCCTGGAACGAGCGGTCGCCGGTCGGGAAGTAGCGGTGGACGAGAACTGCCGGCGGCACGTCCACCCGCTGGATACCGTCCTCGCCGACGCCGGTGACGACCGGCGGGACGTGCGTGGACCCCTGGCCGGGGTCGAGCACCTCGATCTCGTCGGACGGGGGAACAGGAACGGCGGCCGGGCGGAGCGGGCCGGTGCGGGTGGACAGACAGCCGACCCCGCTCACGATGGCGATTGCCAGCAAAAACAGGGCGATCCTTCGCATCGCAACTCCTCCAGCACCCAGGCGGCTCATGCCGCCGGTTCACCGATAGGTGAAATCCACATCCACCCGCTCGACTACCTTGAAGTTCCGCCGCACCGCCTCGCTCGTCCCCTCCACCGTCGCGGGGTACGGCTCCCCGCGGTTCACCCAGAACGGCTCGACCGGCAGTTCCAGCACCGCCGCCTTCGTCGCTCCGATGCCCCGCTCGCCGAGCGGGTCGGCCGCGTACCCGCGGACGGTGACGAAGAACTTGTTCCGCCGGAACTGCACCGGGTCCAGGCCGGTGTCGATCCCGGTGCCGCGGGCGGTCAGCGTCCGCGCCAACGGGTCGGCCGGCTGCGGGTTCTGGTCCGCCCGGAAGGCGATCACGTACTTGCCGTCCGGGTACAGGGCGACGGACACCTTAGACAGCGTGCAGTGGTCCACCCGGATCACCTGGTCGAGCAGGCTGAACGTCGCCACCGTCGTGTCCACCGGCCCGCTTCCCGCTATCCCCGTCGTGGTGGTCGTCACCCGCTCCGTCTTCTCCACCCGCTCGCCGCGGCAGCGGCCGGCGGTGGTCGTGCGGGTGGTCGTCTCCCGCACGGTGGTCGTGCTGCCGGGCTCCAGGGATAGCGCCCGGAGCGGGTCGGAGTCACCGCCGACGGTCAGCCGCGGCAGGCTGGTGCCCGTCGCCAGCGGCTTCGGCTGCGTCATCGGGGAGGTCGTCTGGTACGGGTACGCCGGGATGCCGGGCAGCGGCTTCGGCTTCGCCCGCATGGTCGGCCACTCGGCCCGTCCGTCGCCGACGCCGACGCCGACCGCAACGACGGCCGCGGCCAGCACGCTCCACCTGGTCATGAGAGTCCCTTCCGGGTTTGGTCGAATCCTCCTTCTGGTACTCGGACGGCTGAACGGGGTGGCGGTTGCGGATCGCTCGCCGCCCGGTCGCTGGTGGTTCGGATCGTCCGCACGACGGGCGTTTCCGGTGTCGTCGTTTCAACCATCACGGTCCGTTCACTCACCGCCGCTGGTACGGGTTACCCCTCTGCCCGGTGGAGATCGGGGCCGGCTCGACCTCCAGCGGGTCGGCTTTCACCGGCGGCGGGGGGATCGTCGGCAGCGGGGCGGACCGCCCGCCCGGCGCCTGGACGGTCGGCTGACCCGGCCGCGAAGGTGAGGGTGGGGGCGCGGTCGGGGCGGCGGCTTTCAGCGGGGTGTACCCCGCCGGCGGCGGTTCCCGCGTCACCGTCGTGCCGAGCGGCTTCGCCCCGTACTCTCGCACCGGCTGGCCGTTCGACTTCGCGCCAAGTCCACCCGGCGGCAGATAGACAGGCGGCGCGTGCCCACTGCCAGGAAGCGTCGGCGGGTAGCCGAGTGGGTCGTCGAACCGCCCGTTCCGGTCGGCCGGCAGCGGGGTGTGCATGCCGGGGGCGAACTCGGTCTTCGGATAAGCTTTCAGCGGGTTGTACTCCTCCTGCAGATAGCTGTCCCGCTGCCGCAGGCCCGGCCCCTGGTACCCGTTCGGGTGCACCCACGGGATGGTGTGCTGGCTGCGGTACAGGTCCGGCCGCCGCTCGCCGTACAGGATGCGGAGGGCGTCGTCCACCCGGCTCGCCCCGTAGTCGAAGATGAACTGCCGCAGGTAGTCCCGCCGCCCGCGGACGACGAACTCGTCGTTCTTGGTGAAATCCGGGTCGATGTCCGCCACCGCTGGCGCGTACCGCAGGCCCATCAGGTCGAACAGCGTCGGGAAGATGGCCGCCTGCGAGTAGATCAGGTTCTGTTGCAGCGACGACTGGGCGCTCGGGGCCGGGCGGAACAGGGCGCCCACGCCGGGGATGTCTTGCAGCAGTTGCACCCCCTGGCCGGTGCGGGCGGCCTTCAGCGCCACCCAGTACTTGCTCACCTCCCGCAGCTCGAAGTTGCTCAGCTGCACGTCGGTGTGCACGAAATGCCGCTTCACCCGCCCGAGGTGCTTCTCGTCCGCCCGCACCGGCTCCCGCAGGTCGGTGGTGTACATGTAGTCGAACCCGAACACCACCGCCTGCCCGTCCGGGCTGATGACCGGGCGGATCTCATACCCGGTGCCGGTCTCGAACTTGTAGATGGCCGGATCCGCGATGAGTGCCTCCAGGTTGGTGCCGAACTCCTTCCGCGGCGACCCGCCCTGGGCGAGGATCATCTCGTCGGCCGACGACGGCAGCCCCGGCAGCACGTTCCGCACCGCCGGCAGCCCGCCGCCGGCCCCGCCGAACTGGGCGCTCGGCGGCATCCCGCCGTACATCTTCACCATCGACAGGAACACCGGGTCGTTCAGCAGCGCGCCGTAATCCTGGATGGCCGCCTTCGCCCCCCTGAACGCCTCCTTCATCAGGATGTCCCGCCGCGGCAGGTCGAACTCCATGCTGGCCGCCGGCGACACCTTGCCGAGCACCCGGTTGTTGGTGAGCACGGTGGTGGATTCGATCTGCCCCAACTGCACGTCCCAACTGGTGCCCAGGGTGCGGATCTTGCGGAACGCCGGGGCGTAGAACTGCGTTTGGAAGTCGTCGTCGAGGGCGGTGGCGAGCGCCTTCAGGTAGTTGTCCACGTTGGCGGTGTGCGCGCGGGTGCCGTCGAGCAGCTCGATGTACTTGTCTTCCATCTCGTCCACCAGCATGTCGAGCAACTTCTTCTCGTCCAGCGGCCGGCGGGCGAGCTGGGCCTGCCGCAAGGCCGCTTGTTGCTTCGTCACCGCCTCTTCCAGTTTCCGGAATGCAGGGCCGAGCCGATCGTTGAACAGCACCTGGGCGGATTTTTCGATCCGCGACCCGTCCCGCAACTTAGCCAAGACATCGTCCCGAAATCGCGTATAAGTGGTCAACACCTGGACCACATCTGGTTGGGGCTTCCGAAGTTCGCCGGAGATGCTGCCGATCGTCCGCCTGGCGTCAGCCATCTGACCGCGAATCAGTTCGAACACATCCCGCACGTCCCCGACCAGATCTTCGAACTCCTTCTGCGTCATTTTCTTGGCCTTGGCAAACTTCTCCAAGTTGTCCTCCGCCTCCTTGTACCGTTTGTAGTTCGACTCGGACAGGTAGTAGAACTGGTTCATGTATGCGGCTGTATTCAGCATGACGGACGCCACCCATTGGCGGTCCGGCCCGCTGAAGTCGATCCCGTTCACGTCCCCATCTTTCGTGTTAACGGTCGTCACCCGTGGGAGAGCCCTCTTTTCTCCACGGTAAGTGATGGTGGGAGGGGCTTTGGACTGATCTCTGAGCGTGGCGCTGACCTCCTGCTTTTTCAGTTCAGTCACGATTTCCGTGAACGCCTTCTGATTCCGCGAGAACTCGTCATCCACGTCTTTAAACTCACCCTCCAGATCGCCGAACGCTGTGGACACCTTCACGATGCCGTCTTGCAGCGAGGCCTGTACCACCAGCAGAGCCCGCTTCGCATCATCCTCCCGGTCCTTCGCCTCCCGCGACTCCTGGATGTAATTCCCCAGCCGGTCCTCCAGCAGCGTCCGCTCCATCACCCGCTGCTTCAGCTCCAGTTCGGTCACCAGCCGCGTCTTGAAGATCTGGGCCAGCCGCACGAACTCCCGCTGCACCGGGGTGAGGGTGTCGTTCCCCTGCACCTCGGCGTCGAAGAACCCGTGGAAGGACGCGAACTTGGCGTTCTGCGCCAGCACGCAGAACTTCTTGTCGCAGTGCGCCTCGCACTTGTCCGGGCAGGCCAGCCCGGCGGTGTAGAACGCCATCTCCGCCGCCGGCAGCTTGGTCTGGAGCTGGCCCTGCCACTCCTGGAGGATCTCCGCCCGGATGTCGTTCTTCGCCAGCGCCAGCAGGAACAGGGCGGCGGACAGGCTGGTGCTGTCCATCGAGTGCAGGGACAGCAACTTGTTCCCGGTGCGGAGGAACTCACTGTCCAGTTGCCGCAGCTCTTCGATGAAGTCTTTGCCGAAGAAGCAGTGCAGGTACTTCAGGTCCTGCTCGGCCCGGCTGCACCCGGGGGCGAGGGTGTGCGCCGCCTCGTCCGCCTTCCGCGACGCCACCAGCGTCACCGCCTTCCGCAGCATCTGGGCGGACTGGGTGGTGAGGAACCGCGAGTGGTCCAGGTACCGCTGGATGTTCGCCACCACCTTGTCCATCCGCTCCTGCCGCTCGCCGTTCACCTGCACGGTGTGCACGCCCACCCGCACCTGCCCGGTCGGCGCGTCCATCTGGTTGATCATGGTGCGGATGACGTTCAGCCCCTTCACCGGCCCGCGGATCTGGATCAGCCCCTCGCCGATGACCGAGATGGAGCACTGCTCCACCGGGTCGTCGGACTTCGGCTTGCCGGGGGCGTAGGTGTCCGGGTCGGCCTTGGCCGCCGCCACCTCGCGGCGGAACTGCTCCTCCCGCTTCCGCAGCTCCTCCCGGTCCTTGGACAGGGCCAGCTCGTTCGCCCGCACCTCCTCAGTCCGCCGCGCCTGCACGTCGGCGGTGGCGCGGGTGATCTCGTCCCGCAGCGACTGTTCGGCGGCGGTCGAGCTGGCGACGATGGAATTCAGCTTGCGGATCTCCGCTTGCAGACCCGTCACCGTGTCCTGCGACAGGTCGGCGCCGGTGTCGGTGGCCGACCGCCCCTGCGCGACGGCCCGCGCCCGCGTCAGATCCCGCTCGGCGTCGAGTAGTGCCTGCCGCTGGGCGGGCAGCACGGCCAGGGCTTCGCGGGCGTTCACCAGCCGCTCGAAGGTGAGCTGGTTCGTCTGCACCGCCTGCGTCTTGGACTGTAGGTCGGCCGCGTAGGTGGAGCGGAGGATGGCGTTCTGCGTCTCCACGTCCCGCTCCTGGCGGGCGAGGGCGAGTTCGGAGTCGAGGCGGGCGAGTTGGTCCGGGGTGAGGTTCGGCTGCTGCCGGTCCGTCTCCAGTTTCGCCACCTTGTTGATCGCCCCGATCACCGCCGGGTCCTTCTTCTCCACGTCCGCCTTCGCGGTGGAGTAGGCGACGGTGAGCGCCTGCTGACTGGCGGACAGGTTGCCCCGCGCGTTCAGGATGGGGGTGTCCAGGTCCGTCGGCCGCGACGTGGCCGTGATCCCTGGGGTGGTGGCGGCCGTCGCCACCGTTTCCAGGCGGGCGATGTCGGCCCGCAGCCGGTCCACCCGCCGCTGCGCCTCGTCGGTCGAGACGTCAGTGTCCCGGCGGACGCCGACGTTCGCCTGGTCGCGGCCGAACGTCCGCTGGAACTGGTCCAGTTGGCCTTGCCGCTGACCGATCTGGGTGGTCGCCACCGCCGCCTCGTTGCGGGCGGTGGCCAGGCGGCTCTGGAGGTCGCGGAGCTTGGCCTCGGCCGCGCGGGTGGCACCGGCGGCGGTCACCGCCGCCCGCTCCAGCCGCTGCCGCTCGTCCTGGGTCAGGTTGGCGTCGTCGCGGGCGCGGTCGGCCGCCCGCCGCCGCACGTCCACCGCCGCCACGTTGTACGATTTCACGTCCCGGTTGATGATCTGCGCCACCCGGTGCGCGTCGCGGGTGTAGTACAGCCGCACCACCCGAGTCTCCACCCGGTCGGACGGGTTGAACCCGTCCGGCACCTCGCGGTACTTGGTGTACTCGGGGAACGTCACGTTCGGCCCGGTCTGGAGGGTGACGCCGGCGGTCTGCGACGGTTGGGGGGTGTCCACGGTGGCGGTGTACAGCACCGTCTCGTAGGCGGCGGTGTCGCTCTTCAACCCCGGCAGCACCAGCACGTCGTTCCCGTACACGTCCTTTACGCTCTTGCTCACCCGCACCGTGTAGCTACCCGGCTTGACCGGCGAGGCGGTGAGGATGACGGTGTTCGTCGCCGGCTCGAACTCGGGGCTGCCGGCCCGCACGCTCACCGGGGCGTCCCCCCGCTCGTTGTGCAGCACGTCGAAGTTGCCGGACACAACGAGCGCCTTGTCCAGCCGGTTGTCGGCGGTGAACCGGATGCGGACCTTCTCGCTGCCCACCCCGTTCGTCTGGCCGAACCCGGGGGCGAGGACCGACTCGACCGCCGGCCGGGTGGTGACCACCTTGACCGCCACCTGGGCGGACGGGCTGGAACTGTCGGCCACCTTGCCCACCGCCTTGAGCACATGGTCGCGGCCGTCCCCCACAGCGGGGATGTCGAAGTCGATCTGCTTCGGGGTGGCGGCGGGGATCTTCTCCGTCCCGATCAGCCGGTCGTCCAGGTACAGGGCGACGGCCTGAGCGCCCGCCCCGGACGGGGTCACCCGCACCTTCACCGCGCGGCGGTTGAGCAGGTACGTCGGCAGGCCGGCGGCCTGGAACTCCTCGGCCGCCAGCGGCTCGGCCTCACTGGCCGACTTCTGGATCGCCACCTGCGGGGCGGCGAGGGGGGCCGGGAGCAGGTTCACCCGCACGGTGAGGGCGGTGTCGACGAAGGCGTGGCCGTCGGTGAAGTCGCCGCGGGTGAGCAGCTTGAACTCGGTCGCGCTGTTCAAGGCGGGCAGGGTGAGGCGGTACTCCCAGTCGCCGGCGGGGGTGAGCGGGGCGACTGACTGCACCTGCGCCACCTCCAGCGTGCGGCCGCCGACGGTGTAGAAGAACTTCGGCTCCTGGAACGACCCGAACGCCCGCCCCCGCACCCGCAGGTAGGTGCCGTACACCTCCACCTTGGCCGCCGGCTCCTCGGCCGCCAACCCGTCGGTGGTCGCCACCCGATCGACGAAGAACCGCGCCGCCGCGCCCGACGCCGGGTGCGGGCGGATCACCCGCACGGTGGCCTGCTTGACCGCCTTGCTCGCACCGTCGATGCGGGTGATGGTCACTGTCACCTCTTGCCCGGGAGTACCCTCCTGGGAGAGGTTGAGGGAAACCTCCACCTGCTGGTTCGCTGGGGTCGGGGTAACCGTTTCCTCCCGTTTCGAGTTGCCGTATTTGATCTTGAACGAGTTGAACTTGTCCTGGGTGAGGATGACCGACGGCTTGTTGTTCGCCAGCCGCACCACGCCCGTCGGCTTGTCCCAGATCACGTCCGTGCCGTCACGGATTTGGATCACGTCCTCGGTGGGCACCACCGGCTCACCCAACCCAAGCGTCGCTGCTCCGACGGTCATCGCCGGCAGTGACCCGCCCGCTTGCCGAACGCCGGCGTCGGTCTTCGGTGGCGGCAGCAGGTGGACCGGCAGCTTCTCCGGCGGGGCGGAGGCGACCGCCACCGGCGGCGGGGGTTCGGGCTTGTCCGCGGGCGGCGGGGTTTGAGGGGTCGGGGATACGACGGGGCCGCCGACCGGCTCGAACTTCACCCGGAAGTTGGACGCCACCCACATGCCGCCGGCACCGACCGTCAGACAGGCCAGCATGGCCGCCAGAGTCCGTCCCATGGGCGTCACCCCCGACGACGGACCTGCCCGCCGGCGCGACTCTGCGCCCAGCGTTCGGATCAACGTCACCGGAGGTATCGGCCGGCAACCTGGGGGGATATTACCGAATGTGCGGAATGAGCCGAGAAATCGGACGAACGAGCGAAACCCCCACCAACGCGGCAGCGGTTATTTCTTCCCCGCCTCGAACGACTCCATCACCCGCTCAATCACCTCGTGTCCGTGTCGATCTTGCACTTCGGCAGCGCGGCCCGCAACTTCTTCACCCCGTCGGCCGTCACCTTCGTCAGTTCCACGTCCAGATCTTCGAGGTCGGCCAACTTCGCCACCGCCTCCAACCCGGCGTCGGTGACGCGGGTGGACTTCAGCCACAACCACCGCAGCCGCTTCAGTTCGGCCACCTCCTTCACCCCGGCGTCCGTCACCTTCGTCTGGGTCAGGTTCAGCCCGGTCAGTTGAGTCAGGACGGCCAACTCCTTCAGCCCGGCGTCCGACACCGGGCTGCCCAGAAAGCCGAGCCATTCGAGGTGCTTCAGCCCGGCCAGCTTGCCCGCCCCGGTTCCCGTCACGCTGGTGAAGGAGAGGGAGACCGAGCGGAGTTGACCGCACCCGGCCAGTTCAGGCCAGATGTCGTCGGTCAGCTTCCGCCCGCCGAACACGGTCAGCGCCCGCAGATCGGGCAGGTCGGCCAGTGGCTTCAGCCCGGCGGCCGTGATCGTGTTGAACGGCAGGCCGAGGACGCGGAGCCGCCGGAACGCCGACAGCCCGGCCACTGCGGCGTCGTCGGCGTTGGTGAGCGAGAAGTCTTCCAGGTGTTCGTGCCGGCCCAGCGCCGCCACGATCCCGGCCGCGGTCATCTTCTTACCGTGGACGTACAGCTTCCGCAGTTCGGCGAGCGCGGACAGGTGCTTCACCCCGGCGTCGGTGGCGGTGTGGCTCACCACGGTCAACTCGCGGAGGTGCTTCAGTTTGGCGAGCGACTTCAACCCCGTGTCGGTCACGTCGCAAAAGCCCAGATTCAGCACCCGCAGTTCGCCCAGGCCGGCCAGCGCCTCGGCCCCGGCGTCCTCCAGTTTCAATCCGGACAGGGTGAGGTTCTGGAGATCCTTGAGCGGGGCGAGCGCCTTCAGCCCGGCGGTGGTGAACGCCGGCGGGCTGCCGACCGGGATCGCACTCGCGCCCATGGCCAGCGTGCGGAGCGAGCGGACGGCCGCCACCCGCTTCAGGTCGGCGTCATCCGTGTTGCAGGAGGAGACGCACAGGGTGTGCAAGGAGGTGCTCGCGGCCAACCCCGTGAGGGCCTCGTCCGACAGCTTCACCGTGAACAGGCTGAGGGTGCCGAGCCGCTTGCAGGCCGCCAGCGCGGACAGGCCGTCGGCGGTCAGTTCGCCGTCCGCGATGTGGACCGCTCGCAGGTGTTCCAGCTTGGCCAGCGGGGTCAGCCCGTCGGTCGATGTGGTCCCGATACGCAGCGACAGGGCGTGAAGTTGCCCGAACTTGGCGATGGCGGCACCCGTCGCTTCGTCGAGGGTGCCGCCGCTCACGAACAGGCGGAACGGCACGTCTGGGGCCGGCAAATCGGCCCAGGGGAAGTTGTCCAGGTAACTCACGGTGATGGCGGCTAGCGGGCTGGGCGGGTCGTCGGGGAGATCGGAAAAAGTCTTGAGCGTCGGCGGCTCTTGCTCCACCCACACCGTCGCTCCGGCTTTCCGCCACGCCTCGGCGACCTTCTCCGAGATCGGATTCGGCGGCGCTTTCTTCGGCACCGGGGCGGCGAGGACAGCGGAGGTGAGCAGCAGGGCGGCAGCGGTCAGGAAGCGCATGAAGCGATCCGGAACAGGAAACGGCCACCCGATTGTAGGCCGCCCGCCGTCCGGCACAACACCCTGCCTTTTCCCGACACGGTCAGACGACCCGATCGACGGCCCGCTTCCGCTGCTCCCGCCACCACCGCGGACAGGTGGTCTTTCCGGCGACCGCCGCCTCGCCGTCTGGGGGAAGTGCGACCCCCCGGGCGGAGCGGCGGGTTGGGGGCGACGCGGCGGGCCGAACGGCCATCCGCTTGCCGATGGCGAACAGGTCTGCGGTGGTCATATCCCCTCGGGGGTTGGAGTCAGGCGGAGCGGAGTGTACCCACGCCCCCCGCGGGTGTCGATCGCAGTCTGCTCGCGTCAAGATGGGTAGTCGGGTTGCTCTGTCGAAATGCTGGTCTGGCGTTGCCAGACCAGCGGGCCGCCACCAATCGCG
>JALHQU010000054.1 GCA_022841795.1 Fimbriiglobus sp.
GCCCACGCCGTGGGCCGATCCGATTTCGGCCCACGGCGTGGGCCGACTACTTTACAGCAGCCCGTACGCCGCCAGCGTCTGCTTCACCTTCGCCTCGCCGGCCGCGTCCATCGGGCACATGGGCAGCCGCAGCTCGCCGCTGCCGCGGCCGAGCAGCTTCACCGCTGTCTTCACCGGGATCGGGTTGGTGGCCACGCCGAGCATGTCGCGGCACAGCGGGAACAGCTTGCGGTGCCACGTCAGCGCCTCGGCGAAGTTGCCGGCCGCCGCCGCCCGCACCAGCGCCATCATGTCCTTCGGCACGATGTTCCCGACCACGCTCACCACGCCCTTCCCGCCGATGCTCATGAGCGGCAGGGTCAGGCTGTCGTCCCCGCTCAGCAGGGCCAGGTCGCACAGGGCGGCGATGCTCGACGCCTGATCCAGCGAGCCGGTGGCCTCCTTCACCGCCACCACAGTCGGGTACTGGTCGGCGATGCGGGCCAGCGTCTCCGGCAGGATGTTCGAGGCGGTGCGGCCGGGGATGTTGTAGATCACCTGCGGCAGGTCCACGGCGTCGGCGATGGCCCCGAAGTGGCGGTAGTACCCCTCCTGCGTCGGCTTGTTGTAGTACGGCCCGACCTGGAGCGTGCCGGTGGCCCCGGCCTTCTTCGCCGCCTTCGTCATGCGGATGGCCTCGGCCGTGCTGTTCGACCCGGTGCCGGCCATGATCTTGATCCGCCCGGCGGCCTTCTCGCACACGAACGCCACCACCTTCTCGTTCTCGTCGTGCGTGAGCGTCGGGCTTTCGCCGGTGGTGCCGCACGGGGCGAGGGCGTCGGTGCCCTGCTCGATGTGCCACTCGACCAGCTTGCCGAGCGCATCCCAGTCGATCTCGCCGGCCTTGAACGGGGTGACGATGGCGACGGTGACGCCGGCGAACAGATCGCCTCGGGTACTCGACATGAGAGCCTCGGAGTTCAGGAGTCGGATTCGTTCCGTGACATCAGGTTAGCGACCCGCGTGAGCGCCGCAACGGTCCCGTCTTGTAGGTCGCGGTCGAGCCTCCCGGCAGGGAGGCGAGGCCCGACGTCCGATCACCTGCCCGAGATGTTAGTTGGGCGTCGGGCCTCACGCCCCGGTGGGGCGTTTCGACCGCGACCTACACCAGCCGGCCGAGTGCCGCAACGGTGTACACGAGCGGGTACAGCTTCTCGAAGTACCACAGGTTGGCGAAGTAGAACCCGATGGGCGACGGCGGGAAGTGGGTGCCGTTGTGCGTGGCGGCGGCGAGGTAGGACACCCCCCGGTTGATCACCTGCGCCGGGCGGAGTGTGCCTTCCACCTCCCCCCTTGCGGGGGAGGTCGGCGAGACGAAGTCGAGCCGGGTGGGGGGTTCTTCCAACCACCCCCCACCCGCCAACTCCTGCGGAGTTGACGACCTCCCCCGCAAGGGGGGAGGTGTGAAAACGGCCGCCAACCCCTCCACCGCCAGCGCCGTCTCCTCGATGCTGCTCGGCGTGCCGGCCCGCCCGCCCCACCCGCCGTCGGCGTTCTGCGTGCCGATCAGCCACTCCGCCCCGCGGTCGAGCGCCGCCTGAAACTCCGCCGGCAACCCCGGCACGTCCGCCAGCCGCAGCACCCGGCTGGTGCCGTAGGTCAGGTTCGCCACGTCGTCGGCGTGCTGGTTCCCGAACCACAGCGGCGGCCACGCCCCGTCCGGCCGTTGCGTCTTCATCAGGTACGCGATGCCCCGCTTCGTTCCGGCGTCGATGCGGCGTTGTAGCTTCGCGTCCAGTCGGCCTCGCCACGCGGCCCAGGCGAGCAGGGCGTGCGCCGTCAAGTCGTTGCTGCTGCGGTCGAACGGCAGGCCGGTCCACCCGCGGCAGAAGGTGGGGATGCCGCCGTCGGCGTTCTGCAAATCCAGCAGCCACGTCACTCCGGCAGATGCCGCTGACAAGACACCGGCATCCGGCTCGCCGAGCTTCGCCAGCGCGAGCAGGGCGCCGGGGGTGTCGTCCGCGTCCGGCACCCCGCCGGACAGGTCGGTCCACGCCCACCCGCCCGGCGCGGCCATCGTGTACGGGTGGACGGTGCGGTACTGCTGGGCGAGGAGCCACTGCACGAGACTTGGCGAGCCGGGAGCGTGAGCGACCGGAGGCTCCGCATCACTCCGGTCGCTCACGCTCCCGGCTCGCCAAGTCACGCCAAGCGCGTTCAGGGCGAGCGTCGTCACCCACGTCGTCAGGTTGGTGTCGATCGGCCAACTGCCGTCCGGCCGCACGCTCCGCTCCAGGAACTCCAGCCCGTGCCTCACCACCGCGTGGTCCCGCCACCCGGCCCCGATCAGGCTCATGCACACGAACGACGTGAGCGGGGTGGCTTCCAGATACCCGCCGGTGGTCGGCTGAATCTGCCTCAGCTTCCGCAGCGTGCGGCCGCTCGTGATCCAGCGGAGGAACCGCGTGAGCGGATTCCACGTCGGCCGCTTCGCGTGCCGCACCTGGCCGATGGCGATGAGCGCCGGCAGGGCGTAGCTGACCACCGGCAGCCGCAGGATTTGGAAACACCAGAACGGCAGGGCGGCCAACTCGAACGGCAGTTGCGGAACGACCCGCCACGGGTCGTTCCCCAGCCGCTCGGCCAGCGCCAGCATGGTGAGGATGGGCACCGAAAACGTGCGGTCCTTGCCGTACCGATCCGCGACCGCTTTTGCCAGCGGCACCGGGTCGAGCGTGCCGGCGTGCTGGCGAATCCAGTCTTCGGCGCGTTCGACGGTGGCTGCGTACTCCTTCGCCTCGGGGATGTTGAACACCGCCCAGCCGAGGCACGTCGTACTCAGGTTGCTGAAGCTCTTCGTCGTGTCGCCCCACCCGCCGTCGGCGTTCTGGTTGTCGGCCAGCCACTTCAGCCCGTTGCGAACGAGCGGGGCGTACTTCGGGTCGCCGTGCAGACTCAGCGTGTACACGGCCGTGGCGGTGGACAGGGCCGACGTGGACAGCTCGCCGACCCAGTACCCGCCGGGGGTGCGTTCGGCGAGCAGAGCGGCGCGAGCGTTGGCGAGCATCTCGTGCAGCAGGTCAGACACTGAGGTGCCCCAGCGCGAGCAGCCCGTAGTACGTGTACTCCACGTCCAGCGTGTCGTCGGACCAGGTGCCGTGGAACCCGCCTTTGCTCGTCCACAGCGTGTCGATGAAGTCCAGGCACGGCTCGCGGATCGGGTCCAGATCGGCGTGCAACCCGGCGAGCGCGTGCAGGGCGGTAGCGGTGCTGAGCAGGTCCGGCATCGGGGTCATCGGGGTGGCGAAGAACCCGCCGTCGGCGGCGTGCCGCGACAGCAGCCAGTCGCCGATGCCGTCCGGGATCGGCTGGTGGTACTGACGCAGCAGTGTCACCGCCGCGGCGGTGGACGGAGTTAACCCCAGCGGCACGTCGAGTTGGTTGGCGTACCCGCCGTCCTCCGCCCGCAGGCGGTTGACGCAGTTCAGCACGCCCGGCACGTCCGGCAGGTCGCGGCCCAAATCCTGGTACGCCCCGAGCGCGAGGAAGCACCCGTAGATGGTGCCGTCCTTCTCGCCCGGTTCCTGGGCGTACCCGCCGTCGGCCGAGCGGAAGGATTCGACTTTGCTCAGGATGGCATCAGCCGGGATGTGCCGGTGTTCGTCTTTCGGCATGCCGGCCCAGCAGCGGCACAGGCACGAGAGGTGAACGAAGTCGAGATCGGCGCCCGCCCCCTGGCTCTTCAGGTAGCCGAGTACCTGCGGAATCGGCAGATCGGCCCGCAGGGCGAACAGCCCCTCCAGGCCGAACACGGTGTAGTACAGGTCGGGGTTGCCGGCCCGGTCCGCAAACCCGCCGGCCGGGGTGAGCTGGCTCCGCAGGTAGTCCCGCACCAGGTCGGCGCTGTCACCCAGCAGCTTCGGCGACAGCCGCGCCACCTGCAGCATTTCGAGCCTCGAACTCACTGCACCACCCCTTCACCTCGACGCCGAAGATCTTGCTCACCACCCGCCGCAGCAGCCCCTTCAGGGTCGGGCTGTCCACCGCCTCCAGCGTCTTCACGGCCTGCTCTTTGTACGACTCCATCATCTGCCGCGACCGCTCGGTCGCCCCGAGGCGGTCCACCACTTCCTTCGCCTCGACCGGGCTGAACCCGGCGGCCCGCCGCCAGACGCCTTCGAGGAGGTCGTGGTCCGGCCCCTTCGCCCGCTCGTAGGCCACGGCGAGCGGGAAGGCCGGGCGGGCGGCGGTGATGTCGTCGCCGTCGCCGTTCGTCAGGTCATCCACGTCGTCGCGGATCTGGTAGGCGATGCCGAGCGCTTCGCTGTACTCGGTGAGCGTCTTGTGCAGGCCGGCGTCGGCACCGGCGAACGCCGCCCCGAGCCGCAACGCCACCTCGAACGCCGGGGCCGTCTTGCGGCGGTGGATGTCGGCCACCTCCTCCGGCTTCAGCGGCCGCGGGTTGTTCGTCCACGTCAGTTCCGCCCCCTGGCCGAGGCAGAGGGCCCGGTGGCCGTCGGCAGCGATCTTCACCATCAGCGCCCGCACCGCCGGCGGCGCTTCGGTCTCGGCGATCAGCCGGTAGCCTTCGCCGAGCAACAGGTCGCCGACGTTCAGCGCCACCGGCACCCCGTGTTCGGCGTGGACGGTCGCCTCGCCGTACCGCAGGTCGTCGCCGTCCTCGATGTCGTCGTGGATCAGACTGGCCTTGTGGAAGCACTCGACCGCCACGGCCAGCTTCTTCAGGTCGGCGGGGAACGGCACCTCCTGGTCGTCTTGCAGCGCCTTCCACGCGCACGCCGCCAGGAACGGCCGCCACCGCTTGCCTGACTTCGCCAGCCACGCCCGGCCGATCTGTTCGGTTTCCGAATCGCCCGGCCCCATCAGTTCGGTCAGCGATTCCGGCGCGAACCACTCGTCCACCTCGTGCCGCACGGCGTCCAGGTCCATGCGGTAGGTGCGGTCGTCGCTGCTCAGGTGGATGTACTCCCACACCCACTCCACATCCACGCCGGTGTCCTTGCAGTCGTCGTTCAGCAGCGGGATCGCCACGCCGGGGATGGCGGCGGACTCCATGTACGGGAACGCCCGCTCCAGCACCGACAGGCAGCTCACCCCGAGGATGGCGTCGATCTTCCCGGTCTGGATGATCGCCATGACGAGCGCCGACCCTTCGGCCGTCAGCACCGCGTACCCCAGCTTCTCGGCCTCGTTCTGCAAGTCCTGGATGGTGCAAAGGCCGCACTGCTTGCACAGCAGGCCGAACTCGTCGAACGGGGCCGGGCAGCGGTCTTCCACCCGCAGGCACTTGGGCAGCAGCAGCAGGCGGCGGTCGTAGGGCACGCTGGCGAGCGCCTCGCGGTTCGCCTCGCCGTTCAGCACCACGCCGACGTAGTTGGTGTACTTCTCGTCCAGCCCGGCGAGGGCGACCAGCTTGGCCGCGTGCTTCTGGAGTTCGGCCAGCGACAGCGGGATGACCACCTTCTCGCGGGCGACGTACCGCTGCGCGAGGGTGCGGACCAGTTCCCGCTGCTCCTTCGTCTGGGGCACGGTCTCCTGCGGCGGCCGGTCCTTCACCATCGGGACCGCGCGGGGCAGGGTGAGCAGCGGGAGTTGCATATCGAATCCTGAAGTTCAGGGTTCATACCAGGATACCCAGGGCAGACGCCGTGGGCTACATTCCACACCCAGGGCGTCCGCCCTGGGCTACGTCAGCCGGCCGCTTCGCAGCGGAAATCCGATTCGCCTCGATCCGAGTTCCCAGGGCTGACGCCCTGGGCTACGGCCGACGGTCCCTCCGGGACGCAAGCACGGCCGGTATTCGCCCGGAGGTCGGGAATTCGCTCCTCGGGCACCCCATTACTCGCAAATCCGGGGCGCAACCGCGGTCGGTTTTCGCCCCGGAGGGGCCGTCTGACGTAGCCCAGGCCGTGAGGCCTGGGTACGGGGGCGGTTTTGCTTTCGCCCCGGAGGGGCCGGCGGCCGTAGCCCAGGGCGTCAGCCCTGGGTATTCAAGCATCCTCAATCCCACAAATACCGCTCGTCGTACTCCACCTCGTGCCGTTTCAGCATCTCCAGGAACTCGTCCTGAAACGTCTGCTTCTGGTGGTGTTCCCGCTGCCGGGCGAGGTACTTCACCACGTCCGGCACCACCGACGGGCTGACCGTGAACCCGCCGTACCCGTTCTGCCACCCGAACCCGCGGTCGCCCAGGTCGTGCCGCCAGCCGGACGAGTTCGTCTTGATGTCGCGGACCAGGTCGGCCACCGCGATCGTCGCCGGGAAGCGGACCAGCAGGTGGACGTGATCCTCCACGCTCCCCGCCGCTAGCAGCTCGCCGTTCCGGTGCTTGGCGATGCCGCCGATGTAGGCGTGTAGGTCGTCCCGCCAGTCGTCGGTGATGAGCGGGGCGCGGCTCTTGGTGCTGAACACGGTGTGCAGCAGCAGGCGGGTGTAGGTGTGGGCCACGACATCCGCCTCCGAGGTCGCCGGCCCCTCCGGGGCGGGGCGGTTGGGTGGGTTGCGTTCACCCAGGGCTGACGCCCTGGGCTACAGCCGACGGCCGCTCCGCGGCGAAGACGGCCGGCACTTCTTGCGTCCCGGAGGGACCGCCGGCCGTAGCCCAGGGCGTCAGCCCTGGGTATTTCGGTCACGTATACGCCCCGAAGCCGAAGAACCAGTGCTTCTTGGCGAAGCGGTAGGCCCAGTGTTCCTCGGGGATTTCGTGGCCGGGGTTGCTCTGGCTGTTCCGCGGGGTCATCCGCTCCACTTCGGCCATCGCCGTCTTCCGCGCCGTCGTGTCCTTCGCCCCGTGCTTGACGACCAGCTCCTTGATGAGCTGCGGCTTCTCCAGCACGATGCACCCGCGGGTCACTTTCGCGCTCTCCTCGCGGAACTCCTTCAGGAACGCCGACTGCGTCAGCAGTTCGTAGACGCTCCGCGTCTTGTCGTGAATCGATTCGGTGGCGAACTGGATGATCGGGCACGGCTCGATGTCGCCCCACGGCCCGATGTGGTGGCTCACCCCCGTCGCCATCGGACAAAGGGCTTGCCCTTTGTCGTCCCAGTACGGATCGACGACGGCGATGGGCAGCTTCGCCCGCATCTGCACCCCGAACCGGCGGACGTGCAGCACCTGTTCGGGCGTGAGCGCCAGGTCGTAGTTCGGGTCGGGGCCGACCGGCCGGTAGGTGTGGAACCAGGCGTAATGCACGCCGAGCGAGATCAGCTTCTTCAGCCACTCCTCGCTCACGAGGTCGATGTTCGTGCGGCAGATGCTGCTCGCCACGCCGATGACGAGCTTGTGCTTGCGGCAGTTCTCCAGCCCGGCGAGCGTCTTCACCAGCACGTCGCTCCGCCCGCGGCGCTGGTCGCTCACCAGGGCCGTGCCCTCGATGCTAATCAGCGGGGTGACGTTGCCGGCCCGGTTCAGCCGCTTCGCCACCGCGTCCGTAATCAGTTGCCCGTTGGTGAACACCTGGAAGTAGCAGTCCGGGTGGGCGTCGAACACGTCCAGCAGGTGCGGGTGCATGAACGGCTCGCCGCCGAGGATGCCGAAGTAGCTGTTCCCCTTCCGCTTGGCGTCGCGGATCACCCGATTCAGCGTGTCCTTGTCGATGATGTTCTGTTTGGCCGCCACGTCCACCCAGCAGCCCTGGCACCGCAGGTTGCAACTGTTGATGACGCTGATGAACAGGAACGGCGGGAAGTGGACGCCCCGCCTCAGCCGCGACTTGAACCGCTCGACCGACACCATCCCCTTCAGCCCGAAGTTGTACCCGAGCTTCCACAAGAGGCGGGGGTCCACCTCGGTGAGCATCCGCTTGGCGAAGGAGAAAATCATGAAGCAGTTCCAAAGAAGATTTCACCGCCGAGGGCACAAGAGGGCACGAGAGGAAAACACGAAGTAGTCGAGTTCAGAAAACTCTGCATTCTCTCATGTGCTCTCATGTGCCCTCGGCGGTGAAATCTGATTTCCTGCCAGTGCCGCATCCGCCCTTGCCTTCGCTTCGGCCGCCTTCCGCTGGATCTCGTCCGGGCTGGGCAGGCTGGCGAACACCTCCGGCGGGATGTCCAGCTTCTCGCCCAGCTTCACCAGGCACTTCTGCCGCTCCTCCAGCGCCTTGTCCGAATCCCGCTCCTTGCTGAACCGGCTCTTGAACTTGGCGTTGCGGTCCCGCAGGGCGGCGTAGATGTCGCCGCCGAGCAGCGACGAGATGTCCACCTTCATGCTCTCGCGGCGGATGTCGTCGGCGCTCACCACGTCGCCGTTGATCGGCCCGTGCCGGTACTTCGGGAACAGGATGGCGACTTCCGGGCACACCCGCGAGCAGGCCGGGCAGTCGGTCTTGCACTTGGCGTTGTTCTGGACCTGAATCTTGCCCTCGTTCACGCCGTACACGTCGAACAAGCAGAACGACAGGCACTGCATGCAGTTGGTGCAGCGGTCGTAGTCGATGACCGGGAACCACGGCTTCCACTTGGCCGGCTCGGGGATGTTCGCCGCCGCCCGCACCTGCACCGCCAACTCCACCGCCTCCGTCGCGGACTTCCCGGCCACGTTCCGGAAGTACACGGCCACCCCGCTGTCAGTGGCGGCGTGGTCGGGTTGAGCTTCGGTGAAGTGGCCGAGCACGAGCAACGACCCCGCGACGAGGTTGCCGGCCGACCCGCCCGGCCGGATGACGCTCACCGACAGCCCCTTCGCCAGCAGTGCCGTCACGAGGGCCGTCCGCTCACCGGGCGGGAACGGGTTCGCCCCGGTGCCCTCGTACACGGCCACCCGGAACGCCGACGCGGATGCCGGCGGCGGGGCGGAGAGCGGGAGCGGCAGGGGGATACCCATATTCGACCCAATAAGTAGTAGGCACACTTCGTGTGCCGTTCCGGGACATAGCAACGGCACACGGAGTGTGCCTACTACTTATTCCCGTCCAACAGCTTCTCCACCACCGCGTCGGCGGTGTCCGTCCGCATGTTCAGCACTTCGGCGGTTTCGGGCAGCTTCACCCCGACGGCGTGGAACAGCCACTTCACCGCCCGCGGGTAGCACGCCGCGATCTTCAGGTTGCCGTCCGCCGCCAGCTCCGCCAGGCACGGGTCCTTCTTCGCGCTCATCTCGCACAGGTCGGGCACGGCGTCGAACGGCACGTCCGATTCGGTCAGCCGCCGCAGCACCTCCTCCTTCGTCGCTTTGGGCACGACGTTGGCGTAGGTGCAGTGGCAGTACAGGACGCGGAGCGGTTTCATTGAATCACCCGGCCGGCTGACGCCGGCGGTTCACCCAGAGACATCCCGGTGCGTCGGCACTGGCCGTCCCGGCCGGAACGCTTCCACGTGCTCGAACCGGCCGTTCACCCGCCACTCCCGCATCACCCCGTCGAGCGCCTCGACCGCCACCGTCTTCAGCACCTCCGGGTCGGCCTCGGCCCGCAGGTTGACGATCAGCTCGCCCGCCTGCACCTCGTCCCGCAGTTCGTGGCCGGCTTCCGCCCGCCCGTCCGTGCGGGTCAGGTTCATCACCGCCAGGTCGCTCCCCTCGTCCGGGGTGAGGGTGGCCTTCAGGTGCGCCACCTCGGCCCCGTTCGCCTTCAACTCGGCCTGGGCCGCGGCCATCAGGTCGGCGAGGAACTTGTTTCCGTCGAACGGCGCCTCGGCGGTCAGCTTGGCCGTCAGGTTCACCCACCCGAGCAGCGCCTCGCCGTCGGCGTAGGTGTCGTAATCCACGGCCATCGCCGGCCGGCCGGACTGCTCGCCGGCGTCGATCACCCCCGCCCACTCGTCCAGGTTCGTGCCGTGGCGGGCGGACAGGGGAATGATTTTCGCCTGCGGGAACTCGGCGTGCAACGCCGCCGTCAGTTTCCTCACCCGCTCCTCATCCAGCGTGTCCACCTTGTTGACGACGATCACGTCCGCCTCTTCGAGCTGCTTGCGGTAGATGTACACCACCTTCGGGGAGAACGACTTGCCGCCGGTGGTCAGCCCGAGGATGCGTTCGGCCCGCACCGGATCGACCAGCACGCTGAACGGGGCGATGCTGTACTGGTCGCCGTACATCCGCCGCAGCGGGTACGCCACCGTCGCCACCAGGTCGGTGCAACTGCCGACGGGTTCGGCCAGGAACACGTCCGGGCGGTCGGCGGCGGACAGCCGCTCGGCCGCGTCGGTCAGGCTGTCGAACCGGCAGCAGAAGCACCCGCCGGTGATCTCCTGCACCGGGAAGTCGTGGTTGGCCAGCACGGCCGTGTCCACCAGCCCGACGCTCTGGTCGTTGGTGATGAGGCCGACGCGCAGACCCTGGTCGCGGAACCGCTCGGCGAGGCGGAGCAGCGCCGTCGTCTTCCCCGCCCCGAGGAACCCGCCGACCATGATGTACCGGGCTTTGGCCATCGGCAAACTCCGGAAGACTAACCACAGAGGCACAGGGACACAGAGAAAGCAAGAAATAGTAGTCTGAACAGATCCCGGCCTTTTATCTTCTCTGTGTCCCTGTGCCTCTGTGGTTAGTCCTGCCTTCAATCCCCCACGTCGGCGGTCGGCGGCTGGTCCATCATCGCCTCCTTGCCCTGGATCTTGTCGATCGCCAGGTCGAGCAGCTGGGTGTACCCGGTGGCGTTCACCGCCAGCGGGTCCGGGGTGCCGCGGAGTTCGTACAGCCAGCCCTCGTTGTACGGGTCGATGTCGAACCGGCGCGGGTCGGCGGCCAGCACCGGGTTCTCCCGCTCGAACGCCCCCGCCCCGACGCAGAACACGTCGCACGTCGCCTTGAACGCCTCGATCCAGCCGACGATGTCCCCGCGGTCCACCGCCTGACCCGGCTTCACCTCGAACCCGTACTCCACCAGGTCGCCGAGCATCCGCTGGGCGAACCGCGTGGCCCCGACCCGCCACAGCCCCGGTTCGACTTCCCGCAGCCAGTAGTGTGAGGGCGTGTACAGGCGATCGTCCGGCAGCTTGGTGGAAAAGCGTGACCGGCGGTACGAGATGGAGCAGACCGGGGAACTCGACATCGCTCACCGTGGCAGCGAACACGGCCGACGGGATGATACACCGGAACCAGGCGGGGCTTACAAACATTTTTGGCGAACCCCGACCGCCAGGTCGGTGGGTGCCAGTCACAACTGTCTCGCACCCGCGGCCCTGGCGGGCCGGGTTCGCCGGAAAAGCCAGCCGCCGGCCCGTAACATACGCAGGGAACGGAGGGCCGGCGATGCTGACGACCGTGCTGCGGCTGACGTTCGCCGTCCTGTGGGCCGGGTTCGCCGCCGTGCTGCTGTTGCGGGAACGCCTGTTCCCGCCCGAAGCGCTCGCAGGCCGCGACCCGGCGTTCCTGGACGCCGGCGGGTACCTGGCCGCGCTGCTGGCGATCTACAACGTGGTGCGGTGGTGGCTCGGGTTCCGCCGGCGGAAGCGGGCGGCGCCGGTCAACCCGCTCGCCCGCCTGCCGCGGACCCAGCCGCCCGAGTACCATCCGGAGCTGGATTTCACGAAACCAGAATAAGTAGTAGGCACACTCCGTGTGCCGTTCTGGAACGGCACACGGAGTGTGCCTACTACTTATTATTCACCACCCCGCCCCGCTGATATCCCCGGCGTCCGGCGTCACCGCCGCCCGCCACGCCGCGTGGCTGATGCCGGGGTTCACCGTCCGCACGCTGCCGTCGGCCAGCAGCGTCTGCACCCCGCCGCTGCTCAGCGCCTGCGGCACCGGGGCGGCGCACTCGCCCGTCTTCGGCCGCACCTGGAACGTCGGGTCCGGCACCACCACCCCGCCGGCCGTGCGGTACGAGCTGATCGCCCGGAACCCCGGCGGCACGTTCCCCAGCACCCCCGTGCCCCCCTCGGCGAAGTCCATCGACCCGATCACCCCGAACGGGAACGGCGGGTACACGATCGTCCGGGAGTAGAAGTTGATGCCCTCGCTGCCCATCCCCCAGCTGAACGACCGGCTGGCGTCCGACCCGCCCTGGCACACCGCGTACCCCTCGGCGAACAGGATGGTGTTCGACAGCCCGTCGGTGATCGCCAGCAGCGGCAGGCGGCGTTCGAACACGTCCAGGTTCATCAGGTAGCTGGTGGGCAGGAACAGGCCGGGGGTGAGGGTCGGGTCGAGCGGCGACTCGAACAGCTTGAACTGCACCGGCACGTTGCACGCCCGGTACGCGATGATGCCCAGGGAAATGAGGTCGGTGGGCGGGCCTTCCGGCGGCCACGGCGGGGGCGGCGGCGGGAGTCGCAGCACCCGCCCGCTCAGTTGGCCGAGCGAGGCGTTCACCAGGTTCTGCTGCTCCAGGTACGGCAGCAGGTGGTAGTGGGCTGACCCGTCCATGGTGTTCGGCTCAGCCTTGCGGGTGCCGTTGTTCCACCCCACGCTCGGCGGCAGCTTGTTCTCCACGTCGTGGAAGTGGTGGGCGGCCAGCCCGATCTGCTTCAGGTGGTTGGCCGACTGCATCCGGGCCGCCGCCTCCCGCACCTTCTGTACGGCCGGCAGCAGCAGGCCGATCAGCACGGCGATGATGGCGATGACGACGAGCAGCTCGATGAGCGTGAACCCCGGTCGGCGAGCCGGGAGCGTGAGCGACCGGAGAACGGAACGGCGCATGGCGGACCCTCCGGGGGATACCCATTAGAGTGCCCAGGGGGGGGCCGGTGTCAACCGAAAACGGAGGTTTGTTTCCGCCCGCCGGTCGGGTACGGTGTGAGGCACCGACCACCGGAGGACTGGCGATGACCGCGAAAGAACTGGCCGCGCTGCGGAAAGACCTGATCGGGGCGACCCGGCTGGCGTTCGACCTGTGCCGCCAGGCCGTCGCCGGCCAGACCGTCTACGCCTACGCTCTGATCGAGGCCAGCCCGTTCGGGGAGGCGCTCCAGCCGGTGTGCCACACGGAGGAGACGAACGCCCGGCAGGAGGGCAAACGGCCGTCGAAGACCCCCGCCGAGGCCGGGTTCCGCCGGTACTGCCCGGACGAGTGGTGGGCGACGGCCGTGGGATCGGTGCCGATGCCGGGCGGCGGTGGCAAGGATTGGTGGGACGACATTCGCCCCCGGTACCACGCCGCGTGCGTGCAGGCCGGGACCGACGACCTGAACTGGGGGTTCACCCTGCTCACCGACACGCTGGCGGCGCTCGACGCCGACGGGTACTTCGGCACCGGGGCGGCGCGGGAGGCGGTGACGCTCATGGTGTTCGTGTCGGATCACCCGGTTTCAGAGGAGTGGATGCGGGAGTCGGTCCGCCGGCTGAACCCGCCGAAGGTGGTCACCCGGTTCCGCACCGCCACCGCCCCGCCGAAGAAGAAGTAGGTGTCTGCGCTGGTGTCCGGGCTTCAGCCCGTCTTCTGTCGAGTGAAGAACGGCCTGAAGGCCGGACACCAACGAAAGCCGACCCTCTTTTCGGATGAATGCCGCCGAAGCCGACCGAGCAACCTCCGATGACACATCCCAAGCCACCGACCAAAACTCATCGGGAAATCGCCGATCTGATGGGGTCGGGGCGCGCGAACCTGCGGGTGCGGGCGCTCGGCCTGGTCCACGACGGCCTGCCGAAGGCGTTCTGCGTCGAACTCGTCCGCCAAAGGCTGACCGACCGCAGCAAGCGGGTGCGGCAGGTGGCGGCGAACGTCGCCCGCTGCTTCATCCTGAGCGACCTGCTGCCGGACCTGGACCACGCCGCCGGCGTGGAGCGAGACCCGGACACCCGGTTCCAACTCGAATACGCCGCCGCTCTCATCCGTGACGTGTACTTCGTGTACCCGCGGGCGGACGGGTCGGAGGCGTTCGTCATCCGCGTCTGGGACGGCTACCCGGCGGAGCTGCTGTACCCCGGCGACGGGTGGTGTACGCCGGCGGACATCGCCGAGCGGGGCCACCGGGCGGTGGCCGAGGACATCCGGCGGTACATCTTTTCGAGGCAACGCCCGGGCCGCCGCCCGTTCCGGTGGGACACGTTGGCGGGGTGATCGTGCGGGCGGTCCCTCGGGTGGCCGACCGTCTGCGACGGTCGGTGCCGACTCCCGGAGGGAGTCGGCCACCCGGAAGGCCACCCGGCCCCTACTTCTTCTCCGCTTTCAGCGGCAGGGCGGGGATGTAGAACTCGGTGTACCCGAGCATCATCTCCTCGAACGTCTGCGGCCCCCACTTGACCGTCGCCTTCGGGTCCGGGTTGGCCGGGTTCTTGTCGCTGTTGTCGTACCACACGGTGAACCGCACGGTGGTGTTCTTCGGCAGTGTCACCGGCTGGGCGAACTGGTAGCGGTGCTGCCAGTTGAAGTCGTAGTGCGGCACGTCCAGCAGCAGCTTCGTCTCCCCGCCCGGCAGCACCGCCTCGTACTTGCACGCCTTCCCGCGGACGTGCATGTGCGGGCTGACGGCCGTCACCGTGCCCTCCACCGGCAGCTTGAACTCGGCCACCTCCTTGTGGGCGTCCGCCCCCGGCGGGATCTCGATCTTCGGCTGGGCCACCGGCAGCACCCGCACCTCGTACCGCGGGTCGGTGGTGAACTTGAACCCCACCCGCACCTGGTCTTTGGTGGCGGTGCCGTTCGGCGTGTAGTGGATCTGGAACTTGACCAGCGACCCCTTCGGGATCTTGCGGGCGAACCCGTCGGGCAGGATCTGGTGGTTGTTCCCCGGCACATACGCGGCGAAGAACCCCTGCCCCTCGCCGGCCTTCGGGATCTTCGCCAGGTGCGGCGGGATGACGAACACCAGCACGTGATGCACCACGCTGGCGTCGGTCGGGCGGATCTCGGCCGCCCGCATCCACCTGTCCTCGGTCAGCCCGGTCTCGACCAGCACCGTCTGGTACTTCATCACCCCGGTGGCCTTCACCGCGATCGGCTCGGGCACCTGCACGATCAGGTCCGGCTTGCCGATCGCCCAGTCGTCCGGGTAGGTGCGGGGCAGGGGGGCGTCAGCGGCGTCGCCCTCCGGGCCGCCGTCGGCCAGCCACGCCAGCAGGGCGTCCCGGTCCGCATCCGGCAGGCTGCGGTCGTTCTTGAACGTCCGCAACTCGCCCGGCTTCGGCCCGACCGCGTGCCACGGCGGCATGGTGGCGTCGGCCAGCACCTTCTTGATCATCCCCTTGTGGGCGATCACGTCGGCCCGGGAATCCAGGGTGAACGGCCCGACCCCGCCCTTGCGGTGGCACTCCTGGCAATTCTGCTGGACGATTCGCGCCACTTCGCGGTGGTACGTCGGCTTGGCGGCGGCTTCGGCCTTCGGCAAATCCAGGGCACAGCCGGGGGCGGTGGTGGCGGGCACCTTCGGCTCCTGGCCGGCCAGCACCGCGGCGAGGGCGTCCTTGGCGTAGGTGTGGATGGCCGCGTCCTTGCTGTACCCCAGCCCGTACTGGTCATCGACCGCCCCGCGGTACACCACCGTGCGTTTGGCGTCGATCACGAACAGGTCGGTGGTGGAGGCGGCGCCGAGGGCGGCGGTCAGCTTGCCGTCGGCGTCGTGGATGACCGGGGCCTTGATCCCCGCTTTGCCAACCAGTTCCTTCAGGTCCGCGGGGGTGTCGGTGCCGATCGGGGCGAGCAGCACGAACGCCGCCTTGTCGCCGAACTCCTTCTCCAGCGCCGCCAGGGTGGGCAGGTACTTCTTGCTCAGCGGGCAGGTGGAACTGGTGACGGCAACCACCACCGCCTTGCGGTCCTTCAGCGCCGCACTCAGCTTGAACTCGGTGCCGGCGACCGTCTTGGCGGTCAGGTCCGGGGCCATGCGGCCGACCCCGGCGTAGGCCGCCGGCTGCGGGACCGGGGCTTCCACCTTCCCGGCGGCGGCGACCCCAACCGAAGCAAGCACGGCGATCAGCGGGGCGAACAGGTTCGGACGCATGCGATGCACCTTCCTCGGGAATGGCCGGCCCCACGAACAACCCGCCGCCGGCACGGGAATTACACCCCGCCGGCGGATCGGGTTTCACGGACGGGGGTTGTTATACGGCGGCGACGGGCGGTTCGGACGAGGGTTTGATGGCGAACGGCGCGACGTGAGTCCGCCGGTGGTGGCTCCGAAGACCTCACCCCCCGGCCCCCTCTCCAAAGTGGAGAGGGGGTGTTCAACGGCGGGACGCCTCCGGTCTTCGCCGCGACCTCCGGGAGCGGCTGAGCTGCCACCGCTCCCGGAGGTCGCGGCGAAGAGTCTCCCCCTCTCCACCTTGGAGAGGGGGCCGGGGGGTGAGGTCTTCCCCCGCGCACCCCGCCTTGACCCCCGCCCGCGGTGCGGTATACCCGGCGGTTCCTTGCGTTCACCTTTGACCCCGCGGCCCCCGGAGGCCGACCGATGCGCCCGGCTTGTCTCGTCGTCGCGTTCGCCCTCGCCCCGACGCTGGCGCTCGCCCAGACCTCGCCCACGCTGGCGCGGGTGAAGGTGCGGGCGGTGGTGAAGGCCGCCCCCGGCGACCTCAGCCCGGACACCGGCGTGCTCGACCCCGGCGGGTTCGTCACGGTGGTGGCCCCCGAAGGGGCGGACTGGCTGGCCGTGTCGCCGCCGTCCGGGTCGGTCAGCTGGATCAGCGCCGTGCGGGTCGAGCTGCCGGCGGTGAATTTGGACGGGCCGCCGAAACCGCCGTTCAACGCCGTGGTGCGGGCGGACAAGGGGGCGGAAGCGCCGATCCGGGCCGGCGCCGTCGGCGTGCCCCGCCCGCTGAACGTGCAGCGGACGAAGCTGCCCGAGGGCACCATCGTGCAGGTGATCGGCGCGAAGGTGAAGGCGAAAGCGGACGGCGACGACCTGGAGATGAGCTGGTACCCGATCGTCGCCCCGGCCGACGACTTCCGGTTCGTGCGGCGGGACGCGGTGGAACTGAGCGGCAGTTCCCCCGCCGGGTTCGTGGTGAAGGCCGGGGCGAGCGAGAACAAGCCGCTGCCGGGCACCCAACCGCCGCCGGCGTCGGCCGACCCGGCCGGCGGGCGGAACGGGGACTGGACGCTGAGCGTGCCGGGCGGGGCGAAGTCCAAGCGGGACGACTTCCCGAATTACCACCCGACGTTCCGATCGGCCGAGCAGGCCCGCGGGAACGGGGACATCGCCACCGCCGAGAAGCTGTACAAGCAGACGGCCGACGAGGTGAGCAAGGAGGGGCCGAACAAGGACACGGACCTGGCGAACCTGTGCTACGACCGCATCTACCTGATGAAGAACGGCAGCCGGGACGAGTTGGGCGGCACCGCGTGGCGGCCGCCGTCCGCCCCGACCCAGCCGAAGACGGAACTGCAGCCGCCGGCGGACCCGCTGCCCCGGCCGGCGTCCCCGCCGCCGCGGGCGGAACCGCCGCGGGAGGAGAAGAAGGCGAACACGGCCGCGGGCTACCTGAAGCAGACGCGGTTCAAGATCGGCAACCGGACGGCGTTCGTGCTGACCGACAGCCGCGGGTACACCCGCCACTATGTAGTGTCCGGCGGGGTGGACCTGGAGCGGTACGAGGGGCGGTGGGTGGAGGTGTCCGGGGAGGAGACGAAGCCGGACGGGATGAAGGACCCGGTGCTGGTGGTGTCGCAGATCACCGCGGCGAAGTAACTCTTCCGTGGCACCGGCGGCCCGCCGGTGGGTGGGAACACCGGCGGGCCGCCGGTGCCACGGAAAACGCGCGGATCATACACTTTCTCCACCCGAACCTGCACCACGGAATCGTCCATGCACTTCCGGACCGCGCTCGGCCGCCTGCGGTTGATCGGGCTGATCGAGGGCACCTCGGCGGTGCTGCTGTTCTTCGTCGCCATGCCGCTCAAGCATCTGGCGAAGCAGGATTGGGCCGTCACCGTCGTCGGGTCGGTCCACGGCGGGCTGTGGGTGCTGTACTGCCTGGCGGTGCTGAACGTGTGGGTGGTGCGGAAGTGGTCGGTCGGCCGGGCGGTGGTGGCCGGGCTGGTGTCCCTCCCGCCGATCGCCACGTTCCTCTTCGACCGCAGCCTGAAGCGGGAGCAGGAGCGGAGCGAAGGAACACCGGCTACACGGGAAGCCGTCGGCGCTCTCAAGTAGATGCCGCGAACCGAGTGGCACCCGGCACGGGTGGCCGACCGTCTCCGACGGTCGGCGCCGACTCCCGGAGGGAGTCGGCCACCCGGGGTGCCGCCCGGCGGGCGGCCCCTACACAACCGCCACCGCGTCGGCCAACTCCACCCACGTCTTGCACCCGGCGTACTCCGGGGTTTCGGTGATCTCCACGGGCGATGGCAGCGGTCGCACAATCACGTCCAGGATGTACAGCCCCGGCCGGCGGTAGGCGAACCGCTGCCGCACCGTCTCCTCGCTCAGGATGTGCCGGTCGTCGAGGGCCAGCACGTCGGCCAACTGGTCCGCGAACCGCACCGCCGTCACTTCCGCCCAGTGGCTGATCCGCACCACGCCAAACGGCGGGCGTTCCGCCTCAGCCGCGTCCAACAGCGGCAGGAACTCCGGCTTGATGCCCAGCCGCTGCTGCTCGTGGAAGTGCGTCGGGTACAGCAGGAAGCGGGCGTGTTCGGGGCGGAACTCGCCGCCCACCTCGGCGATCCCGCCCTTGCGGAGGATGACCGATTGTTGCCCGGCCGCCAGCGCCCGGCACACCGCCGCCCACTCTTTGAACGCGACTTGCAGCATCGAAGTCCCGACCTCCGAAAAGAGGGCACGCGGATGACGCGGATTTCAGCGCGGATGAAGAGGATCAGAGTCAGAAGACGAACCACAGAGACACAGAGGCACAGAGAGGACGAAAGAATGCTGTGTTTTCACCCTCCCGTTTGGTTTCTCTGTGTCCCTGTGTCTCTGTGGTTAACTGCTTGATCCGTGTTGATCCGCGCTGAAATCCGCGTCATCCGCGTGCCGTTCTGAAACCTCATAGCTTTGCCTCCCCCTTCTGCGGCCGGTCGAGCAGCCCCTGCACCGCGTCGAGCGGGGAAAGCCCCTCGTACAGCACCCGGTACACGCCCGCGCAGATGGGCGCGTCCAGCCCGGCCCGCGTCACCCGCTCGAACACGCTGCGGGCGGTGAACACCCCCTCGGCCACCTGCGGCCCGGCGGTCACGTCCGCCAGCGGTTCGCCGCGGCCGAGCCGCTCGCCCACCCGCCGGTTCCGCCCGTGCGGGCTGAAGCACGTCGTGATTAAATCGCCCACCCCGGCCAGCCCGTGGAACGTGTCCGGGTCGGCCCCGTGCGCCACCCCGAACCGCTGCATCTCCACCAGCCCGCGGGTGAGCAGCGCGGCCTTGGCGTTGTCGCCGAACTTCAGCCCGTCGCAGATGCCGGCGGCGATGCCGAGGACGTTCTTCAGCGCCCCCGCGATCTCGACGCCGATCAGGTCCGCGTTCGTGTACACCCGGAAGCGGTCGCCGCCGACCACCCGCTGCACCCACGCGGCCAGTTCCGCGTCCGGGCTGGCGGCCACCACGGAGGTGGGCAGCCCGCGGGCCACCTCCTCGGCGTGGCTCGGCCCGCTCAGGGCGGCCAGCCGGGTCACGCCCAGCACCTCGGCGGCGATCTCCGTCGGCCGGCGGAAGGTGTCGATCTCCAGCCCCTTGCTCAGGCTGACTACCGGCGTGTCCGGGGTGGCGAACGGCGTCAACCGCTGGAGGGTCGATCGCAGGTACGCGGTGGGCACGGCCAGAATCCAGGCGTCCGCCCCGGCCGTCGCTTCCTCCTCCGACGTGGTGACTTGAACCGAATCCGGGATTCGCACGCCGGGCAGCAGCCGCTTGTTCTCGCGGGACTCGATCAGCTCCCGGCCGGACTGTTCCCGCACCGCCCACAGCCGCACGCTCACGTCCGGCCGCTTGGCCAGCAGCACGGCCATCGCCGTGCCCCACCCGCCGGCCCCGAGAACCGCCACCGTCGCCATGACGAACTCCCCCGCGAGCCAGACCACCCCCGCACGCGCAACATCTTACCAACCCGGCGGCGGAATTCGGGCCGGCGGGCGGTTCCGGGTGCAGAGGGCGAACGCGGCCGGTCGAAGTCAGATGCGATGCCGCAGGCGCCCGCGGCGGTCTCGCTCTCAAGGAGGGCTTGCGATGACGAAAACCCATCTCCGCCTGTACCGCGGGTACGAAACCGAGCTGGACGACGCCGACGAACTGGGCACCCCGTCACCGGACGTGCGGGTGCGGCTGGGCGACCTGCTGCCGCTGGTGTCGATGGCGCAGAAGATGAACTTCATCTGGCTGAAGGACTTCCTGGACGACGAGGTGTGCGTCACCCAGGACCTGCACGAGGTGTTGCAGAGCTTCCGCAGCAGCCGCCCGGCGAGTTAAGGCGGAAGAGTTCACCCAGAAGACGAAGAGCTCACCACAGAGTCACAGGGAGCACCGAGCGGCACCGAGGAAGACACGAAACAGGTCGAAATCAAAAGGCACGAGGAAGACAGGAGACACCCTCTCTGTCTTCCTCGTGCCTTTCTGTCTTGACCCCAATCTTGTTCTTCTCGGTGCTCCTCGGTGCTCTCTGTGGCTCTGTGGTGAACTCTTCGCTTGCCCGCCCTCACTTCCGCTCGCTCACCCAGTCCGAGATCAGCTTGAGCGCGTCCGGGGCGAACGTCTCCTCGATCTGCCCGTACTCGGACAGCAGGCCCGTCTTGCACGGCTGGAACAGGTGGTTCAGCCCCTTCAACTCGACGCACCTGAACTGCTTGTTCCCGCCCTTCTTGAGCGCCGACTCGATCGCCTCCAGGTTCGGCTTCGCCTTCACCTGCAGGTCCTTCTCGCCGATCACCGCCAGCACCGGGCATTTGACCTTTTCCAGCGTCGGGGCCGGGTCGTGCAGCACGAACCAGCGGAACCACGGGTCGGCTAGTCGGGCCACCGACATCGCCACCCCGCCCTCCGCCCGCTTCCGCTTCGCCTCGTCCTTCTCCTCGGCCGCGAACTTGTTCATCACCGCGGTCAGCTTCTCCGTCGCCTCCTTCGTCGTCTTGGCGTCCCGGATGACGGGCATGACCGCGTCCACGAACTCCTGCACCTCCTTCTCGGTCGTCTTCTCCCCGAGCTGGTTGGCGAAGTCGAACGCCTGCTGGTACATGATCCGCTCGCCGGAGATGCCCGGCCCGGCCAGCAGCACGATGAACGCCACGTCCGCCGGGTGGGCGGCGGCCACCAGCGGGGCGATGATCCCGCCCTCGCTGTGCCCGGCGATGCCGATCCGCTTGCCGTCGATCTCCTTCCGCCCCTTCAGGTACGTCACCGCGGCGTGGGCGTCGGTGGCGAAGTCGGCGGAGGTGGCGTCGGCGAACTTGCCCTTGGATTTGCCGATGCCGCGGTCGTCGTACCGCAGGCAGGCGATGCCGTTCCGCGCCAGGTGGTCGGCCAGCACCAGGAACGGCTTGTGGTCGAACAGCGTCTCGTCCCGGTCCTGCGGGCCGGACCCGCTCACCAGCACCACCGCCGGGAACGGCCCGTCCCCCTTCGGCAGCGTGAGCGTGCCGGCCAGGGTGATCTTCGCCCCGGCGTTCTCGAACGTCACGTCCTCGGACGGGTACGGGAACGGGGCTTTCGGCGTCTGCGGGCGGTTGATGCTCGGCAGCTTGTCGATCCGATCCAGGGTGAGCGGGAACGGGTTCCCGAGTTGTTTGAACTCGCCGGCGAAGCTCCCCCCCTTCTCGTCCATCTTGCCCACGAACGACGCCCCGGCCGCACCCTCGCCCAGGTCGAGGGTCAGTTTGCCGTCGGCGAACGTCACCGCCTTCAGCGGCACTTCCACCCGGTTCTGGTCCAGGCTGATCAGTTTGCCGGACAGCTTCTCATCCTTGCCGCGGTCGATCTGGAACGCCAGCCGCAGGTCGAGCGGCCCGACCTTGAGGACACCGAGCCACAGGCCGACCGGGTCTTTCGATGCCTTCGGCGGGTCGGCGGCGAGGGCCGGCAGGGCGAACAGGAGGAGGACGAGGGCGGGACGCATGGGACACCTCTACTTGTTCCCACGCTCTGCGTGGGAACACACGGGTCCGACGCTCCGCGTCGGAGCTTGAAGGCGACGCGGAGCGTCGCGGACTTGCGTTCCCACGCGGAGCGTGGGAACGAGGGTGCGAGGGTGGGTCACCCCGCCGGGCGGGCGGGCGGCGGGGTCTCGGCGGCCGCCAGCGGGTCTTCGCCCCCCTCCCGCTTCCACGCCACGTAGTTGTTCCAGTTCGCCTCGCTCAGCTTGAACGGCGGGTACTCGGCGCCCTCAACGGACAGGTACCCCCGCGGCGGTCGCTCCGGGTCGTCGGCTTCCACCCGCTCCAGGGTGACGTCCCGGCGGGCGGCGATGATCACGTGCCCGTTCGGGTCGAGGAAGAAGGCGTTGTCGCCGAGCAGCTTGCCGGTGAGGAACGGGTCGGTGGGGATCGCCAGGGCGGAGGCGTCGTCCCGCGGGTCGGCGTGCCGCAGCTCCCGCACCAGCCCGTCGAACCAGCGGAGGTGTTCGCGGGTCGGGCGGGACGGCATCGCCGCCCGCAGGTGGAAGTACTCGCGGGCGGACTGCAGCCCGAGGAACATCCAGTACGCGCCGAAGAAGGTGAGTACCGGGTTGGCCGGCGGGGGCATCACCTTCTGCCACACCAGCACGTGCCGCACCACGTTCCACAGGCCGAACGCGAACAGCACCAGCCCGTCCAGCAGGATGCCCTCGACCGTCGGCCAGAAGCGGTTGAGCACGCCGACGGACAACTCCAGCAGGCCCAGCCCGAGGTGGATCAGCCCGTACTCGGAGAACTTGAACCTGTCCGGGAACAGGAAGTACCACATGCCGACCATCACCCCGCCCCAGATGAGGGCGTGGGTGCTCTTGCGGCGGACCAGCTCGCAGCGGTCGCGGTACGCCGCCACCTGGCGGAGGACGTGCCGGGTCTCGGCCGGATCCGGGTCGCGGTCGTCGAAGTCGCTCATGCCGGTAGTGTACGGCCGCCGACGGTCCGAAGTAGCCCGCTCACGCCGTGAGCGGGAGCGGTTCCGGCCCACGGCGTGGGCCGGCTACTTGGCTGGCTGGCCGGTCGTCGATCAGCCGGTAGAACACGTCCCGCTGCCGCGGTTCCCACCCGGCCTCCGAAATGCTGCGGCGGATCTGTTCCAGCGTCAAGTAGTGAACCGTGCCGGCCGACGCCACCACGTTCTCCTCGATCATCAGGCTGCCCATGTCGTTCGCCCCGAAGAACAGCGCGACCTGGCCGATCTTCGCCCCCTGCGTCACCCACGACGACTGGATGTTGGGCACGTTGTCCAGGTACAGCCGGGCGACGGCCTGCGTCCGCAGGTACTCGAACGCCCCGTGTTCGGGGAACTCGGCCATCTTGTGCCCCGGCTGCATGGTCCAGCAGATGAACGCGGTGAACCCGCCGGTCTCGTCCTGCAAACTGCGGATGCGGTCCAGGTGTTCGATGCGTTCGGCGTCCGTCTCGATGTGGCCGAACATCATCGTCGCCGACCCCTTCCCGCCGAGTTTGTGCCACACCCGACACACCTCGATCCACTCGTCCGCCAGCGCCTTGTTCTTGGTGAGTTGCTTCCGCACCCGATCGACCAGGATTTCGCCCCCGCCGCCCGGCAGGCTGCCCAGCCCGGCGTCCTTCAGCCGCCGCAGCACCGTTTCCAGCGGCAGCTTGTTCAGCTTGTGGAAGTGCCAGATCTCCGGCGGGCTGAAGGCGTGCAAATTCACCGTCGGGAACTTCGCCCGCAGGTCCCGCAGCAGCTCCTCGTACCACTCCAGCTTCAGGCTCGGGTGCATCCCGCCCTGCATCAGCACCTGATCCCCGCCGAGCGCGATCGTCTCCTCGATCTTCTGGTACAGCTCCTCGCGGGGCAGGACGTAGGCGTCGGTGTCGCCGCTCTTGCGGTAGAACGCGCAGAAGTCGCACACCGCCGCGCACACGTTGGTGTAGTTGATGTTGCGGTCGATGTTGTACGTGCGGTACGGCTCGGGGTGCAGCCGCATCGTGACGGCGTGCGCCGCCCGCCCCAGCTTGTGCAGGTCGCGGCAGGCCATCAACTGTTCGCCGTCCTCGCGGGTGAGGCGAACGCCGTCAACGGCTTTGGACAGGATGTGGTCGATGGTAGCGGACAAGTGGAACCCCCTTCGGCGCCAATTCAAGTTCGCCGGCCAGTTGGGCGAACCGCCGCAGCCCGGCCAGTTCGCCCTCGCCCAGGTCGTAACGGATGATGGTGTCGAAGTAGCGGCGGACGTACCCGGGGTCGAGGCCGAGCGCCTTCGCCTCCCGCGCCGCGATCACCCCGGACCGACCCAGCCCGTGCCGCTTGGCTTTGGCGAACGCGAACTCGGCGTCGCCGAGTTCGACCCCCGGCCGCACCGCCCACACGGCGAACACCATCGGCAGGCCGGTCTGCTCGTGCCACAGTTGGCCGAGGTCGTAGCTGAACGGGAACCCCGGCAGGCACGCCTTCATCGCCCGGTCGCCGATGAGCAGCACCGCGTCGGTGGGCACGTCGTCCGCCGGGCGGTCGATCGGCAGCGGGTGGTATTGAATAGACCTCACCCCCCGGCCCCCTCTCCAACGTGGGGAGGGGGTGTTCAAGTCGCCATCGTGATTGGAGAACCCATTCGGCCCATAAGGTCCGGCCGTTGAACACCCCCTCCCCACGTTGGAGAGGGGGCCGGGGGGTGAGGTCTCTAGCAGCACCTTCGTCAGCGCCGCGCTGGTGCGGCTGCCCTCGTCCAGGCTCACGCTACGAATCTCGGCCCACGGTACGCGGCTGAACAACGTCACGCTCAGCACCGGCCCGCGGCTGCTGATGCCGCAGTCCGGGATGAACGTGTAGTTCCCGGCCCGCAGCAGTTCGACCACCGGGATCAGGCCGACGTCCAGTTCGTTCCGGGCCATCCGGTCGGCGAGGCGGCTGGGCAGGTCGAGGGTGAGGTCGATGCTCGGCGCGAAGTCGGTCAGCCCCTCGATGAGGGGTTTGGTGTTCAGGTAGTTGACCGCCCCGACGCGGAGCATGGTGGCACCGTAGGATGGCGAACGGCGCGACGTGAGTCCGCCGGTTCTGGGTGAACCGCGGGCGTCAGCCCGTCGGGTGGGATCCCACCCAGGCGGCTGACGCCGCCGGTTCACCAAAAACCACCGGCGGACTCACGTCGCGCCGTTCGCCGGGTTACTTTACGAACCGCACGCCCCGGAAAAGCACAACACCCGCCGGGGGGCGGGTGTTGCGGAGGGGGTCACAGCGGACGGATCACTCGCACGTCGGCAGGCACACCGGCACGCACCGCGTGACCGGCTTGCACACCGTGTACGTCTGCATCTCGCACACCGTCGTCGGCACCATCTGGCACTCCTGGTACGCCTCCGTCCGGCAGACGGTGCGGTTCACGTACCGCACGTGCTGCTCGGTGACGGTGCGGCAGGTGTGGTACCGCACCACCCGCTGGCACTGCTCGGCCTCGTACCGGACGGTGCGGACCGGCACCTGCCGCACGCACTCCTCCGGCACGTACTCGCACACCCGCCGACAGACGGTGCGGACGTGATCCCGCTTCTCCATCCGGCAGGTGGTGTACGGGATGTTCTGCACATACGTTTCGGGCACGTAGCTGCACACGCGGCGGGTGACGTACCGTGTACATACTTCGGGCACCACGCGACAGGTGGTGACGGGCACGCTCACGGTGCGGGTTTCCGGCACGTAGCTGCACACGCGGCGGCAGACGTACCGGGTGTGCGTCTCGGGCACCATCCGGCAGGTGGTGTAGCACACCTGGCGGACGTGGTGTTCGGGCACCGTGTAGCAGCGGTAGCGGGTGCAGGTGTAGCTGTGCTGCTGGGCTTCCATCCGGCAGGTGGTGTACGGGATCTGCCGCACCTGCTCTTCCGGGATGCGGATGCACCGGGTGCGGGTCACCGTCCGCGTGCAGGTCTCGGGCACCACCCGGCAGGTGGTGTACGGCACGCAGATCACTTCCGTGTACGGCACGCACCGCGTCACCGGCACCTGCACCGGGGTGCAGACGGCCTTCCGCACGCAGTGCGTCTCGGTGATCGTGCGGCACTCAGTCCGCGGGCAGTACACCCGCTTGCACACCGTCCGCGGCGGGCACTGGACCTGTTCGCACACCACCTGGCCGGGGCAGTAGTGGGTGGTGCAGGTGCACGGGTCGAACGTGCTGGTGCCGGGCAGCTGCACCCGCCGCGTCACCACCGGGCCGGGGATGGTCTCCGTCACCGTCTGCCACTCGCCCACTTCCACCTGGATCGTCCGCTGGGTGGTGACGGGTTCGATCACATAGCTGACCCGGTTCTGGGTGACGTAATCCGTCTCGGTGCGGTACCGGGTGATCGGCACCTGCCGCACGTGCTGCTGCACCTCCTGGCGGTAGGTGGTGTAGCTCACCGGCTCCTGGTACGTCTGCGTCTCGGTCCGCCAGTGGGTGTACCGCTGCTCGCGGACGTGCTGCTCGTACACCGGGTGGTAGGTGGTGTAGTTCACCGGCACCTGGTACGGTTCCCGCACCTGCCGGTAGGTGGTGTACGGCACGTCCCGGACGTGCTGCTCGTACACCGGCCGGTTGACCGTGTACTGCACCGGCTCCTGGTACTCGTTCACCACCGGCCGGTTCACCGTGTACGTCCGCTCCTGGGTGTGCGTCTCGTACACCCGGCGGTTGACGGTGTACTGCACCGGCTCGGTGTACTCGTTCACCACCGGCCGGTTGACGGTGCGGGTGACCTGCCGCACGTGATTCTCGTACACCGGGTGGTAGGTGCTGTACGGCACCTGCTCAACCACGTCGCGGTACACCGGCCGGTTGACCGTGTACCGCTGCTCCTGCATGTGCGTCTCGTACACCGGCCGGTTGACCGTGTACGTCTGCACCTGCTCGTGCGGCTCGACCACCGTGCGGTGGGTGGTGTACGGCACCGCCTCCGTCACCGTGTCGTACACCGGGCGGTAGCGGGTGACCGTCTGCGGCTGGTACACGGTGCGGGACACCGGCCGCTGGTGCGTCTCGGTCACGTACTCCGTGACCGTGCGGTACGCCACCTGGGGCGCAGCCGGCGCGCACTGGGCCGGGGCGACGACCGGCGCCGGGTACCGGCACAGGCCGCAGTGGAACGCCCGCGCGGCGGGCAGGCCGAGGGCCCCGGCCGTCAGGCCGAGGGCGACCGCGAATCGGAGCAACGGGTTCATCCTTCACCTCGCCGGGTGTGCGTCCTGGGTGAGAACTCGGGGCAAACGGGGCAGTCAATCAACTGTCGTTATCCTGCCGAACGAACGCCCCCGCGCCGACCGCCCTGCGTCCCCTTCCCCCCAAATCCCCGCCCCCGCCGACCGCGCCGCCTGCGCACCCCGCGCCACCCGCGCCACCCGAGAATCGGCACCACCCGCGCCACCGTTCCCGGCCTGTGCCTTGAGAGTGGTCGGCACACTCCGTGTGCCGTGAACCAGCAACGGCACACGGAGTGTGCCGACCACTCTCAGACCGTGCCACCGGCGAATTCCTCCCGCCGTTCCCGTACCATGCCGGTATGACCGACGGCACGCCCCCGGACCGCGACGAGTGCGTCGAGCAGGCGTACTTCTTCCGCGTCTTCCGCGAGCGGCTGGAGGCCAACCACGCCGCCCAGGAGGTGCTGAACGGCATCGCCGAGGAACTGCTCACCACCACCCGCCTGCCGATGGCCGTGCAGTTCCTGTCCACCGAGCTGAAGCACAGCGGGCTGCTGTCGTCCGGGTTCGCCAACCTGCCGCACTACTTCACCCCGTTCCAGCGGTTCGTCGCCCGCCAGTCGGAGGACGACAAGCGGAAGTTCCCGTTCCAGTCCGCCCTGCTGGTGCTGGAGCGCGAGGCGGCGTACAAGGCCGGCACCCCCACCCACTCCGGCCTGTTCGTGTACCAGTTCGAGGTCATCACCCGGAACAAGCTGGGGTACGAGGACGGGCTGGTCGCGATGAGCGAGGAGCCGTTCTACCCGCAGGCGTGGCGGGACAACGCGAACATGATCCGCCGGCAGATCGGCATGGTCGAGTTCGCCGAGTTGGTGTACCTGCGGTCGGAGCTGTACCCGGCCGACCAGCGGCGGCGGGACCCGGGGTTCGTGCCGTCGCTGCCCCCGCTGTTCGGCGACCGGGAGGGGAAGATCGCCAAGGCCAGCCGGGGCCGCGACCCGCTGTTCCTGTTCGCCGCCCTCCAGCGGCAGTTGGGCTACCCGGAGGTGCCCCGCCCGCGGCCGAAGGACGACCCGATCACCCGGCTGCAGGAGCTGCAGCACAAGCTGCGGGAGATGGACGCGCGGATCCGGATGCTCGAGTCCGAAACCCGCGGCACGTTCGACCCCACCCAGTTCGGCAAACCCGACCTGTTCCGCGACCTGAAGGACGACGAGTGAACCCGGCGGGCGGCGGCGGGGTCTAACAGTATGGAGAGTTGCGATCCTGGCTGTTGATGCCGAGTTCGGCGGAGTGAGTACGCCGGTCAGTGATGTCGGCCCCTGTTTTTCGCCGCGGAGCGGCCGTCGACCGTAGCCCAGGGCGGAAGCCCTGGGTTGGTGGAATGGATGTACCCCGCCCCGGAGGGGCCGGCGGCGCATGTTCGTCGCCGGCCCCTCCGGGGCGGGGCGGTGTTGAACACCGCTTCCCAGGGCTTCCGCCCTGGGCTACACCCGACGGCCGCTCCGCGGCGTCCGGAATCAAGACCATCTGGTGTGAGGGGCTTCGCAAGGGTTCCCGTCATGAATGACCCGGATCTGCGACTGACGAAGCAACAAGCCTACTTCGCGATGTTCGAGTTCCTTCGCTGTCACTACGAGCGCGGCCCGACGGACGAAATCGGCGCGTTGCTCGGCAGTCTGTCGCTCCTACCCGATGGTACCTCCGCTGACCCGGCCTACCTTGACGATTGGGCCGAAGCCGTATCGGCTGTACTCTCGGCCGAGAAGGCGGGTGGCTACGCCGCAGCCGCCTTCCAGACTGAATGAAATCCCGTCGCGGCTCGAAGACTCGACCCGACCTACCATAAGCAAAGCATGTCCGATCTCACCACCCGCATCCTCGCTGCCCTCGGCCGCCAGAGTTACACCCCGCTCAAGCCGAAGGTGCTGGCGAAGCGGATGAGCGTCGGCGACGCCGAGTACCCCGAGTTCCGCCGCACCCTCCGCCAGCTCGTCCACGAGGGCCGCGTCGAGGTCGGGCGGAACAACACCCTCAAGCTGGCCGACCAGCACGGCAGCGTCGTCGGCACCTACCGCCGCACGAACAAGGGCATCGGGTTCGTCCGCCCGGACCTCAAGCCCAACGAGGAGCCGATGGCGGACATCCTCATCCGCGAAGGCCGCGAGATGGACGCCAGCACCGGCGACCGGGTGGTGGTGAAGCTGAGCCGGCGGGCGAGCAAGCTGGAGAACGCCCGCGGGGAGGTGGTGCGGATTCTGGAACGCAGCACCCGCACGTTCGTCGGCACCTACTTCGAGCGGGACAACGAGGCGTTCGTGCGGGTGGACGGCACCGTGTTCGCGCACAGCGTGGCCGTCGGCGACCCCGGCGCGAAGGGGGCGAAGCCGCAGGACAAGGTGCAGATCGACCTGCTGCGGTTCCCCACCGCCGACAGCCGCGGCGAGGGCGTCATCACCGAGGTGTTCGGCCCGCTCACCAAGCCGGGCGTGGACATCCTCACCGTCATCCGCGCCTTCGGCATCCCGGACGAATTCCCCGAGGAGGTGCTGACCGAGGCGCGGGCACAGGCCGACCAGTTCAACGAGTCCGACCTGCACGGCCGCACCGACTTCACCGGCGAAACGGTCGTCACCATCGACCCGGTGGACGCGAAGGACTTCGACGACGCCGTCAGCGTGACCATCGACCCGGATACGCAGCACTGGATTTTGACGGTCCACATCGCGGACGTGGGGCACTTCTGCAAACCCGGCGGGCATTTGGATAACGAGGCCCGCAAACGGGGCACCAGCGTGTACCTGCCGCAGCGGGTGATCCCGATGTTCCCGGAGGTGATCTCGAACGGGCTGGCCAGCCTGCAACAGGGGAAGGTGCGGTACGTGAAGACGGTGCGGATCGAGTACACCCCGCACCTGCAACAGGCGCATGTGTCGTTCTTCAACGGGGCGATCAAGGTCGCGAAGCGGTTCAGTTACGAGCAGGTGCAGGGGTTGTTGAGTGGGGCCGACGACCTACCCCCCCCCGCCCCCCTCCCTGAAGGGAAGGGGGAGCCAGAGGGTCTTTCTCCCCCCTTCCCTCCCAGGGAGGGGGGGCCGGGGGGGGTAGGTTCTTCGCTGCCCCCCGGCGTCCGCCCGATGCTGTTCCGCATGAAGCAACTCGCCCTGCTGCTCCGCGCCAAACGGATGAAGCGGGGGGCGCTCGAACTCACTATGCCGGAGGCGGTGCTGGAGTACGACGCGCTCGGCAAGGTGAGCGGCGCGCACTTCGCCCCGCACGACCTGAGCCACCAGATCATCGAGGAGTTCATGCTGGCGGCGAACGTGGCCGTGGCCGAACACTTCGGCCGGCTGGGGGTGCCGTTCCTGCGGCGGGTCCACCCGGCGCCGAACGAGGACAAGCTGTACGACTTCTCGCAGTTCGCCGCCCTGCTCGGGTACCCGATGAAGCGGCACCTGGATCGGTTCGAACTGCAACGCCTGCTGCACGACACCGCCGACAAGCCGGAACGCGCCGCCATCCATTACTCGCTGCTCCGCAGCCTGAAGCAGGCGGCGTACAGCCCGATCCAGGACGAGCACTACGCGCTGGCGTTCCAGGACTACTGCCACTTCACCTCGCCCATCCGCCGCTACCCGGACCTGCAAGTTCACCGCCTGCTCGACCGCTGGGTGAAGACCGGCAAGGCGAGCGCGGACGAGGCCGAGCTGGTGGCGCTGGGCGACCACTGCTCGAAGACGGAGCGGCGGGCGGAGCAGGCCGAGCGGGAGCTGGTGAAGCTCCGCATCCTGCAACACCTGAGCACCCGGCTGGGCGAGCAGTTCGACGCGGTCATCACCGGGGTGGCCGAGTACGGGTTCTTCGCCCAGGCCGAGCGGTTCCCGGCCGAGGGGCTGGTTCACATTTCGTCGCTGACCGACGACTACTACTCCTTCGACGAGAGCAGCCACAGCCTGACGGGCGGGCGGCACAAGAAACGGTACCGACTGGGCGACCGGGTGCGGACGGAGGTGGCGCGGGTGGACCTCCAGCGGCGGATGCTGGATTTGCGATTGACCCCCCTCGCCCCTGGGGGGAGAGGGGAGCAAGAGACGCAACACCCGCAAGCCGAAGGGCCTGCCGAAGGCGAAGAAGAAGAAGCGGTAGGATGTCCATCGGGTGGCCGACCGTCTCCGACGGTCGGTACCGACTCCCGGAGGGAGTCGGCCACCCTACTTCCCCAGCTTCGTCGGCGGGATGAGCGTGTCGTCGGCCGTCCGCTCGCGCGTCGGCCTCCGCGGCGGCAGGGCGTCGGCCAGCGACGACCCCGGCGTCCGCAGCCACTCGATCCACGCCTCTTGCATGGCGTCCAGGTCCTTGAACCCGTACACGGCGTCGGCCGCCTTCTCCCACGATCCGCCTTCACGCAGCCCTTGCTCCAGGAACACGATCAGCACCTGCTCGCTCGACTTGAACTCCTTCTTCGCGTCGTCCAGGTGGGCGGCACCGACCCGCCGGGAAAGCAGGAACCGCACCAGCGAGTGCCCCTGCGCGTACAGCACCGGCAAATCCTGCGGGTACTCCTTCATCGGCAGCAGGTGCTTCAGCCGGATGCCGCGGCCGGCGTTCAGCACCTCGCGGCACCTGATGTCGTGTTCCGCCTGCTCGCGGAAGGTTTCGGCGGTGAGCGCGATGCCCTCGTCCACCCAGCGGGGTAGCGGTTTGCCGAAGTGCGTGGCGAGTACCGTGTGCGTCACCTCGTGCGGCAGTTGCGTCCGCAGGATCTGCTCGAACGAACCGGACAGGCTCATCCGGAGCGAAGTCAACTTCGGGGGTTTCCCGCCGTCGCCGTAGGTGAACGTGGACACGCCCGCCGACTTCGCGGGTTCGATCTTCACCTCAAGGAGGCACGGCTTCTCCCACGCCGGCAGCTCCTTGCCCAGCCACCTCTCGGCCGCCGCCTTCCGCTGGTGTTCCGCCTCGTTCGCCACCGCCCGCGCCACCACCGGGTCGGACGCCGTCACTGCGAAGTTCTTCGTCTCCGACTTCGCCTGGCGGACCGTCGCGGTCCAGCCGTCGGGTGCCACCAGTTCGCTCGGCTTCGCCGGTTCCCTCCGATCCACCGCCGGAATCGACTCCGCCTTCGGCGGGTCGCCGGCCAGCCCGACGCCGAGCGCCGTCAGCCCGACGGCCGCACACGCCATCACCGCCTTCGTCAGCCGTGACATCTGGGTCATGCTCACTCCTTTCGCGATCACCGCCGGGGCGGACGCCGTCGCCACGCCGCCGGCCAGGAAGTCGAACACCAGGTCCACCGCCCGATCCGCCAGTTCGCGCGGCACGCTCGCCGACGCCGACCCGACGCCGCTCACCAGCCCGGCGGCCACCGCCGGCACCACCCCGCGGCGTTCCAGCCGCACGCGGAGCAGCCGCTTCGCCTCGTCCAGCCGGCGGCGGAGGGTGCGCTCGCTCTCGCCGAGTTCGACCGCGGCTTGCTTGTGCGTGCGGTGTTGCACCAGGCAGGCGACGAGCGGCCCGCGGAGGCGGTCCGGCAAGCGGGTGAGTTCGTCGTCGAGGATGGCGGCGAGGTCGGCGGTTGCTGGCTCCCCTCTCCCCTCGTGGGAGAGGGGTTGGGGGTGAGGGGGTTGATTTCGCAACTCCCGCCGCCGCATCTGCCGGGCCACCCGGCCGGCCACACCGATCAGCCAGCTACCGACGCTCGCCGCCTTCTGCACCCGCTCGCCGCGGGTGGCCAGGATGAGGAACGTGGCCTGGAAGGCGTCGTCGGCCGAACCCGGCCCGACGATCCGCCGGCACACGCGGTACACCAGCGGCCCGTGCCGGCGGACCAGTTCGGCGAACGCGGCCTCGTCGCGCACGGCGAGGAACCGGCTGAGCAGGTCGGCATCCGGGGCGGGAGCGGCGACGGAGCGGAACAGCGAAGCGGCGGTCATCCTGACCTCGGGAACGGGTCGTCAGGAGAGTAGTGTGCCGTCGCCGGCAGATGCGGCCAACTATTTTCGCCGCGGGAGGTGGGAAATGGCTCGGTCGAAATGCTGGTCTGGCATCGCCAGACCAGCGGGCCGCCACAGAGGGCGGCCCCTACAAATCGCCGTGTTCCGTAGGGGCCGCCCTCTGTG